>DATKCT010000141.1:0-51818 GCA_035513055.1 Verrucomicrobiales bacterium | reverse complement strand
CCCGCTTTCCTCTGCCGTCAAACCGATCTCCTGGCCGCCGCGGCACGAACCGGCCGGGCCGTGAACGTCAAAAAAGGTCAGTTTCTCGCCCCTTGGGACACCGTTCATATCGCCGAGAAATTGGAGTTCTATGGCTGCCGCAACTGGTGGATCACCGAACGCGGAACCACCTTCGGCTACGGCCAGCTCGTCGCCGACATGCGTTCCCTGCACTGGATGCGGGGTCATGGAATCCGCGCCGTTTTTGACGCCACCCATTCCGTCCAAACGCCCGGAAGCGCCGGCGGAGCCACCGGAGGCGACCGGGAACTCGCCCCGGTTCTGGCTCGCGCCGCCGTCGCCGCCGGTTGCGATGGCATCTTTATGGAAACCCACGAAAACCCGGAGGCGGCTCTGTCCGACGGTCCCAATCAGGCGCGCCTTTCGACGCTTCCTTCCGTGTTGCAGAACCTGCTTGCCATTCACGTCGCTGCTCATGCCTAACCTTCTCTTGTTCCGCGGGCCCATCTTCCTTTGGATCATCCTCACCGGCGCCGCATCCGCCGTCGCCGCCCCTTCCGGGCGAGAACCGGGCCGCCGTCAGGATGCGCCGCCCCCCACGGGACCCGCCCGCATCGCCGGCCTCATTCCGTTAGGCCGGCCGGTCGAGCGCGTGCGCATCCCCAGCTTCACCGAAGAAGGTCTTCAGGCCAGCGTCTTGGAAGCCGAAATGGTCACCCGCATCGACGACGACACCCTGAGCATCGAGGACTTGCGAATCGTCTTGTTCAACGCTGAAGGAAAGAGCGACATCCGGATCGGAGCGCCCTACGCCGACTATCTCCTGCAAGGGGAATTGCTCAGCACGCCCTATCCGGTCACGATCACGAAGCAAGATTATTTCGCAGCCCGCGGATCGGGATTGGTTTTTGATTACGGAACTCAACAAGCATGTCTGTTAGGACCTGTGGTCATGGTACTCGACGACCACAGGCGGCCCCGGTCCCAGAAGGACTCCAGCGACCCTTCCAAACCGGGTTCCGATAGCCGGCCTGGGCCCGAATCCGCTCTGCCGCCTGTGCTCGCACCTGAAGAACTGCTCGCCGCCGCAGGTTCCTCCCTGCCGGCGTCGTCCCTCGCCGGCCTTCCCGTCTCCGTTCCTGCGCGACTGCCGCTTACAGAACTCCAGACTATCCTGGCGCGAACCCAGGCCGCCTTTAAGGCTATCCAGCTCATGGATTCCCGCCTGGAGATCCTCCAGGCCGCCAGCCCGCGCGATGTCTTCCGCCGGAAACGGCTCGACGCCGCCCTCGCCGCCCACCTTCCCACCCCCGCAATTCCCACCCAAACGGCTCCTCCCCGCGCCCGGACCGTGGATTCCCCTGACCAAGACCCCGGAGACCGATCCGATGAGGCCTTTCCCAGCGATGAACTTCTTTCTTCTCCTCCTGCCAAAGCCAAACCCGACGGAGTCTTTCGCTTTGTCACAATCCGCTGCAGCGGACGAACGGTGGTCGATTTTGAAAAATTCGTCGTCGTTTACCAGGAAGATGTGATCCTCGAACACCCCGAGTTCCGCCTGACCTGCGACGAACTTGTGGTCTACCGAGGCGAGGGAGATTCCGAGATCAAAAAGGCCGTCGCCACCGGGCGAATGGTCGTCATTCAACGCCGCAATCCCGCCGGAGTCCTCGAGGAAGCCCGCTGCCGCAAGGCCGTCTTCGAAAACGATCAGCTCGTCCTGCTCGAATACCCACAGATCCGCCGCGATCGCGTCCTGCACCGGGCCACTTCTTCCCGCACCAAACTCGTCATCCCGCGCAAAGGGGATTTTCGTTTCGACGGTCCTAGCGAAACGATCGGAGCCGACAAAGCCGACGAGGCGGATGCTCGCAATCCATGAGTTCCCCGGCGCCCCAACCGCAAGCCTGGCAAGGCCTCGAACCCGGCGAGGAACCCGATCCCCAGCCGGACCTTCTGCAAACCCGCGGGTTGTTGAAATCCTACGGCGGCCAGCCCGTGGTCCGCGGCATTGATATCCGGGTCAAGCGCGGCGAGATCGTCGGCCTGCTTGGCCCCAACGGCGCTGGCAAGACCACCACTTTCTACATGATCGTGGGACTCGTCCGCCCCAATGGGGGGCAGGTGATCTTTCGCGATGCCGACGTCACCAACGCTCCCATGTACCGGAGGGCTCGCCTCGGGATGGGCTATCTGCCCCAGGAAGAGTCCATCTTCCGCAGGCTCACCGTGGAAGAGAACATCCTCGCCATCATGGAGACCCTGCCCCTCTCCGAGGCCGACCGGCGCCAACGCGCCCGCCAGCTCCTCGAACGCTTCGGCATCGCCCGGCTCGCCCGCAATCGCGCCCTCACCCTGAGCGGCGGTGAAAAACGGCGCCTTACCATCGCCCGTTCTCTCGTCACCCAACCCAGCCTCCTCATGCTGGACGAGCCCTTCAGCGGCGTCGATCCCAAAGCCGTCGAGGAGATCCAGAACATCATCGAACATCTCCGGGACTCCGGCCTCGCCATTCTCATCACCGATCACAACGTCCGGGAAACTCTCAACATCGTCGACCGCGCCTATCTCATCTTCGAGGGCCGCGTCGAACGCGAAGGAACCAAGGATTTTCTTGTCAATGATCCGCTCAGTCGCGAACTGTACCTTGGAGAACGGTTCCGGATGTGAGTTTCCTTGCATGCGGAATCCAACGGAAGCGAATCGCTATGCAAACATCCAATCTCAACCCGCAAATCACCCTTACCGGCCGCCACGTCGAGATTACCGACGCCCTGCGCGAGTTCACCGAACGCAAGATCAGCGGACTCCATCTGGATTACCCGCGGATCATCGAAGCCAAAGTCGTCCTCGATGTCCAAGGCCGGCGTCACTTTTCCGAGATGGTGCTCTTCTGCGCCAACCACATCACACTGGAAGCGTCCACCGAAAGCGATGACCTCTACAAATCCATCGACGAGACCGTTTCCAAGATCGCCCGGCGCATGCGCAAATTCAAAACGCGGCTGCTCAAAACCCACCGCCCCCGCAACGATTCTATTCGCTTCCTTGAGGAACAGGTCTTCAAACCGGAGATGCCCGAGGACGCGTCCACGGAACCAGCACCCCACATCATCCACCGGGAACATCATCGGATCCGTCACCTCTTCACCGACGAAGCCATCATGGAACTCGAGATGAGCGAGCGCCATTTCCTGGTTTTTCACAATGCCACCTCCGCTCGCCTCTCGATCCTCTACCGGCGCAGCGACGGCGACTACGGCCTCATCGAACCCTGACCCGGCGAGCTTCCTCCTGACCGGCGGTCCGGCGCATTACGCCTTCCCGTAGAACATGACCAGGCTCGCCCATCTGACCGTTCGGGAATTCTACGCCCGCTATGGCAAGTCGCTTCATTTGTCCCTGGCTGGCCCTGAAACCGGACTCGAACGGCGCATCACCCAGCCGGAACTCAACCGGTCCGGTCTCGCTCTGGCAGGATTCTTTGCCTACTTCGCGGAACAACGCATCCAGCTCATCGGCAATGCTGAAATCTCCTACCTGAACTGCCTGCGCAAACGAGACCGGCTCCGCCGCTTCTCCGATCTCTGCTGGAAATCGATCCCCTGCATCGTCCTAGCTCAAGGACACGAACTCGAACCCGAACTCATGTCCGAAGCGGCGCGCGCGGGCGTCTGCATCCTCCACACCAAGATGCGTTCCATGCAGTTCCTCAACGCGGCCACCGCCCGCCTGCTGTGGACCTTCGCCCCCACCACCACGGAGCACGGCTGCATGGTGGATATCCGCGGCATCGGCGTTCTCATCCGCGGCGCCAGCGGCGCGGGCAAAAGCGAAACCGTGCTCGGTCTGCTCGACCATGGCGCCTCTCTGGTCGCCGACGACGTTGTCCGGCTCCGCCACGTTGAAGGCGGGGAACTCGTGGGAACCGCCTCGGACGCGGGCCGGCACCACATGGAAGTCCGCGGCTTGGGCGTCATCAACGTCCTCGCCATCTATGGCGTCGCCGCCATTCGCATTGAAAAAGTGCTCAACCTCGTCGTGACCCTCAAATCCTTCGCCGATCTCAACGAAGTCGACCGGCTCGGGGTCGACAAAAAGCACTACGAAATCCTCGGATTGCAGCTCCCTCTGGTCGAGATTCCCGTAGCGCCCGGCCGAGATTTGGCCAAACTCATCGAAGTGGCTGCGCTGGACACCAAGCTCAAAGCCCTCGGCCACAACGCCGCCGTCCGATTCAACAAACGCCTCATCCAACAGATGCGCGAGCACGTCGACGAGAAATGACCTGCCTTCCAAAGCCCATGCTCGTCCCGCGCTTTTTGGGGGGAGACAGGCCCCTGCGCGTCCTGACCAGGGGATGAGGCTTCACCTCTCACTCAGGGCCGGGCGCCGCAGCGCTTCCTCGCCGATGACCCGCGCCAGTTCCGCCAACTCGCCCCGTTCCTCAGGATCCAGTCCCTTGGGATCAAAACGCAACCGATAGTGCAGATCCAGAGCCCGTTCCACGCGGGGGCCGAGATCCTCGAGCAGAATCCGCGTCCCCTCATACCAAGACCGCAGCGGTTGCCCTTCGCGCCGGCCCGGCACGACCGACGCCAGGGCCCGCTCCGCTTCGTACCATTCGGAGTCCAACCCGATTCTCTCCCAAGCTGACGACGCCGGGCCGGACGGCGTCCTGCGCCCGCTCCGGCGGAATCCCCTCAGAAAGCGAACGAGGACAAGGCCCATGAGCACGCCGGCGATGCCCAGCGGAATCAAGCTCCACACAATGCCCTTTTCTTCGCTTTGCCTCCACAGATCGAAGTCCACTCTCCAGCGCGACAGCATGTCACGCAGACCCTGCCATCGCGATAATTCCGCGCGTTCTTCCGTTTCCCAACTCGCCGGAGTCGTGTCCACCTCCTCCCAGGCGCCGTCGACCCAAGCCATGGCCCAGGAATGGGCGTGCAACCCCCGCACGACGAACTCTTCTCTTTGCGAGTCGTACTCTCGCACGGCAAAACCCACCGCGTAACGGGCCGGAACGCCCGCAGCTCGCAGAAGCAAGACCGTCGCACTGGCGAAATACTCGCAGTGTCCAGCACGGTTTTCTTCGAGGAATTGCGTGATCAGAGTGTCCCGCATTCCTTCGACTCCGTTTCGGCCTTCCAAATGCCGGGTATATCGAAACTCCTCCGAAGCGAACCATTGGCGCAATCGCATCACGATCGCGCGCGCTGGATCGCCTTCGTTTATCCCCAGGCTTTCCAAGACGCGATTCAAGCCCGGAAGCTCGCTCTCTGGCGTTTCCAAATCCGAACGGGCAGCCGCAGTGGAAAGAGGGGGCTCATCGCGCGCCTTGGCTACGTCTCCGTCGTAAACGGCCAGGAAATCCAAAGACCCCGGATCCGTAGTGACCACGAAGACTCCCAAAGGACTGCGCCTGAGTTCAGCCGCGGTCAGGTCCACAAACCGTGTGGTTTCACGCGGAACGGGAAGGGGTAAGATCACGCGTTTGAGCCGGCCCCGCAGGGTCGCCGCACTGGCTTCCCGGCCTTCCGGGATCGGAGCCCACTCCCAGTCCGATCCGTCCCGCGCATTCCGCAAGGGGACCTCCTGCATGATCATCCGCGGATCACGGCCGTTGGACCAGGTCGCCGCGCCGGCCACCACCCGGTAGCGGCGATACACATTTTCCCGGAGATAACGGGGCGGCGCGCCGGTCGCCACGCGCACCCGCCAGACGATGTTAGGCGACAGCTTGATCTCGCCGACCTCCCCAATCTCGGTCACCGCCATTTCATGGCTGCCGGGCCGGTTTCTCTGAAACCACTCCGTAGCCCAGTGCTCGACATCGCGCTGGACGGATTCCCAAGTCCGTTGGCCCGCATGTCCCAACACCAGCGTCATTCCCGCCGCGGCAATCCAGGCCAGCCTCCCTTTCCCCGGCGTCGCCAGCGGCCACAGGGCCCACAAGATCAGGGCGCTCGCCAACAGAAACACGGTATAGCCGTCGGAACGTTCCACCCCCAGCGCCATGATGGTCGCCGCCAGGTAGACATGCCCAAAGTGAAACCGCAATGGAGGCCGAGGATCGCGGCCTAACTTGAGATCGAGTTCTCGCTTGCGGCGCGCCACCATGGAAAAGGTAACCAGAGAGACGGTGCGCTGCGTTCCGTAGATCTGCGCCAACTGCATCGGAAGCAGCAAGACCGGCAGCCACTTCTGAAAAGCCCGGGCCATGCCCAAGAATCTCCCGTCCAGGGCCTGGAAGACCCCCACGCAGAGGAAGAGCGCGACGCAGACATTCCAGATCCGGACATAATCCTCATCCGAAAAATCCCAACGCCAGCTCACGCGGCGGTGGGATTCGACGGCCAGCGCCAACACGATCCCCAGCCACATCCAGTCGATGATCCAGCTCCAACTGATCAGGGCGGCGCCCAGGAGATAGGGAGGCGGTTCCCGGACGCTTTCGCTCTCCCGAGGGATCGCGCGCCCAGCCGGCCATCTTTCCACACCGTTCATGATCCGAATCGCAATGTGAGCAAGCGCTCCCGGACCATTCCGGCCGGAAGAAAGGTCACGCCCGGCTCTGCGGGCCGGTGGTTCAGGCCTTCAGTAACCACCAACACCAAGGTCTCGACCCCTTTCCGCCGCAAGTCCTGAGCCAACGCTCTCCGGTCCGCGTCCCACCCCAGCAGGACGAGGATACAGGCGCTCAATCCTCCGCTGCGCAAGCCCACCTCCTTGCGCAACAGCGCGAGGCCTCCCGGGTCGCGGACCGGTTCCACCAGCGCCAGCACCTCCAACATGTTCTCGACTTCGCGGGCGCTGCCGTGACCGCTTGCCGAAACCGCTATCGCCCTCGGCCCCACGAACAAGAGGTCGAGGAACGACTCCTTCGTATCCAACGTCGCCGCAAAGGAAGCCGCCACGGATACGGCTTCCTCGAAACATTGGTCCGGTCCGTCCTCCAACAACGTGTCCAGAACCAAGGCATAGCGCGGAAAAGTTTCGTCCTCGAACTCCTTGACCACCGGCCGGCCTAACCGGGCCCAGCTTCGCCAGTGGATGTTGCGGGGCGGATCCCCGGGGCGATAATCGCGCAGACCCACAAACTCGTCGGAATGCCCCACTCCAGCCGCTGCCACGCGCCCGCCCAGGTCATAACGGCTCGAGCCCGGCATCTCCAACGCGGGCAATCCATACCGCTTGGGAAGCACCACCACCGTCGCCGCGCCAATCGCGGCCCAGCCCGATCGCAAGAACAATCCGAAGGGGTCCGTCGTCAACACGCGGATAGGTCCGAGCCGCAGAACGCCCCGGCGCAGCGGGGTCAGCGTCATCTCCACCGAAGCTCCTTCCCTCCGCGCCAGAGTGAACGCCGCGCTCACATCGAAGCGAGCCGGCCGCTTCAATTCCACCAGCCAGAGCCAGCGATAGTACTTGAAGACGCGGTCGAAGACATTGCGCTTCCGCTCGAAAGGCTCCTCCCGCTGCCGGAACTCTTGGTAGTCCGGCAATACCGGCTCGACCCACTCGCTGAGGCGCGCTCCAGCCAAGCGCCAGCGTCCGGCGTTGCGCACCCGCACCCGGTAGCGCAGGGGATGACCGGCCGTGGCGTGCCGCGGCAGGGTGCGCTCCGCCTCGAGCCGCCCTCGCCGTCCCAAGGCTCCGGCCGTCGCGCCGACCAGCACGATCATGGTCAACAGCGAAAAGATCTGGTACTGCATGCTGTTCAGCGAATCGAGCGCTCCCACCGCCGACACCACCGTTGCCCCTAACAAAAATGCTCCGGCCCGCGTCACCCGCGCTTGCGCCGCGGTCGACCACCGCCCACCCGCGCGGTAAAAATAATGGAGCAGGCGCATTCCCTCTCTAATGGGGCGCGTCGATCTTTTCCAGGATGTCTGACACGATCTTCCGGCCGGTCAGACCCGCGTACTTGGCCTGAGGCTCCAGCACCAACCGGTGCGCCACGACGTCTTCCGCCAAAACCCGCACGTGATCCGGAGCCACAAACTCCATTCCCTCTCCCAGCGCCAAAGCCCGCGCAGCTTTCATCAGCGCCAGCGCCGCTCGCGAACTCGCCGCCAACTGCACCTCCGGCACTTCCCGCGTGGCCGCCACAATATCAACGATGTAGCCCATGATCTCCCGGCTCACGCGCACCAGTTCCGCATCCGCCATAAGGGCCAAAACCTCTTCCAATGTTGCGCAGGGTTCCAACGAATCCACCGGATGCTCTCCCAGTTGCGCCTCGAGCACCGCCACTTCTTTGGTCCGATCCACATAACCCAGCGCTAATTGCATCGCAAACCGGTCCATCTGCGCCTCGGGCAAGGGATAGGTTCCGCGGAACTCCACCGGATTCTGGGTAGCCACGACGAAAAAGGGCATGCGCAACACGCAGGCCCTGCCCTCGACGGTCACTTGCCGTTCCGCCATCGCTTCCAAAAGAGCCGACTGCGTCCGCGGCGAGGCCCGGTTGATCTCATCCGCCAACAGAATGTTGGTAAACACGGGCCCCGGATGGAACTCGAACTCCTGCGTCCGCGGATCGAGAATGGACACTCCCAAAATGTCCGAGGGCAACAGGTCCGGAGTGAACTGCATCCGCCGGAACTCCATTCCGCCGATCGAGCCCGCTAAAGCCTTGGCCAGCGTCGTTTTCCCCGTTCCCGGGAAGTCCTCAAGGAGAACATGACCTCCCGAAAGCATCGCCGCGATCAATTTGCGAATCACGCCCTCCTGACCCTGCATCACGCGCCCCACGTTTTCCTCCAGACGCAGGAACAGCTCCACAGCCCGGCCACTCTCCAGCCCTGGCACTGGCGGAATCGTCGCGGGACCGCTCTGGCCGGCCACCGCCATTCCTCCACCGGCGCCCAATGTGTCCCCTGCACGCATCCGCATGGTCCAACATCCCTTCCCACTAGCCCCGGTCAACTGCCGGCGCGCCCTCACGGCCGGAATTCGGACCCCGCAAGTGCTCTCTGGCAGGCATGCCCGCGCCACGAGCTGGCTTCCCTTGGAGCCACATCGATTTCACTCTCCGTCCGGCCATTTCCCCCGCGCCGCAGCCGCCAACACTTCGACGGTATGCAACACACGAATCCGCGACCCCAATCGCTGCAGGTGATACCGCATCTGGGTCAAGCAACCGATGTTGCCCGTCGCCGCCACCTCGCATCCGGAATCCAATATCGTCCTCGCCCGGTATTCGCCGAGTTCCGCCGCAATCTCCGGTTGCTCCAGATTGTAAGTCCCAGCAGATCCGCAACACAAATGACCTTCCGCCAGCTCGACCAACTCGACGCCCGGCGTCGCTCGCAGCAGCCGGCGCGGCGCTTCGCGGACCCCTTGGGCATGCGCCAGATGACACGCATCCTGGTAAGCCACCCGCACCGGCTTTGCGAAACCGGGCGCCGGCCGGGGCCCCAACTGGTCCAAGAATTCGCAGATGTCCCGCACTCTTCCAGCGAGTTCTCCGGCCGCCTTCTCCTCCGGTTGCCCCAGGAACAACGTCCCATATTCACGCATCGCTGAACCACAGCCCGCAGCGTTGGTCACCACGGCATCCAACTCGCCGGGATAAGCCTCCAATTGAACCCGGGCCGCCGCTCGGGCGCGCCGGCCGTCGCCGCTATGCCAGGCCAACGCTCCACAGCAACCCGCCTTCGCCGGAATCCATAACTCCACACCGTTGCGCCGCAAGATCTCGATGGTCGCTCGCTGGATTCCCGGCTCGAGCACGCTCTGCGCGCAGCCCGGCAACAAGCCCACTCGCGCCCGCGTTTCTCCCTCGGCGGAAATCCGCTGCGGCCAGCGTTCCGCCCGCGGTAGCCGGTCCGGAAGCAGATCCAGCAGCGGTCGCACGTCCCTCGGAAGCAGCCTCCTCCAACGCTTCACCCATATCCCTGCCGCCGCCGCCAGCCGAAACCGCCGCGGATAGGGCAAGGTCTCCATCAGCAAAACCCGGCGCAGTCTGTCGCTCCAAGACCGCCGCCGCACCGTCTCTGCCCGCTCCCGAAACGGCCCCACCAGCTCTCGGTAAGACACCCCCGAGGGACAAGCCGGCTCGCAGGCCAAGCAGCCCAGACAACGGTCGATGTGCGGCAGCGCCGCTTCCCAAGGCAGGCCCCCTTCCAACACCTCTTTCATCAGCACGATCCGCCCGCGCGGCGAATCCATCTCCTGCCCCAGCACTCCATAAGTCGGACAGGCCGGCAGGCAGAACCCGCAGTGCACACAGGCCTGCACCGCCCGGGTCATGCCCAAGCCCGACGGTCCGAGTTCCTCCGGGTCAATCCGGTGCTGCATCTCCAGACTGTATCACAGCTCCCGTTCTCGGCGGCGGCCACGATGGAAATCTCGCCTCCGCATCCAACGCCCTCTTCAACCCGCAGGCCACGGCCGTTCCTTCCGGCTCGCTGCCGAACCACGGTCCCGCGTCCTTCCCCCGCAACACCAAACCACAAAGACCGCGCCGCTCGAGCATCCGCCCTAACGGCGGCCCCGCGGCGACCCATGCCGTATGACCGCCGTTCCCATAACTCCGGCGCAATCCGGCCTTCGCCATTTCCGCGTCCCATTCCACAATCGCGCCGGGCCTAACCGGAATGCGCACCAGCGTACCGGATCCCGCAATCGAGCCGGAACTCCTCCGCTCTTGCCAATAGGCGCCGGCCGCATCCTCGGACATTTCCCGCGCGTCCAGGCCGGTCTCGCGTCGAAAACGCTGCAACCTGGCCTCGACGGCCCGCTCCCCCCCGGCAAAGCGTCCGATCCATCGCGCCGGATCACACTCGATCTCGAGAGCTTCAAACTCCCACGGCCCCCGCGCCGCCGCCGTCCAACTCTCGAGCGCTTCACCCATCGAGGCGAAATTCACTTGAAAGCTGAGCCGCCTGCGCGGCAAGGGAAAGACCTTGAACACGGCGCGGGTCAGCAGCCCGAACCGTCCCAGGCTTCCCACAAAAAAACGCGGCAAATCGAATCCCGCCGCGTTCTTCACCACCCGCCCTCCTGCGCTCAGTTTTCGCCCCGATCCATCGATCCAAGTCACGCCCAGAAGAAAATCCCGCAGCCCGCCGAACCGCAGGCTGCCAGGACCGCTCAACCCGCTTGCCACCGTGCCTCCCACCGTTGCGCCCTCAGCGCACAGGAGGGGTTCGAAAGGCAGATACTGACCTCTCCCCGCCAATTCGGCTTCCAACTCCGCGCAAGATGTTCCCGATCGCACCGTTACAGTGAACTCGGAAGGCTCATAGTCCTCGATCCCGCTCCAGGCTCTCAGGGAGAGGTCTGCGCAGGGTTGATCCCCCGTGTGAAGCCTGCGCAATGCCGGCTTGGTCCCTCCCCCCAACGGCAAGACGCGCGGGCAAGAGCGCACGGCCTCCGCCAGTTCCTCCTCGCTGTCCGGCGCTCGCATCCCTCGTCCTCCCTACTCTCGCGAGATCACACCGGCTTCCTCCAAAGGATGCAGGCCCCGGCGGCTCAAAACGGCGGCCTCCCCTTCCGGAAACATCTTGCCGCGGTTGGCAATCTCGTCAGGATCGAAAACCCGGCGCACCCGCCGCATGCACGCGATGTCTTCGTCGCTAAACATCGCCCCCAGGTATTGGCGTTTCTCCATCCCGATGCCGTGCTCTCCAGTTAGGGATCCTCCCATCTCCGTGCACATGATCAAAATCTCGCCGGCCAACGCTTCGGCCCGTTCCAGGGCGCCTTCCTCCCGGCCATCGTAAAGGATGAGGGGATGCAAGTTGCCGTCCCCGGCGTGGAAAACGTTGGCTACCCGAAGCCCGGACAGGCGCGACATCTCCCCAATAGCGCGCAACGCTTCTCCCAACTTTCTGCGCGGCACCACGCCGTCCTGCACGATGAAATCGGGACTCAACCGGCCCACCGCGGAAAACGCGCTCTTCCGCCCGCGCCAAATGGCGGCCCGTTCCTTCGCGCCGGCGGCGACGCGCATCTCCGTTGGATGTGTGATAGTTAGTATCTCGGCCAGCAATCGCTGTTCCTCCGCCACTTCCTCCGCCGGCCCTTCCAATTCCACGATGAGCAAGGCTTCCGCTTCCCGGGGATAACCGGCCGATACCGCCGCTTCCGCGGCCTCGATCGCCAGCCGGTCCATAATCTCCAAGGCCCCGGGCAACAAACCCGAGGCCACCACCGCCGTCACCGCCTCCCCAGCCTGTTCCAATGAGGCGTAGGAAGCCAGCACGGTGTGGAAACACTCCACTTCCGGCAGAAGTCGCAAGGTGATCTCCAAAGCGATGCCAAACAGCCCTTCCGACCCCACAAACAGACCGTGCAGACCCGGACCCGCCGCGTCCCGGCTGCGCCCGCCGAATCGCTGCACCGATCCATCCGCCAACACCGCCTTCAACCCGAGAACATGATTGGAGGTCATCCCGTACTTCAAACAGTGCGCCCCGCCAGAGTTGAACGCCACGTTGCCGCCGATCGTGCACACCTGTTGGCTCGAAGGATCGGGCGCATAACGCAGACCCCAGCGCGCAGCCGCCCGGCTCACCTCCAGGTTCAGCACTCCGGGTTCCACCACGGCCACCGCGTCGACGGGATCGATCTCGATCATGCGCCGCATCCGGTTCAAAGCGATCACCACGCCCTCCTCGACGGGAAGCGACCCCCCGGAAAGACTCGTCCCGCTGCCGCGCGCCACGAAGGGAACTCCGGCTCGGGCGCACCAACGCACCGTGCCGATCACCTCCTCCTCGCACTCCGGCAGTACCACCGCCCGGGGCCGTGCCCGAAATGCAGTTAATCCGTCCGATTCATATGCCGAAAGGGACGCCCCGCCCGTAAGAACCCGGTCCGGCGGATACAGAGACAACAACTCATCCCAGGGAGCGGTCAGACCTCGATCCGCCATTTCCCTATTTACTCCCTTAGCCCTCATTTCTCATGCCGTTTCGTCGTGAGGCACTGCGAACCCCTTACTGCCCAGGCCCGCGCAGCCGAGGGCGCAAAGCTGGGTGATTACACGCAGTTCAAGCCCGGGGCAAGCGAAACGAAGGCAGGATGGAGCGCAGCGCGCCACAGAAGAAAGGGTATGAGAAATGTGGGCTATCCGCCCAATATCGCATCCAATGCGCTCAGAAGCAGATCGACGTGGCGAAGCTGGCTGGAGTGCCCCATCAATCCCACTCGCCAGGCGCGTCCTTTGAAAGGCCCCAGACCAGCTCCTATCTCGATCCCATACTCCGCTAACAAGCGGCGACGCCCTTCCGCATCGTCGACGCCGTCCGGCGCCCAAATCGCGTTGAGCGTCGTCAGCGGCCGCGAAGCGATCAAATCTATCCCGCGCCGCTCCAAACCTGCGCGCAAGCGCTCGTGATGACGCTGATGCCGGGCGATCCGCTCATCCAGTCCCTCCTCAATCACGATTCGCAACGCCTCGCGCAACGCATAGGTCATGTTGATCGGGGCCGTGTGATGATAGACGCGATCCGATCCCCAATAGGCCCGCAGCATCGACATATCCAAATACCAACTTTGCACTTTGCTCCGGCGCCGTTCCATCGTCTCGACCGCCCGGGGCGAGAACGTCACCGGAGCCAATCCCGGCGGACAAGAGAGACACTTCTGCGTCGCGCTATAACAGGCGTCGATCCCCCAGGCATCGACCTCGACCGGCAACCCTCCCAGCGATGTCACGGCATCCACCAAAAAGAGCAGGTTCGCCTCCCGCGCCAATCCGGCGATCTCCTCCAACGGCTGATGCGCTCCGGTCGACGTCTCGGCGTGGACAATCCCGAGCATTTTCGCCTTTGGATAACGGTCCAGAGCTTCTCCAATGATCTCCGGCGAAAAAGTCTCCCCCCAAGGAACCTCCAAGGCATGCACGACGGCCCCGGCTCGCTCCATCACATCTTTCATTCTCGCTCCGAAAACGCCGTTCACACAAACGATGACTTCGTCCTCTGGCTCGACCAGATTGACCACGCAGGCTTCCATGCCGGCGCTTCCCGTTCCGGAAACCGCCAGCGTCAGCTCGTTCTGGGTCCGAAACACGTGACGAAGAAGATCGCGCGTTTCATCCATGATCTCCAAATACTCCGGGTCCAAATGGCCCAGAGTGGGCGCGGCCATCGCTTGCAGAACACGCTGCGGAACCGCGCTCGGACCGGGGCCGAGCAGGATCCGCTCGGAAGGATAAGAAACAGACATAATACGACGCGGGAAGGGACTGAACTCAGTTCCCGTGCGTACAGTATCCTGGACCCGGACACAACTCTTCGAGCACGCCGCTCCCCGGACGCCACAACTGGGCTTGGCCCCATTTTTCGTGGCGTCCAGACTGGGCCTTTGCCCTACGCTTGGATGATGCTCCCACCTGTCCTCCACGCTTGGCGCCAGAACTCCCTCCGGTCTCTCCTCACCCCGACTCTGGTCATCGCCGTCTTGTCCACCCACCACGTTTCTCTGCCCGGAGCCCCCCTTGACCCTATCGAAGACCGCCCCGGATTGCCCCGGGTCCTTCTGCTAGGCGACTCCATTTCCATCGCTTATACCCTGGGGGTGCGAGACGAACTGCGCGACGAAGCCAACGTCCATCGCGCCCCTGTGAACTGCGGCCCCACCCTCCGCGCGCTGGAAAGTCTCGAACATTGGCTGGGTCCCGCCCGCTGGGATCTCATTCATTTCAACTTCGGGCTGCACGACCTCAAATTCATCCCGCACGAAAGCGATTTGCGCCACAATGCTCCGAAGGCGCCGGTCGCGGATGGCCAGCTCATGGTCCCGCTTCCCGAATACGAAGCCAATCTTCGGGAGATTGTGCGCCGCCTGTCGCGCAGCGGCGCCCGTCTTATCTGGAGTTCGACCACACCCATCCCACAAGGCGCCGAAGGCCGGGTTCCGGGTCACGAGATCCGCTACAACGCCGCCGCAGCGGCGATCATGGACGCCGCCGGCGTCCCTATTCACGATCTCCACACCTATGCCGCCGCGCGTCTCGACTCGATTCAGCGCCCCGCCGATGTCCATTTCACAAACGAGGGATCCACGCTCCTGGCAAAACAAGTAGCCGCCGCCATCCGCAACGCTCTTCCCGCCCGCAGCATCGCCGCCCGCCCCCTCGAATCCCTCACTCCCCAATCAGAACTCCCGGATCCCTTGACCTTCCTGGACGGACGCAGCGTCCGTTGGCCGGAACAATGGCCGGAGCGGCGCTCCGAGATCCTCGATCTGCTCGCTCACTATGTCTACGGACACATGCCGCCGCCGCCGGCGACCCCGGCTTGGTCGGTGGACCGCACCACACCCGGCGTTCTCGATGGCAAGGCCACCCGGAAGCTCGTTTCCATCTCTTTTGGCGGCCGCGACACGCCTCCCATCCAATTGCTCGTCTACTCACCCAATCAACGCCGCCCCGCTCCCGTCTTCCTTGGGTTGAACTTCGAAGGCAATCACACCGTCGCGCCGGATCGAGACATTCCCCTCACTCCCCACTGGGTCCGAGACGGCGAGCGCGCCACCGAAGCCCAGCGCGGGGTTCAGGCCGGCCGCTGGCCCATCGAAGCCATTCTCGCCCGCGGTTACGCCGTGGCTACCTTTTATCAAGGCGACATCGATCCGGATCATCCAGATTGGTCGGACGGCGTTCATCCGCTCTATTACCGGCCCGGCCAAACCGAACCGGCATCCGCCGAATGGGGAACGATCGCGGCATGGGCCTGGGGCCTGCACCGCTGCGTCGATTATCTCGTTCAAGATCCCGATCTCGATCCGCAACGCATCGCCGTGATGGGACATTCCCGCAACGGCAAGACCGCCCTCGTAGCCGCCGCCTGGGACGAACGCATCGCTCTGACCGTCAGCAACCAGTCGGGTTGCGGCGGGGCCGCCCTCAGCCGCCGCCGCTCCGGAGAAACTGTCAAAGCCATCAACGACAGATTTCCCCATTGGTTCTGTCAGAACTTCAAATTCTTCAACGACCGCGAGGACCACCTTCCTCTCGACCAACATTTCCTCATCGCCGCCATCGCCCCGCGCCCCGTGCTGGTCTGCAGCGCCGAGGAAGACGCTTGGGCTGATCCCGCAGGCGAATTCGCCTCGCTTCGCGGCGCCAATCCCGTCTACCGCCTTCTCCAAGCCGGCGGCATCGACGATGAAGATCCGCCGCCCCTCAACGCGCTGGCCGGTGATACCCTCGGTTATCACATCCGCCCCGGAGAACACGCTGTGGGTCTCGCCGACTGGACCGTCTTCCTCGATTTCGCCGACCGCCAGTGGTTCGGCCCTCGCTGAGCAGACCGGCCTGCGCCCCTCCCCATGGCGGAGCCAATCCGATTGTGACGCCCCCGCACCGGCGCCGGGGGCATCGCAGCACAGGGCAGTGAAGTTAGAGAAGCTAATACGGAATCACCGGAAGCAACAGGTGCGAGGGATGCTCGGCGTCGTGAAAAATCGTCTGGGTAGCCTGCAGGAACTCTTCGTCCTCTCCAAAAGCTCCTCCCGTGTTGGGATTGCGGTCGAAACGGGGATAATTGCTGCTGGACACTTCCAAGCGGATGCGGTGGCCGCGCCGGAAGCGGTTGCTGGTTACCCATAGGTCGATCTCGAAGCGATAGACCTTTCCAGGCTCTAACAATTCCGGCCGCTCCCTGCCTTCCCGGTAACGGGCCCGCAGGATTCCGTCGCACAAATTGTAAGCGGTCCCGTCCGGATGCACGTCCACCAGTTTGCCGGTAAAATCCGTGTCCCGTGCCGTGGAAGCGGCGTAGAGCACCAGGGTCACGGGACCCGTGATTTCCACATCCTCCGCCAACGCTTCGCCGGTGTAGACCAGAACATCGGAGCGCTTCTCGACTTCGCGTTGGTCCATTGGTCCCACAGCCGCCCCGATCAGATTGTTGCCGCCCTGCGTCGGAACGGGTTCGCCCGGATCATACACGAAGGCGTCCTGCGGCGCTTCCCCCGGCTTCTCGAGGCCCAACTGCCCGTCGCCTTCGAGCGAATTGGCTTTCCCCCCGCTGCTCAAGTAGTAGGGGGTGAACTCGGTCCGTTGCAACGGCCACTCGTCTTCACCGCGCCAACGGTTTTCGCCCATGACGAAAAGATGATAGGCAGGCCAGTCCTGCACCCCGGTGTCTTCGTCCTGCAGCCAGTAACGCATCCAACGGAACTGCAGTTCGCCCATGTCCATTGCCGCGGCCTCGCCAAAATCCAACTCTCCCACCCGTCGCACGCCCACCCCGTGCGCCCAAGGCCCCATCACCACCATCTGATTGCGGCGGGCCATGCGATCCCTCGAGTTCTCGCGGATCTGGTCGACGAGATCGATCGTGGGCTTCGAGAAAATATCGTACCACCCGCCCACGTTCAGGACGGGAACGGCGACGTCGTCATACTTCCCGTCGATTCCGCGCGCTTTCCAATAGCCGTCGTAGGCCGGATGCCGCGCCCAATCATTCAGGTAGGAAACCTTCCGCTCGAACTGGTCGCCGTAGGTGCGCAGCGGAAGATGCCGGTAGGCCTCCCGCAAGCCGTCGGGATCCAGAGCGACGCCGCCCACGGCAGCGCCCCAGCCCATCAGCAACGCCAATTGCATGGCCCCGCCCGGATAGGCGATGTCCTCATACACATCGGCGAATGGGACTACCGGCATCATGGCCTTGAGATGGGGACTGCCCAATGGAGCGGAGGCCCACTGCGTCCATCCCACATACGACCCGCCAGCCGTCCCGATCTCTCCGTTGCACCAGGGCTGATCGCCAAGCCATTCCTGCGTGTCGAACCCGTCCTCCGCGTCATGACGAAAGGGATCCCACACCCCTTCCGAATCCCCTTTGCCGCGACAGTCTTGCACGACCATGGCGAATCCGGCCGCGACATAACGCTGCGCCTCCTCCCAGCCATCGCCCGGCTTGCCATACGGCGAACGCATCAGCACCGCTGGAACCCTCTCTTCTTCACGGGGCCGGAACACATTCGCGGCAAGCCGGACCCCGTCCCGCATGGCAACCATGACGTTCTCCTCAAAAACCAAATGCACTTCGGCCGCCGCCGCGGGACACACGGAAACACAAACGGCCGCGGCCGCGCCGATACAGAACAACGGAAGAGTTTTCATAGACATGCTTGACTGGAGCGGCCACTCGTGATCCGCCATGGATCCTCAAGAGTTCGCGAGCAAGCGCGGCCGCGCCACAGCACGGATCGTATAAGAACTGCCGGCTAACCGTCTCCTCCCGGGAGACCCGGTCCCTGGGCCGCGGCGTCCGGCTGCGGCTGCGGCTGCGGCTGCGGTGGCGGTGGCGGTGGCGGCTGCGGTTGCGGTTGAATCGTGGGTTGACCGGGCGGTTGCAACTGAATATCGACCCGCGCTGAGTCTTCCGCTCCTGCTACTTCCACCTTCGCCTCGCTACGCCCAACGTCCGCCAGCGAGATGGAACGTCCGTTTTCCACCAACCGCACCGCCTGAAAAAGAATGTTGAAGTTGTGTTGGACCACCGCGGGAAAGGTGACTCGCCCCGGCTCGACCGCGCCTTCCTTGGAAATCTTCTCCGTCAGGTTCGCCACCAAGTCGGAACTCACTTTGATCAGCGCGTCCGCCGGAGTAATCGAGGCCGCCGCCTTGCCAACTTGCACCCCGCCCACAATGAGATCGCTGGTGATCCGTTTCCCCTGCAGACTGATGCTGCTGCGGGCGCTGACCACCCGTCCCCCCGAATCGAAGGTGATCTCCAAGCTGGCATGATCGTTCGCGGCGAACACGCCCCGCACATTGTCGATGCGGACCGAAACGAAAATGCCGCCCTCCGGCGTCTTCGTCACCGCGGGCCGGTAGGTCCGGTAACTGCTGTCGGAAACGCGATACACCGCCGCCAAACCCCGTTTCTTCTCCCAGCCTCCAAGGCGCTCTCCGAAGTCGTCGATGTCCAGAAATACTTCGCTCATCGCCAGGGGCGCGGACCAAGCGAACGCGAGAATGGCAATCAGGCATCGGTTCATCGTTTCCTAAAAAGTCAGGGTTGACCAAACCTAAGCCCCAGCACTCGTCCCCGCAACCCTCAGGTCCGCAGCGCCTTCCTCAGCTCCCCGGACTCCGGACGACCCGACCGTAAGCCTGCACCCGGATCGCCTCCGGCCAAGGCTCGTCAAACTCGGAACCGTCGATGGGAATCTCGATCACGCCCCGCTGAAACCCCACACCAGAAAACTCGCCCACCACCTCGATCTCGAGTTCGTAGGCTTTGCCCGCTTCGACCTCCACCAACTCCGCTTGATACTGTGGTATCGAACTCTTCGGCTCTCCCAACGTCACCGGTTCGCTCAAGAGGATCTGCACCTTCAGCGGCGGCGTCTGACTGCTAAAGGTCCCGAAGTTCACCCGCTGCGGACGCAGCTCGATGGGATTGCGCACCTGGGCCTTCACCGGAATCTTGAGCAGCGCCGGTTCTGCATCGCTCTCGAGTTGAATCTCACAGGCCGCAGGACCGTTCTGCAACGGAACCTCCAAACTGACGCTCAGTTCCGCCTTTTTGCCTGCCGCCACCACTTCCGGTTGCGGCGCCTCCCAGCGCATTCCCATCGGCAAATTCACCCGGCGCAGCCGGGCATCCGCCTTGCCCAAATTCTCCAAGCTGAACTTCAGCGTGTGCGGCGATCCCGCAATCACGGCGCCCAAATCCACGGCGCCAGGAGATATCGTCAACTGCGGAACGGCATCGCGCACCAACCCCAGTTTCTCCCGGAACAACGCGTAATAGTGCCCGGAACCCGCCTGCGCCCCCACTTCGATTGCGTCTCCCACGAGCAATTGGGGAAAACGCCCGCTGTTGGTCACCGCTTTATTCGCCTGAAAGACTTGCTCCGCCAGAGCAATCTTTTCGTCTGCCCAGGGTTTCCATCGCGCCAGCATTCCCATCACTTCCTCCTGACCCATCACCCGTTCGACCTCGCGCTGAAGCGCGATCTCGTCCGCTTGCACGGTCCCGCTGTGCAGCATTTCCCCAACAATTTCCCGCAGGTCCGGGCGCTCCTTCCACAAACTGAGCATCAAGCGGTGAATGGTCCGGCCTTTCTCGTTATGCGCACCCGGCAACTGCGCCACCGCGAGCCTGCCGCGAAAAGCGTGTTCGATTCCTACCAAGATCTCATGCAGCTCGCGGCAATGCGGGCAGGTAAAATCGAATAGCCCCACCACAACGTGCGTCGCCGTTCGCGTATCCCCGATTGCCGGCAGATCGACGACATCCACGTTGATGGACCCTCCGTGCACAGGAACCAGCCGTTCGTTCGCCTCCGGAACGATGACGGAATCTCCCACCGCGCCTCCGGCCACCGTAACCGTCTGCGTCGTTTTCTTCTGCGGACCGTAGACTTGCAGCAGAGCCGTCGCCGTCAGAATCGCCGCCGCCGCCGCCGTCCCTTTCCACCACACATTTCCCGTGGGCAACCCGCCCCCTCTGGCCGCTGGCCGCGAGCCCACATAGAGAAGCCCGACGGCGCCCGCCGCCAGCGCATGGGCGACGCAACACCACGGACAGAACGCCCGCAACACCACCGCTTGCAACGCGGTAAACCAAAGGGCGCCGCCCACGATCAATGCGGCAGCGGTCCACCACACCACCGTTCGCCGCGCGCGCAGGTCCGCCACGAGCATCCCCGCGTAGAGAACGCTGCCCGCAAGGCTCACCGGCAGCCCCAGAAGCGCAGACCATCGGCTGGACAATACCTCCTGGCACTTCTCTCCCTCCCCACATCCCGCCGCCGCCTCGCCGCTCATCGAGACCAGGGAGAGATAAACCGAGAGAAAAAACGCCAGGCCCAACAGGAGCCGGCCCACCACCGTAGCCTTCATCCCGGCGCCAGCCCCCCGGAGGCGAGCTTCGGCCGGAGTGAGCTTTCCGCCGCCCTGGACGCTTCGGTCCTTCCTCGTTTGCCTGCTCTGCTTCTTGGTCACGGATTTCAAACTCCAGCGGCGCTTGCCGCCGTCGCGCTCACCTCTTAAGCCGCTGAAGCGCTTCCTGCAAGCCCCGGCGCCCCTTCGACTGCGAACCTCTTACTGCCCAGGCCGGGGGCGCAGGGCTGGGTGAATGCTGTTCACGCCGGACGCAAGCGGAACAAAGGCAGGCTGGGGTGCAGCGCGCCACAGCAGAAAGGGTGTGAGAAATGCGGGCCGGGTTCCATGGATTCGATTCCATGGATTCAAGTCCCTATTGCCTTTTGCATTTCACGCCGCAAATTCGCCTTATGCCTACAGGTATGCTGAGTGCCTGCCCCGATCTTCCCGAAGCGCTGTTCGACAGCGGCGCCGCGGTGCTGGAGGAAGGCGGCCGCTCCGGAAAACTCTTCATCCTTAAATCCGGCAGCGTCGAAATCGTCAAGGAAAGCGTCAGCCTCAACGAAATCGACCAGCCTGGCGCCGTTTTTGGAGAGATCTCACATCTTCTCGATCAGTCCCACATGGCCACGGTTCGGACACTCGAACCCTCCTGCTTCTATGTCGTCGAGGATCCCGAGAAGTTCTTCGTCGACAACCCAGCTTTCGCTCGGGAAGTCGCGCGCCTCCTCGCCCGCCGTTTGCAGGGCGTGACCCGGTATCTGGTCGACCTGAAACGCCAGTTCGATCGCGAAAGCAGCCACCTCTCCATGGTCGACGAAGTACTCGAAGCGCTCATCAGCCAGTCCGGCTGAGCGCGGTCTTCGGATCGCCAGCGTCTTCCTTCAATTCGCGGGTCTCTTCGCCCGCCAGGGACACCCAGGTGGCCAATTGCCGATCGAGATCGATCCGCACGTGAGCCGGCCATGGTCCGATTTGCCGGCCGGCATTGAAAACCCACGCCCCATGCTGCCGATGCGCCCAGGAACCCCCCTTTGAGAAAGGCGCGTGATGAACGTGCCCCGTCAAGACCATCAGCGGCCGGAATCGCTCGATCCATTCTCCTAAATACGCGTCCCCAAACCACTCCTTCCCCGTCCAAGATACGGGCGTCTGGGTGGGCGGCGCGTGATAAGCCCAAATCCACCCGGTCCCAGGCGGGGGCTGACTGAGCTGCATCTGCTCGACCACGCTGGTCCGGCCCGCCGGTCCCTCCCACCACGGAAACACGGTGATCCGGTAGCCGTCCCGGTCCAAGGAATCCCCGTCGACCTGTATCCCTAACCGGCGGGCCCGGTTCATCCACCCCGCTTCCCTCTCGCCGGATGGTCCTTCCCGGTCGAGATCGTGGTTCCCGCTGGCCGCCAGGATCTGAGACTCAGGTTGGAGGCGCCGCAGATACTTCAGCGTGACCAGGATTTGCACGTCCAAATCCACGGTCGCGGCCACGTCCAGAAAATCGCCCGCGTGCACCACGACATCGAATTTACCCGCGGCACGGCACAACCAATCCCATTGCCGCAGTGAGTAATGCAGATCGGCTGCCAAAAGTATCCTCACGGCGGCGCATTGTTCACCATCCCTGTCCAGAGCGCCAGCTTCACAATTGCGCTTCTTTACTCAATGCACGCCGCCATCTGCGAAAGCGGCATCGCCTCCGCAAGCGGGACCACTGCCCACGCACATGCACCGGTGGGGACAAGGCATTGGCGTTGAACATCTCGCAAGAAAACGGCAAGCCGGCGATCCTCCACTATAATAATGCCGCTCATCCAGTTGGCAGCGGCAGACCGGCTTCGGCGTCGATCGGCTCGCCTTTGAGGACACAGCGCGCCAGTTGCCGGGCGAAAAAGGGCGCGGTCAATGCGCCTTTCGATCCCAACCCGTTGAATACCCACATGCCGCTGGCGCCCGGAATGCTCCCCATCACCAGACGGCTCCAGCGAATCACCGGACGGATCGCCGCCTTCTGCTCTACTACCTCCCAAGGCAGGTCCATGTACTCGCTCAAGCGCCGCTCCAGGTCCTCCCGCGCCTCCTTGCTGGGCTCTGAATCAAGCCGGTCCCAACTGTAGGTCGCTCCGCAACGATAGTGCTCGCCCCCCACGGGCAAGAGCCAATGCCCTGCCCGGTTCCAGACGCGTTCCTCCCGAAAGCCGTCGATCCGCAGCGTCAAGATCTCCCCTTTCGCGGGCCGGAACGGCAGCCATGCAAAATCCGGATGCGCCGCGGCAGCGATTCCCGTGCAGAACACCGTCGGCCCACCCGAGTCGCTCCCATGTCCTAGCTCCGTCTCGCCCCAGCGGAATCTCCCCTCCTCGATCCACCGCTCCCGGGACAAACGGAGAAAGCACTCCGTGTTCACTACTCCGCCGCCCTTCATCTCGCCGAATCCCCAGGGGGCCCGGATACCCCGAGGAAGACCCGCCGATCTTACTGGAGATACCCACGGTTCCAAGCCGCTCGCGCGCCCTTCCCAGGTCTCACGCTCGACGGCATCCCGAAAAACGCGGCTGATCGTGCGAGGACGAAACAGCTCGTGCTTCAGCATGCGTCCGGCCCAATCGTAAAAGCTGCGCGCCGCGGGTAGCAGTTCGGGAAAGCGCCAGGAAAGCGCCAGGCGCCGGCCCGTCAAAGGCGTTATCAATCCCGCTGCCGCTTGCGAAGCCGTGGGACGGTCTCCTCTGTCCACCACCCGCACGTCGCCGCCCTCTCGGAGCACTTGCCAGGCGAGTATTGTTCCAGCCAAGCCCTGCCCCACGATCGTTACGCGCACCCGCCAATGTCCTGCCCAGCAAGGATCGGTCAAACGGCAGCCGGTTTTCCTGGAAGTTTTCTTGATTTTAAGCGTTACATCGCGAACCAAGCTGCCCTATTTATACCGCCAATGCCCCGCAGCCACGGAGCAATTCCTTTCTTGCCGCTGTTCTTCAACGGCAAAATCCGGATGCTTTTTCCGGCCCTTGCCGCATTGGCGGGCTCTCTCCCGGCCTCTCTGCCCGGGCAAGATCTGCCCTCATGGGACTCAGGGCTCGAGGATCGCGAGGTCAGCAGCCGGGAGCATGCTGTCATGGAGGCCAACCACTACCTTTCTCAAGGCGACAGCGCAGTTCGCCTGGGCGACCTCGCCTCCGCATCGAGCAATTACCGTGCCGCAGTGGACGCCCTCCCTCCGGGCGACCGCATCGGCGGGATCCGTGGAACGGCCCTGATGCGCTTCAGCAAGACCGCTACAGACTTCGCCCGTGAATTGATCGATGCCGGCGAATATCCACGGGCCGCGCAGATCCTCTCGATCGTCCTCGCTCCCGGCTACGCACCGGACTACGCACCGGCGGTCACGCTTCAAGAGCGGCTTTCGGACTACGATTACATCAATCGCGACGATACCGCCGCTCATAAGGAAAAGGTGGACGAGGTTTCCCAGTTGCTCATCGAGGGCAGGTCCTTTCTCGATAGCGGCCGGTATCACGAAGCCACCGTCATCTATTCCCAGGTGCTCGGTCTGGATCGCACCAATCGCGCCGCAATCGAGGGCATGGAACGCGCCGCCACTCTGCGGGCCCAGTACGCTGAAAGCGCTTACGACCAAACCCGGGGCCGCGCCCTCGCCTCTCTCGGCGGAGCCTGGGAAAGCAGCGTTCCCCCCAGTCGATCCGCGTCCCTGGCTGAAGCCGGCCTCGAATTGGGCGCGCCCGCCTCCCAAGATATCGCCGCCAAACTCACCCGGATTATCGTGGATCAGGTGTTGTTTCAGAACGCCACCGCGGACGAAGCCCTGCAATTTCTCAGCAGCCGCAGCCGCGATCTCGACTTGGATGCGCCAGACCCATCCCGGCGCGGGGTCAATTTCATTCTCGGAGCCGGCGTCGACCGGCTTCAGCCCATCCATTTGCGCCTGCAGAACATTCCCCTGCTCGAAGTCGTGCGCTACGTGGCCCGGAGCATCGGAGCCCAATACCGCATCGAGCCTTTTGCCGTCCGATTCGTCGCAGCCGGGGAAACGGACGATTCGCTGCTCACCCGCACCTTTGATGTGCCCCCTGATTTTCTGAGCACCATGCCCCTCAATGATGGCGGCGCGGATCCGGATCCCTTCGGGGGAGGTGCGGACAACCAGCCGGCATTTCGGCGGCTCAATGCCCAAGAGTTTCTCCAGTCTAACGGCATCGCCTTTCCCGAAGGCGCTTACGCCCAGTACCTGCCCTCGAACAGCCGGCTCATCGTCCGCAACACCTTCGAGAACCTCCAGCTTGTCGACGCCATGATCGCCTCCGGCCGCGGGCAGGGATCCAAGCAAGTCGTGATCCGCGTCCGGCAGCTTGAGATCCTCGACGAAGATCTCGAAGAGCTGGGCTTCGATTGGCTACTCGGTGGATTCGAGCTGTATAACGACGGCGCCATCATCTCCTCCGGCGGACAGCCCGCGACCGACCCCGGCAATTTCTCCTTCGTCGACCCAGACTCCGGAGAGGTCATCGGCGGAAACCGGATTACCTCAGGATTGCGGAGCGGAATCGATGTCTTCCGGGGCGACGCCCTGGATCGCATCATCGGAACAACCCGAAGTAACGCGGCCGCTGCAAGCGCCATGAGTCAACCTTCGCCGGGGGTCCTCGCCGTCGCCGGCACCCTGACCGATCCGCAGTTCCAAGTGGTGATCCGGGCCCTGAGCCAAAGCACCGCGGGCGATGTGCTCGCCGCCCCGTCGGTCGTCACCCGCAGCGGGCAACGCGCCCGGATCGAGCTGATCCGCGAGTTGATGTATCCGACGGAATACGATCCGCCCGAGCTGCCGCAGACCGTGGGGGTCGACACAGCCGCAGGAAGCTTTCCCGTCACACCGGCCACACCCACGGCTTTCACGGTCCGCCCGGTCGGGCTGACCTTGGAGGTCGACCCCATCATCAGCGAAGACAACCACTATGTGGACCTCAATCTCATGGCCGAGTTCGTCCGGTTCGAGGGATTCGTCAACTACGGAAGCCCCATCACCACCGCCGCCGTCAACGCCCTCAACATCCCCGTCGACATCGTCATCACGGACAACCTAATCGTCATGCCGGTCTTCAAAACCAACCGGACCACCACCCCGGTTACGGTGCAGGACGGCGCCACCATCGTCGTTTCCGGTCTCGCCACTTCAAGCATCGAATTGATCGATGACAAAGTTCCGATTATCGGAGATATTCCCCTCTTGGGGCGCTTCTTCCGCTCGGAGGTCGACCTGCAACGCAATAAAGCTGTGATCTTCTTTGTCCAAGTCGAGGTCATCGACCCCGGCGGCAATCGACTCAACCGGCCGCTTGACAGCGCCCCTCTCGACCCTCCCTAACCCACTTTTCGCATACCCTTTCTGCTGTGGCGCGCTGCATCCCATCCTGCCTTCGTTCCGCTTGCCTCGGGCTTGAACAGGGAGTACTCACCCGGCTCTGCGCCTTTGATTGCGCACGGCCTGGGAAGTAAGGGGTTCGCCGCCTCGCGCCGAAACAGCATGAGAAATGCGGGCTAACTCGTCCGCTGAGCCAACCCTGCCGGATGCCCGAGCCCAACGAAGACAAGGACCACTACTCCTACGACGAGATCATGGACCACCTCAAGCGGGTTCATTCCCGTCATGGGGTCAAGTCCAAGAAAAAACGCCGGCGCCGCTCCCATCAGCCTGTTAAAGAAAAGCGCCGGACCCGCTTCCTGACGGCGCTCACGGTTCTGGTCCTCTTCCTGCTCGCCGCAGTCATCGGAGTCAGTCTCTTCTTCTCGCACCTTTACTACGAGACCGAGAAGTTCCGAGTCGAAGCCAGCCAACTCATCGGTGAAATCACCGGGCTCGAGGCCGAGTTTCAAGGGCGTTTCACCGTCGATCAATCCCGTTTCGTCAATAAGCAGCTCCTCCTCAAGGGTCGCGAAGACCTCATGGTCTACGAACTCAACTTCACCGGCATCCGCGCTACCGTTCCGCTCCTGTCCCTGCTTCGATCCATCTGGGACACCGACCTCCTTGTCGACAATGCCGAGGGCAAACTCAAGCCCGCGCGCCCAGCCAACACCTCCGCCTCCGCTCCAGCGAGGAAAGACGAGGTCCCTTCCTCCCTCGTCGCGGGATTGGGTTTCCAGCGGCTGCCAAAAGCCTTCCTCCTCAATCGTCTCGCCATTCAGAGACTCAGCCTGGATTTCGGCGCTGACGCCCGGAATCCTCACTCCATCCGCGATGTTTCTTTGCTCTGCAAACGCACCCCGAATCACTACTTCATCGACGTCCGCACCGGTCACTTGAAGTTCGGTTCCTGGCCTGTCTTTCGAATCAGCTCGGCCGACGCCACCTTGGATTCCGAAGGCGCCGTCCACATCCTCGAATCGAACCTCAGCGAAGAGGGCGGGGGAACTTGTGATGTCACCGGCGACTTGCGCTTTCTCGGTGACGACCCTGGCGCAGATCTCACGGCAGCGCTTGAATCCATCCAACTCCACCGCGCTGTCCACCCTTCCTGGCAAGAACGCGTCGTGGGCACCGTTTCCGGCCAGATTCGGCTTCAAGCAGGCTTTCGCGAGGACGACCCCTTCCTCCTCAGCGGAACCCTGTCCGGAGACGGCGTCGCCCTCAAACGGCTCGATCTGCTCAGTGAGCTTTCCCGCGTCAGCGGTCTCGATCTCTTCCAACGCCTCGAATGCAAAGAATTCACTGTGAAGTTCGAGCAGGATCGCGACCGCATCCGCCTCTACGACATGTCCGCCGCCACCAGCGAGATTTTCCTCCTGCATGGCGAGGTGACCATCCATCAGGACGAGCGGCTGGAAGGCAGCTTCGAACTGGGCCTTCCCAATGCCCTCCTCGCCCGGTTTCACCACCTAAAACCGCAATTCTTCGAGGCCCGGGGCAGCAACGTGAGCTGGGCGAAATTCGAGATCAGCGGAACCCTGAGCGTGCCTCAGGACACTCTCATCACCCAGTTTCGCGAAGGCTATCCGCCTCCGCCCCTGACCCGCACCGATCTCCAGATTCCCCAGCCGCGCCTCGACCGCGAAGAGGAAGACGCTTCAGAAGAACGGGATCCTTAACGGTCCCGCACACCCCATTTTCCGTCCACGAGCCGGACAATCCCCAACGGATTCGCCTCCTTCAACTCACCGGGAAGCAGCGCATCGGGCATGTCTTGAAAGGCCACTGGCCGCACAAACCGCTCAATGGACAAGGTCCCGATCGAAGTGGACCGCCCGTCGGATGTCGCCGGATAGGGCCCGCCATGCACCATCGCGTGGCAGACTTCCACACCCGTCGGAAAGCCATTGATAATCAGTCGGCCAACTCGCCGCTCCAGAGTCTCCAGCAGCCGCCGGTTCTCCATCAAGTCCTCTTCCGTTCCATGAACGGATGCTGTGAGCTGACCTTCCATCGATTCCGCAACCCGGACCAACTCCTCCTGAGGTCCGCAACGCACCAACAACGTGGAAGGTCCGAACACCTCCTCGTGCAAGACGGAATCCTCCACGAACCGGTCCGCGCCCGTCTCAAAGAGAAAAGCGCCGCCCTCGCCCCCCGACGCCACTTCCCAGACGCCTTCCCACTCACGCAAGCGGCCTGTCCCACGCTCGTAAGAAGCCCGGATTCCCTCCGTCAGCATCACCCCAGCCGGCGTTCCGCGGACCAGCTCCGCCACCGCGTCCCTGAAGTCGCCTAAAGCCGGATCCTCCCCAGCCACCACGATGCCGGGATTTGTGCACATCTGACCGGCGCCAGCCGTCAGCGACCCATGCAATGCCTGCGCCAGTTCCTTCCCACGCTCGCGCAATGCTCCCGGCAGCAAAAAAACAGGATTCACGCTTCCCATCTCCGCAAAAACGGAGATCGGCTCGGACCGCATTGCCGCCAGATCCATCAACGCCCGGCCGCCTCTCAGCGAACCCGTGAAGCCCACAGCCCGGATTTCCGGATGCAGCACCAAGGCCCGGCCCACCTCGTGCCCACCATCGAAGAGCAAGGAAAAAGCCCCCTCGGGAAGGTCACAGGAACGGATCGCCTCCGCCACACAGAGCCCGATGATCTCGCCGGTCCCCGGATGCGCAGGATGGGCTTTGACCACCACCGGATTGCCCGCCGCCAGCGCCGCCACCGTGTCGTTGCCCACCGCGGAGATGGCCAACGGAAAGTTGGATGCTCCAAACACGGCCACCGGACCCAGAGGACGCAACATCGAACGTACGTCGGGCTTGGGCAGAGGCTTCCGCTGGGGATCGCCGTGATCGATCCGGGCCTGGACCCATGATCCCTCTTCCACCACTTCCGCAAAGAGTCGCAACTGACCCACCGTCCGTGCGAATTCGATGTGAATCCGCATCTCCGGATAGCCCGTTTCCATCGGAGTACGTTCCACCAAGGCCGCCTTGTTCTTCTCCATGACGTCCGCGATGGCGCGCAGCAGCGCCCCCCGGCCTTCCCCCGGCAACCGAGCCAACTCCGGCGCCGCCTGCCTGGCCAACCGCACCGCCTCGGCGATCTCCCCCTCCGATGCCGTCATGTATTCCGGAGACAACTCTCCTCCACTGACCCGGTTCGAAGCACAAAAGGTCGCGCCCGCGTCCCTCCTTCCCCGGCCGTTTCCAATAATCGAAGTTCCTTCCAGTTCCATGGTTCTTCCCTGAGCGAGATGACGCTTATTCATCCTGATCCCCGGGACGCGATGCCAACCCCGCCCGGATCACTTCCAACGCAGCCTTTCGCTCTTCTCCTTCCAAGGTCAACCTCGGAGGACGCACCCTCTCCGATCCCATACCCGCCTCCTGCTGAGCCAGCTTGATCAGTTGCACGAACTTCAGCACCGTGTCGAGCCTCAGCAAAGGCAAAAACCAGCGGTAAAGCGCATCGGCATCATCAGCCCGGCCTTCCCGCGCCCAGTCAAAGAGCCGCACCGACTCCCCGGGAAAGGCGTTGACCAGCCCGGCCACCCATCCCACCGCTCCCATCCGCACGCCCTCGACCAGAGAGTCGTCCACCCCCACCATGATCTGCAGCCTGTCCCCCAACAGAGCGCGAATGCCCGTCACCCGCCGTGTGTCCGCACTCGATTCCTTCACCGCTTGCAGATTCGATTCCTCCCCGGCAAGCTCCGCAATCTGCTCCGGCAGAAAATCCACACCATAGGCCAAAGGGTTGTTGTAAAGTAGAGCGGGAAGTCGCGTCGCCCGCAACACGGCTCCCACGTGGGCCTTCATCTCCCGCCAATCCGAACTGTAGACATAGGGCGGAAGCACCATCAATCCCCGGCAACCGCATTGCTCCGCCGCCTCTGCCAATCGCACCGCCCCCGCCGTCGAAAGCGCCGAAACGCCCGCCACCACGGGAGTCCGCGCCCCCACTGCCTCCACGCAAGTGCGCAAGACCTCCACCTTCTCTGAGAAATCCAGCGTCGCCCCCTCCCCGAGAGATCCCAACGCTACGACGCCGCGGCAGCCCGCGTCCACCAGCAAATTGGCGTGCCGGGCCAAAAACGCATGATCCACGCTCAATCCCTCATCGAAGGGTGTCGTGATCGCCGGAAAAACTCCTGTCCAGTCCATAACTCCTCGTTTCGCGATCGCCAGCGCTCTCGCGCGCGCTCGCTGCATGATCTCTCATTCTCCAAATACCAAGGACGCCCCACCGCTCCCATCCTCAAGGCCGCCCCCCGCCATCTTAAAGCTCAATTCCAATTCGACGTCCAGCTCTCGCCGGCAAATGTCGGCCCGCAACACCACCGGCTCAAAGTCCCCTCCAAATCGCGCCCGCAACGCAGCGTCGAGCACCGGCAAATCCTTCGCATTCCTCAGATACACCCGCATCCACTCCGCCGGCAGACGGGAAAACGGCGGCAAATTCTCGAGTTCCATCGCCTGCAAAACAGCCTCGAGATTCTCGACCGCCGTCTCGATCTGCCCGGCCACGTCGCCCGCCGCCACGGATGCATGCCCCACAATACTGGCCGTCCCGGCCACGAAGCCTAGCAAACCGCTCTCTCCCTGCACCACCGTGCCGCGGGCGAAACTCGGCGGCGCCGGACCATATTCGATTGGATAACAGTAAGCGGGGACCTGCTTGGGATTCTCCACATACCGCGGCCTGTCCCGGCCGGCGACAAAAACGGTGACCAGCGCATCCCCCCGGCAACCCACGGCCGAGGCCGCCGGCATCCGCTCCACCGCTCCATCTCCAAATCGCGCCGCATAGGCGTCCCTCCGGCCGACATTGAAGCGCCGGTACTCTTCCAAGCCCTCGACATCCCGGTTGATCCCGGGGAGGAAATTCCACATCCGGTAAAGATACAGATCGTCCAAAGAGGAAAAAATCGCCTCGTACACTCCTCGCGCCGCCTCTTCGATCCCTCCAGCTCCCACCGGCGCGAGCGCCGCTCCCACTGCCCCCTCAGTGCTGCGCCAAAGCATCCCCGAACCGAAGTCCTCCGCCATCGCCGCTCCTTCCAGCCGCCACAAGTCTTCCTCGGCACTCCCCCTCAGGACGTCCACAGGCAGCGACACCACAATACCCTCAGGCTGCAGACTCAGGCCGGCGACGTATGCACCGTAACTCAGCCTCAAAGAACTTGCTGTCGCGGCCGCCATGGCAGTCTCCCTTAAGAGTCCACTTCTCCCCTGTCAATCCCGGGATCTTTAGGCTCTAGCCCGCACTTGTCATCCTGCCTTCGTTCCGCTTGCCCCGGGCTTGGACAGGGTGTACTCACCCAGCTCGGCGCCCTCGGCTGCGCGCGGCGTTGCCGTCGCTGCGCTCCGCCCATCGAGCAGACCCCGGTCGCAACCGCCGTCCTCCTCGGAGTCGCCATCCTCGTCCTCATCGTCCGCGATCTGCCCCAATTCCAGCGCGATTTCTCGGTCTTGCGACCCCGGCACAGTCCCGCCGGCGAGACCCTGGCCCACCTCCAACAACGGCTCGTCCCGGGCGGGGACGGAGAGAAGCAGCTCCCCATTCTCGTCCACGCGGACAGTGAACCGGCCTTCTCGATGCCCTCGAAGCCGCAGAGCAATGGCCTCAAGTTATATTTTTTGTGTCAGACACTACAACTATCAGTTGACATTTGGGCGCGAAGGGTCCAGTGCCAGGCCGATGGCGACGCCGGCCGCTTGGCCGAAATCGCCGGACCGGTGCGGGAACGCCTCTTTGAACTCTCGCGCTTCATGCAGGAGTTCAAACACAAGTTCTCGCTGACAGTTCAATTGCTACATAATGTGTCAGACACCAAATAAAACACGCTCGGCTGGCCGTAAGGTGTTCGCAGCGCCTCGCGACGAAACAGTATGAGAAATGAGGGCAAGCCCTCACCTGATGCGGCTATGCTTCACGTTCTTCATGCGGCGGCGTCTACTCTTCTTGGCCCTGCTCGCCGTGGCCTGTTACGCCCTCGGCCGGTCGCGCACGAGCTTCAATGTCGACGTACTCGACCTCCTTCCCCCACAGCTCCCCGAGGTCGCCGGCCTAAAACTCTTCCGCGCTTTCACCTCCGGACAGAATGAACTCATCGTCACCCTCGAGTTGCCGCCCGGCGCCCAGCCCTCCGAACTCGATGATTTGACCGCGTCCCTTGCCGAGCGCTTCCGCTCCGAACCGGATCTGACCTCCTCAGTCGCTGTCGAGCCGTTTTGGCAGTCCGCCGAAGAACTCCTCGGCGAGTGGAGCGCTTACCTCTGGCTCAATGGCGATCCTGCAAAGGTCCGGGAACTCGAGAATCGACTCCAGCCCGCAGCCCTCGAATCTCGTCTCACCGCCTCGCTCGACACCCTTGCCCTTTCCTTCGACGCCGCCGAAGTCTCTCTTCTCGCTTACGATCCTGCCGGCTTCATCCCCACCGATCTGGCCGGATCCAACCAATCGCACTTCGGCCGCGGCGGTTCCTGGTTTCGTTCAGCCGACGGTCTCTTCCACGCCCTGTACCTCGAGCCCTCCCGCAGCCTCGCCGACTACCGGGAAAGCGCCCAATGGGTTTCTCAGGTCGCTTCCGCCATCGAAGAGTGGAAACGCGGCCTTCCCGATCCCGGTCGCGCCGCTACCGGACTCACCGGAGAACCCGCTTTCGCCGCCGAAATCGCCAAAGGCATGGAACGGGATATGAAAGCGACTCTTCTGCCCGCCATGGCCGGCATCGCCCTCCTTTTCTGGCTGTTCTACCGGCGCTGGCGGCCTCTGTCCCTCCTCGTTTTCTCCCTCGCCCTCACCTTCACGTTCACTTTCGGGATCGGCGGTCTCCTTTTCGGCTCCCTCAGCGTCATGAGCGTTGGCTTCGCCGCTATCCTCATCGGCCTGGCCGTGGATTACGGCGTCGTCACGTATCAGGAATCCCTCACTTCCGGCGCCGCCGCTCCCGCACTCCGCCGCAAGATCGGACCCAGCGTGTTCTGGGCCGCCATAACTACCGCCGCCGTCTTCAGCTCCCTCAACCTCAGCATTCTTCCCGGAGTTCGCCAACTCGGTTCCCTCGTCGCTCTTGGGATTCTCATCGGGGCAGCGGTCATGCTCGGATTCTTTCTCCCCGCCGTCGCCGCAAACCCCGCCGCCGCCGCTCCTCCCCCCTCGCCCGCGCCGGGGTCTCCTCCCCCTCGCCGGGCTCGTTCTTGCCGTTTCCTCCCGCCGGTCGCAACCGCCGTCCTCCTAGGAGTCGCTGTCCTCGTCCTCATCGTCCGCGATCTGCCCCAATTCCAGCGCGATTTCTCGGTCTTGCGACCCCGGCACAGTCCCGCCGGCGAGACCCTGGCCCACCTCCAAGAACGGCTCGTCCCGGGCGGGGACGGAGAGAAGCAGCTCCCCATTCTCGTCCACGCGGACAGTGAGCCGGGCCTTCTCGATGCCCTCGAAGCCGCCGAGCAATGGATTCACATGCAGAAGCAAGCAGGGACGATCCGTTCCGCCTGGCTGCCCGCCTTTCTCTGGCCTAACCAAAACCAGCAGGAAGAAAACCGGCCCGCACTCGTCCGTCTCGCCCGCCAGCGGGACCGGATCCTTCAAGCTTTCAGCGAAGCCGGCTTCGAGGACGAAGGCCACCGCCTGGCCCGGATCGCCCTTGAGTCGTGGGACAAATCGGCCGCGCAACCCCTTCCGGTCGCTTGGCCCGAAGGACCGGCCAGCCAGGCGCTGACCCGGCGCCTCGCCAGACGGGGGCCCGGCGACAACCTGCTCCTCGGCATCGTCGAACCCGCCGGCCCCCAAACCATCCCACCCCAACCTCAGATCCCCGGAGTTTTCCTCACCGGTTGGCCCAGCCTCGGACCCGCCGTCGTGCCTCTCATCGAGCGGGATATCGTGCGCGTGTTTCTGCCCATTGCCCTCGTCCTCGCCGCTGTTCTGGCGGCGATCTTCCGAAACGGCCGGGAGGTTCTCCTCGCCGTCGCAACCATGGCCTTCAGTGCCCTGCTCCTCCTCGCCGCGATGGCCGCGCTCCATATGGATTGGAATCTCATGAACCTCTCCGCAATCCCTCTGCTTCTTGGAACCGGCATCGATTACGTCATCCACATGATTTTCGCCCTGCGCCGCTGCGGCGGGGATCCCCAAGTCATTCACTCCGGCATCCGCCGCGCCCTCGTCTTCTGCTGCCTCTCCACTTCCGCGGGTTTCGCTTCTCTCAGCCTCGCCTCCAATCAAGGTCTGTCCGCTCTTGGACAGGTCTGCTCCCTCGGTATTCTGGCCAGCATGCTTTCCGCCGCCCTACTCTTGCCCTGGTGGTGGCGTGTCCTGCTTCAACGGACAGCCGCCTGATTCCAGGAAGCAGTACTCACGAGAGGACTCGAACCTCCACGGGTTACCCCATACGATCCTGAATCGTACGCGTCTACCAATTCCGCCACGTGAGCAGGAAACACCCCAAAGAACCACCCCTTTATTCCCTTCTCAACCGGAAAGTGCTTCGAGTATGCTCCTTCGACTTCTACGGCCTGACCGAAACCGCTTTTCGTCGAAACCGTATGCGTTCTCCCGCGCTCCGAATGAAAGGCCCTGGGGTTTCTGAATTCCGGCACTCCATAATCTTGTAAGGATTCACCGGCAAAGATACTCTCGCCACTCGTCGCTCCCTAGCTATGCGCAACATCACCTCCACCCTCCTGCTGGCCCTTTCACTGGCCGCTTTTACCCCCGAAACCGCAGCGCAACTCTCCGTTGCGGCCCTCTCCATTCCCGGCGGAACCGCCGGAAATCAGAATTTCGGCGGCGCGCTCGGGATGGATTTCATCGTCCAAAATGAGATCCACGTCACCCAACTCGGTGCTTTTGACGACAACTCCGACGGATTCGCTCTCCCTATCACTGTCCAACTGTGGACTCGCAACGACGGCGGAACGCCGGAAGATCCCAGTGACGACAGCGGCGGCGCCGTCCTCGCCGAAATGAGCTTTGGTCCGGAGGCCCAAGGATTGCCCGAAGGCGGAATCCGCTACGCCGCACTACCCGAATCTGTCGTCCTCAGCCCCGGAGCCTACACCATCGCCGGCTACGGTTACGGCGATGCCGAACGCAATGGCAACGGCATGAATCAAGGCCCCTTCGCCACGAGCGCCGTCTCTGAGGATCTCCTTTTCGTCGGCGTCAGCCGCTTCGGCGTCGTCGCGGGCGGGTTTCCCGACACACCCGACGGCGGACCGGAAACCCGTTACGGAGCGGGCTCCTTCCGCTTCGTCTCCACTGCTCCGGCGGTCGCCTATCAGGTCGCCGCAGCGACCCCAGGCAACCAGAACTTCGGGGGATCGCTCGGCATGGACTTCATCGCGAACCTCCCGGTCACCGTCGTGGAACTTGGCGCCTTTGACGATTCCTCTGATGGCCTCAACCTGCCCATCTCCGTCCAGTTGTGGTCTCGCGCAGACGGAGAAACGCCGCTGGATCCGGCCGACGACCAGGGCGGCGAAATCCTGGCGGACCTCGATTTCACACCCGAAGATCCCGGCGCTCTGCGAGGCGGGAGCCGTTTCAAAAGCCTTGCCGAAGCTCTCCCCTTGCCTGCGGGCGCCTACACGATCGTCGCCTACGGCTATGGAGACGGGGAACGCAACGGCAACCTGAGCGGCTTCGGAACGCTCCTGGACATCCCCCACCTCAGCTACGTCGGATCCAGCCGCTGGGGAGATCCCGACGCCTTCCCCGTCAATGTCGACGCCGGCCCCGCCAACCGCTACGGCGCCGGTACTTTCTCCTTCCGGGTCGACTCCAGCGACTCCGACGGCGACGGCTGGGCGGACGACTTCGAACTCCTCACCTTCGGAACCCTGGACGAGTCCCCGGAAACCGACGCCGACGGCGACGGAGTCCTCAACGGAATCGAACTCGCCCAGGGCACCGATCCCACGTCCGCCGACACGGACGGGGACGGACTCAACGACGGTGTGGAAACGAACACCGGCATCTTCATCGACGCCAATGACACGGGCACAGACCCGCGCCTGACCGATACCGATGGCGATTCCCTCTCGGACGGCGCCGAGGTCAATACGCACGGCACCGATCCCCTCAATCCCGACACCGACGGCGATGGTTTCGGGGATGGCCTCGAACTCGTCCAAGGAACCGATCCCCTCGATCCCGACGATCATCCGGATCGCGGAACCGTCGCTTACCGCATTCCCTCCGGAACCCCGGGTAATCAGGATTTCAACGGCACGCTCGGTATGGATTTTGTGGTCAATTCACCCATCGAAATCACCGAACTCGGCGCCTTCGACGACAACTCCGACGGACTCAACGCCGCCATTCGTGTCGAGATCTGGACCCGGGACGATGGAGGAACTCCCGCCGACCCCACCGATGACATTGGACTCGAAATCCTGGCCACCCTCACCTTCACCACCGAGGATCCCGGCTTTCCCGACGGCGGCAGCCGTTTCAAGGAACTCGATCCGCCGCTCGCCCTCAATCCGGGCAGTTACACCATCGTGGCGCAAGGTTACGGCCCTGGGGAGCGCAACGGAAATGGAGGCGTCTTCCAGGGCCCCTTCGGAGATGTCTCCAGCGACCCCGCGCTCGAATTTACCGGTCTCTCCCGCTTCGGAGCAGCGCCGGAAGGCTACCCACAGACTGTCGACGGCGGACCCGCCAATCGTTACGGAGCCGGCTCCTTCACTTTCGTCCCCTTGAAGCAGGACGCCGACGACGACGGGTTTCCCGACCCCGTCGAATTGGCGCTCGGCAGCGATCCCAACGACGCGGGCAGCACGCCGCCCTCGAACGCCGTCTGGCTCGTGCGCAACGACCTGCCGTGGACCGATGCGCAAGCCTGGTCCAATGCGGCGCCCGCCGCCGCCGGCATGGATTACTACGTCATCGATGGCGTCGCCGGCCGCCTCCGCACACCCAATTCCAGTTCCGCCTTCGCCGGCGATAGTCTCACCATCGCCGGAGCGGGCGCCGCTCTCGTCCTCGACGCCCCCTCCGGTTCCAGCTTCCAGATCCCCTCTCTCATCCTGCAGAGTGGGAGCATCCGTTTCGGTCTCGATTCCGGAACCCTGACTCTCGAGACCGCGCTCACCGTGGAATCCGGCGGAGTCATCGACCTCGCCGGCGGCAACCGCACTCTCATCCTCGACGCTATGCTTCCTCAATCCGAGCCCGCCGCCCTCGTGGTGCGGCAACCCCTTGCGTCCGCCCCAGCCACACTCCGTCTGCTGCGGGGGAATCCCACCGGCGTCGTCGACTGGGACGCCCGCGGCGCCATTCTCCATGCCCAAACCGCCTTCTCCCTCGGACGCGGAAACATCACTCTCGACGACGCCGTGCTCGACGCGGATTACAACATCAATAGCCCGAACGGCGTTCTCTCCCTCCAAACCCTCGACCCCAGTGCCGGACGCCTCCAGGTCATGCTCGATCGCCAATACGTCTTCGGCACGGTCCTTCTGGGAACCATCAACCTCGGCGACCTCCTCGGCCCCGGAACCTATACTCGCGACGATTTCCTCGCCATCGAACCCGCCCTCGCCGCCGTGTTTATCGGCGATTCCGGATCCATCACCATCGGGGGGGATACTGACGGCGACGGTCTTCCTGACGCCTGGGAACTCGATCACTTCGGAAATCTTGATCACGACGGAAACGGTGACCCCGATGACGACGGAGCCACCAATGAAGCCGAGTACAGCGCGGGTTCAGATCCCAACAATCCCGACTCCGACGGCGACACCATCCCAGACGGTATCGAGATCGCCAACGGAACCAATCCCGCTTCCTCCGACACCGATGGCGACGGCATCCCCGATAACGAGGAAATCGATACCGACCCCACCAACCCGGACACCGATGGAGATCTCCTGTCTGACGGCGACGAAATCAACATCTACGGCACTTCACCTCTCCTCTTCGATACCGATGGCGACGGAGTCGGCGACGGCGCCGAAGTGGCCCGCGGCACCGATCCGCTCGACCCCAACGACACCCCCCTCTTCATCGCTTACATCATCCCGGAGAACACCGTGGGAAACCAGCAATTCCAGGGTTCGCTCGGCATGGACTTCATCGTCACTCAAGCCATCGATATCTTCGAAATCGGCGTTTTCGACGACGGATCCGATGGCCTGAACTTGACTATCACGGCCCAAATCTGGTCCCGGAATGACAACGGCACCCCAGACTTGGCCGGCGACGACAGCGCCGGCTCAGTCCTCGCACAACTCGTCTTCACCCCGGAAAACCCGGGAACGCTGATTGGGGGCAGCCGCTTCCTCCCCCTCGCCTCCCCTCTGCGCCTGGAACCGGGCGCCTATGTCATCAACGCCTATGGCTACGGCGACGGCGAATCCAATGGCAACCAGGGCGCCCTCGATCTCCTCCTCTCCACCGACGACGGAGGAGGCATCCTGCGCTTCATCGGCGGAGCCCATTGGGGCGAAGTCCCCGGAGACTATCCGACTAACCAAGACAGTGGACCCGAGGACCGCTACGCCGCCGGAACCTTCACCTTCCGCGCCGCCAGTTCACCCACCGGCGACTCCGACGGCGATGGCCTCAGCGACGCCGATGAAATCGCCATCTACGGCACCAATCCCCAACTCGCCGACACCGACGGAGACGGCAGCGGGGACGGCGCCGAAGTGCGCGCCGGCACCGACCCGCTCGACCCGGCCGACCGTTTCGAGATCCTCTCGATCTCCTACCAAGACGGCGCCGCGACTCTGGACTGGACCAGCGCCGATGGACGCACTTACCGCATCGAAGCTTCCGACGGCGGAAACGCCTGGCGCGACGCCGCCGCCGGAGTCGCCGCCGCCGGTCCTACGACTTCCGCCGTCGTCGTTGATCCCGGACCCGTCTTCCGCGTGGTGGTCGAATAGCCATGAGGTCTTCCTTGGCGAGTTCAGCCCCGAGAGCCGGACGCGCGACACGATCGGCGCCTTGATTGAATGATTGGAGCATCGAAGGAGAAGGCCGCGGGCTGGCGCCCCTGCCGGGGTGCTGGTGATGGATCGACGGTCTCCAGTGGTGTCGCTGCGCGCCACCACCGGTGTGAGTTGCAAGTCGATCCGCACCCCGGCAGGGGTGCCAGTAACCGGCCGGCCATGCCCTCCACCTACACATGCGTGCTCTATCATGTCATCTTCTCTAATGGCTATGCAGGAATTACGGTGAGTAGCGTCCGTGCGAGGCGATGGGCAGCAGTTCCGGGATCCAATTCGATGCGCGGTACCTTGATTGAATGATTGGACCATCGAAGGGGAATGCCCGCGGGCTGGCACCCCTGCCGGGGTGCTGGTGACAGATCGACCGTCTCCGGTGGTGTCACTGCGCGCCACCACCGGCTACAAGCTCTGATCCCTTCGGGATCACCACATCTTTGGCCTCCCGGGGAGGCCCCAAGACAGTCCTCGCTCAGGCCAGCACCGGTTTCACCACGCTTCCGTGCACGTCGGTGAGACGAAAATCCCGGCCCTGGAAGCGGAAGGTCAGACGCTCATGATCGAACCCGAGCAGATGGAGTATGGTCGCCTGCAAATCATGCACATGAACCGGATCCCGGGCGACGGAAAAGCCCAGCTCGTCGGATTCCCCATAGGCGAAGCCGCCCTTCACTCCGCCGCCCGCCAAAACCATGGTGTAACAATCCGGATAGTGATCGCGCCCAAGGACGTTTCCCCCGGCCGTTCTCCCTTCCCGGAACGGCGTGCGGCCGAACTCTCCTCCCAAGACCACCAAAGTCTCGTCCAACATCCCCCGCTGGCGAAGGTCCCGCAGCAACGCCGCCACCGGACGGTCCATGGTCGCGCATTTGTTGGTTAGGCCGTCCCGGATATCTTCGGCCGGGCCGGTCCCGTGGAAGTCCCAACCCCAGTCGAAGAGCTGGACAAAACGCACCCCCCGTTCCGCCAACCGCCTCGCCAACAGACAGTTGTTGGCGAAACTGGCGGCGCCGGGCTGCGCTCCATACGCCTCCAACACCGCCGCCGGTTCCCGCGAAATATCCATCACGCCGGGCACAGAGGTCTGCATCCGAAAAGCCAATTCATACTGAGCAATGCGGGTCAGCGTTTCCGGATGCCCAAACTCGAGGATCTGCATCTCGTTAAGTTCCTTCAACGCATCAAGGCTGCGCCGCCGCATGGCCCGGTCCATCCCCTGTGGATCGGAGACATACAGCACCGGATCGCCCTTAGAACGGCACTGAACTCCTTGGTAGACCGATGGGAGAAAACCGGATCCAAACGAATTCTTGCCCCCATTGGGTTGCACGCCGCTCGAAATCAGAACCATGAATCCCGGCAAATCCTGGTTCTCCGTGCCGAGGCCATAGGTGACCCATGACCCGAGCGATGGACGGCCAGGCCGCGGCGAACCCGTGTAGACGAGCAATTCCGCCGGAGCGTGATTGAACTGGTCGGTATGCATGGACCGGATTACGCACAACTCGTCCGCAACGCCCTGCAAATGCGGGAGGGCGTCGGACAGCCACAATCCCCCTTCGCCGTACCGGGCGAAACGCCGCGGCGTTCCCAACAGCTTGGGCACTCCCGAAGTGAAGGCAAAGCGTTTGCCCTTGAGATACGCGTCAGGACAATCTTGCCCGTCACGCGCCACCAGTTCCGGTTTGTAATCGAAAAGATCGAGATGCGGAGGCGACCCGGTGAGATGCAAATAAATCACCCGTTTGGCCCGCGCTCCAAACTGCGGCTGCAGCGGCGCAACCGGATCTCCGGCGGCGTCCCGAAGGGCGGCGGCGCCGGCTGGACCGGCCTGGATCGCCCACAAAGCCGCGGCGCCAAGGCCCAAGGAGCCCTCGCGCAGGAAATGCCTCCGGGTGATCAGACTCGTGTATTCGTGTTGCAGATCCATCATGGGTTCCTCGGGTTCAGGGACGCATCAGAAACTCGTCCAAATTCAGCAGTACGTTAGAGATCACGGTCCAAGCCGCCAAATCCGCGGCGGCGGCGCCCTCGGGCAGCGGCCCCAGGGGATCGGTGGCCATGGCCACAGCGGCGCTCGCATCCCTGCCAAAGCTGTCCCTGGCATCATCATAAAGCCGGGCCAGAGCCGCAATTTCCCCGTCAGAGGGTTCACGGACTAGACACATGCGAAATCCCTGCCGCACCCGGTCCCGCACATCACCCTCGACTGCGGACAAGCGGCGGCCCAGCGCCTGAGCCGCCTCGATGAAGACCGGGTCGTTCAGTGTAACCAACGCCTGAAGCGGGGTGTTCGTCCGCTCCCGGCGCACCGTGCAAACCTCCCGGTTCGGAGCGTCGAAAGTCGACATCGACGGATAGGGACTGGACCGGCGCCAGGTGGTGTAAAGGCCGCGGCGATAACGGTCTTCACCGGCGCTCGTCTCCCAATCGATCCCGCCACCGAATGCTGCGGTCAATCCGGCCGAAGGCTGGGGCGGACGAACCGGCGGTCCAAACATCTTGGGGCTGAGCAGCCCGCTCACCGCCAGCGCCTGGTCGCGGATGCTCTCCGCGGGCAACCGGTAGCGCGGCCCGCGCGCCAGCAAATGATTGGCCGGATCGCGCTCGAGCAGGGCCGGATCGACCCGCGAACTCTGACGGTAAGCAGCCGAAGTCACCAGGAGGTGAAGCAACCCTTTGAGGTCCCACCCGCTCTCCATGAACTCGACCGCCAGCCAATCGAGCAATTCCGGATGCGAAGGCGGTTCCCCTTGCGATCCGAACTCCTCGCTGGTCAAGACCAGGCCTGCGCCAAAGAGCTTCTCCCAGTAACGGTTGACCGTCACCCGCGCAGTCAGTGGATTGTTCCGGCTTACCAACCACTGCGCCAAGTCCATCCGGTCAAGCCGTTTCCCGTTCCCAGAAGGAGCCGGATGAAAGGCCTCCGGCAGTCCCTCCGCAACTTCCTCACCAGTATCTAAAAAGTTCCCGCGGTGCTGCAACAACGTCACTCTTCGTTTGTCTTCCGGCAGTTCCAGCAGCACCGGCACTGTCGTCTCCGGCTTCATTTCCTCTAATTGGCGCCGCAAGGTCATCGCCTGCTCCCGGACCTCCGCCAGCTCCGGCGCCACAGAACGATAGAAACGCGCCGCCTCAGCCTGTTGTTCCGCACTGCGATTGCCGGGATCCAGAGCAACGATGTCTCGGATGCGCGCCGGCGTTTGCGCCACCGCCGCAGATACCGGTTCACCCGTCCACGATAACCGGAAGCGCCCCAGAGTTCGTCCGCTCTGTCCAAACTCCTGTTCGAGCCGGAACAGCAGCGACCGCCCGGAAAGCTCCCTCCCTTCGCGAAACGATAGGATCAGCTCTCCCGCTTCGCCCGCCGGCCCGTCTAACGCCCAACCCTTCTGAGCCGGATCGGGATTGCGCAAGACCTGCCGCGCCTCGAATCCTTTCCCGCTCGACGGCGAAAACGCGCCGGAAAACTCTAAATCGACGCGTCCATCCACCTGATATTCTCCCGAGGGCGCCGGGACCGATGCCGGACTCAGTTCATAGACAGAACGCCGCTCGTCATCGAGAACCGAAATGCGCAGTCCCTCCAGCCTCTCTCCGATGCTTTCTCCGCCGTCCGTCCGGTTCCAAACCACAATCCGGCCGATCCTTGCCGCCGTCTTCAAATCGACTTCCCACCACGGATCATCGGAGATTCTGGTGTGCGTCGTCGATCCCGCTGAATAATCGCCGTTGGGATCGCCATCCACAGCCAGTCGAGCCGGGCCGTCGAATGCGGTCGAACTCTGCGAAGCTTCGCCTTCGAGCGCCACGTTCGTTTCTCCCGCGAAAACCTGAACTTCCGCCAGCGACAAAATGCTCCGGGATCCTGACAAAGCGATGCGCACGAAGCGGCCCTCAGCCGCCCATTCCGCCGATGGCTCGAGGGTCGCCTTCAACCCTGTGAGAACAAACCGGCCCTCGGCTCGCCCGGGCCCTCCGTCAGGCAAGGTTTCGTCGGGAATCGCCTCGAGGCGCAAGGCCGTCACGGGCTGCGATGGAACAGCCGTCGTGATCAGGTAGGCATCCCGCTCCGGAGCCGGACCGGACGCGAGCACCGATGCGTCTTCCAAGATCCGCAATTCCGCCCCGGCTGTCGACGCCGCTTGAGATGGCTGCAAGGGACGCCACTCGAGTCCGGCGCGCAACGCCTCCTCCCAAGCCGCTTGCCCCTCCTCCAACCTGGTCCCCTTTCCTTCCATCTGCTTCTCCAAGCGGGCGATCTCATCCCGCATCGCCGCCTGCTTCCGCTTTTGGTCCTCGCTGAAAAGGCCGGCCGTCGGACTCTCATCGGTCCGGTCCGCGTCCTCGGTGTTGTTGAGCAGGGCAAAGAGCCGGAAATAGTCGGTCTGTGAAATGGGATCGTACTTGTGACTATGACACTGAGCGCAAGCCATCGTCGTCCCCATCCACACCGACATGGTCGTGTTCACCCGGTCCGCGACCGCGACATTTCGATACTCTTCGTCGCTGGTGCCGCCTTCGTTGTTCGTCTGCGTGTTGCGGTGAAACGCAGTGGCCACCAACCGCTCCGCGGCGGGATCCGGCAAGAGATCACCCGCCATCTGCTCGATGGTGAAACGGTCGAACGGCGTGTTGTCGTTGAAGGCGCGGATGACATAATCCCGGTAGGCCCAAATGGTGCGCGGCGGATCGTCGGCGTAACCGGCGGAATCGGCATAACGGGCCAGATCCAGCCACATCCGCGCCCAATGTTCTCCGTAGGACGGACGTCGCAAGAGGCTGTCGACATAGTGCTCGAAGGCCAGGGGACCCTGATCCGCGAGAAACGCGGCCAGATCCTCCGGATCCGGAGGCAATCCCGTCAGATCAAGAGCCGCTCGCCGGGCCAAGAGCGGGCGGTCCGCCTCGGGAGAAGGCCCCAGGCCTTCCGCTTCCAGCCGCGCCAAAATAAAGTGGTCCGCCGCGGTTTTCGGCCATCGTGAATCGCGGACGGCGGGGATCGGGGGCCGCACCGGCTTGACGTAGGACCAGTGGGTCGCGTATGGGGCTCCTTCGCGGATCCACTGTTCCAACAACTCCTGCTCGGACTTCGTGAGTGACTTGCCGCTCTTGGATGGAGGCATCCGGTCTCCCGGATTCTCGGCCCGGATTCGCCGCGCCAGCTCACTGGACTCCGGGCGCCCGGGAACGATGGCCACCACACCGTCTCTTTCCTCCCGAGCCCCCTCGGGTGTGTCGAGCCGCAAATCCGCTTTACGTTCCGCCGCATCGGGGCCGTGGCACAGAAAACAGTTGTTCGAGAGCAGCGGACGGATATCCCGGTTGAAATCGACGGCGCCGCCTGGAGCGCTCCACGCGGCGGCAGCCGTGAGCATCCAGCCCATCAATATCGCCCGCGGGAAGTCCAATCGGATAATCATAAGCATTTCTCATAAAACATCCGGCAGAAGACGCTCCCGCGCAAGGAGCTGTCAAAACGCCCGGCCGCAAGACCCGCCGTCTCTGCGCCGATTGTTGGCGTTGAATCTTCTCATGCGTTTTGGAATCAACGGCCAAGGGAAGCCGGAGGCGCCCGCCTCCAAAAACGCGCCTCCCAAGTCCCGTTGCCGCATAGGCAGTGAGCAACCCCGGCTTGCCCTGTCAAAAAAGGCGGCGCCGGAGAAAAGATGCGCCGCATTTCTCCCGCCCTATTCCTCGCCCTCCTTGCCCTCCTCGCCGGTGTCCGCGGTCTCTTCCTGCGGCTTTCGCTGCGCGAAAAGATCCTCCCACTCATGCAGGAGAAAGCCTTCTCCCAGCCCGCCGATCTCGCCTAACAACTCGGAACAGCGCGCCCGCCACCGGGCCAAATCCGGAGGCGCAAAAGGCCGTTCCGCCGTCCCCGGAAACACCAAATAGGTCACCGTCAAATCGCTCACGGGCCGGCGATAGGGACTGGATTTCGGGTCGATCTCCTGCGCGATGCGCAACGATGCCTCACCCACTTTGAACGATGGTCCGGCATCCCCGAGTATCGCCGGAAATACGCGCTCCCCGTGGATCACCACCGCGTAATCCCCGATGGCTGGAGCGAACGGTTCTTTGCCCGTGTACCCAAGAAACGAAAGCGGAACGACCACAAAGGGATCTTTGCGGGCGATCAAGAAACTGCGCGCGCGCAGATCCCGAATCTCCCGTTTCCAAACAGCGATGGAATCCCGCAAGGTCTTCTTCCGCGCCTCGGTAGTGCCCGGCTTTTTCAATTCGGCCTCGCCCGCCGCCAGCTTCTCCTCCCAGCGCGCCAACAGCGGATTGGGCTGATTCGTGCGCTTCGCCCAACCATAACTGGTGAAGGGTTGATAATACTGAGAGGTGGCGATGTACTCGTCGTATTCCGGCGACCGGTCCCCATCGCTGCCGTCCGAGACCACATCCATGTCTCCCTGCACCAGGAGAAGGCGCCGTTGCGTGCCGGCAGCCGTCAACTCCAAGACCGTGTCGCAATCGTAGTAGTTATGCCGGGAAAGTATCTGGTCGAGCCGGGTCAGGTTGGTCTGCATCCGCTTGGTCTTCAGCTCGTAGAGCCGGTGATAGAATCCCGAGACTTTCGCCCCTTCCAACATTGCGGAAAGACCGGGCAACATGTCCGGCAGTTTCTCGTTGAGCGACGCCAAATCTTTCAGCGACTGATTGGGTTCCGGAACCCGGATCCGCAGCTCGAACCGGATCTCGCAAGCCTCCTCCCTGGTCCGCTCCAAGGAAGCGAGTCCGCCCTCCGTCGCATCCAACTCGCTCACGATCTTGAAGCCATTGTAGAGTTCGGCGAAATCGATCTTCTTGTAGGGCACAAACCGGCCGGGCAGGGGCTCTGGAATGCGCACCTCCTTCTCGACGATGACTTCCACCGGCTTTTCCACGACGCGATCCCGGTAAACGGCCTCCGATGCCAGGGACCCGTACTCGAGCCAATTCGCCGCGCGCATCAGCCATTGCCCGGCCGCAGATCGCGCCGGTCTCCAAGACACCACAGCGGCGCCGGCCGCCAGCAGCAAGAGAACCAAGAGAAAAAACGGCGGGAGCAATCCGCCCCGCCGCTTTCTCTGCGCCGGCCAAACCGGACCAGGACCGGCCCCTGTTGAGAATTCTCCAGGCATCATCGCGCAAAAAAAAGTCCAGTCATCTTAACCCGCATTTGTCATACCTCCCGTTCCTTTTCCTGCCTTCAATTCTCTCCCGCCTCTGCGAGCTTTGCGCAATTTGCGAGAAACAAACCCCCTGCTCGCGAGATTCGCACCCTTCGTGTCTTTCGTGGTAAAACCGGCCCCCGGCGCCGCGCGGCGCCGCAGGAAAAGTGTGCGAAATGCGGACTTTGCTTCATCTTCCCCGCCATCCTCCCTCAGCGATGACCGAGTCTCCCGCCGTTGAATGCGTTGCCCAGCCCCAGGCCCGGCTCGGTGAAGGCCCTTGTTGGCACGCCGGCGAAGGCGTCCTTTACTGGGTCGACATCCTCGGCCCTTGTGTGCGCCGCTTCGACCCTCGCACCGGAGAAGATATGCCGGTTGCACGGTTCGAGGAACGCGTCGGCGCCGTCGTCCCGCGGACCCAAGGAGGATTCCTCGTCGCCCTCGAGAACGGAATGGCTTTTCTGGACCTGCCATCCGGCCGGCTTGAACGCTTGCCGCCGGTGGATCCCCGGCCCACGACACGTTTCAACGACGGCAAGTGCGATCCGCAAGGCCGCTTCTGGGCCGGCACGATGGATCTCGGCGAGAAAGACCCCATTGGCGCGCTCTACCGCATCGATCCCGATGGCGCCGCGCACTGCATGACCGAAGGAGTCGCCATTTCCAATGGCCTGGCTTGGAGTGCCGATTCTCGCACGCTCTACTACATCGACTCCCCCACCCGCACGGTGCGCGCTTACGATTTCAACCCGGAAACCGGCGCGATCTCCGCTCCCCGCGCAGCTCTGCGCCTCGGCGAAGGCGACGGCTTTCCCGACGGGATGACCATCGACGCGGAAGGGAAGCTTTGGGTCGCCCAATGGGGCGGAGCCTGCGTCAGCCGCTGGGATCCCGACACCGCCGAACGGCTTGCCCGCATCGAGGTTCCGGCCCCGCACACCACCTCCTGCTGCTTCGGCGGACCGGACTTCGGCGACCTGTACATCACGTCGGCGCGGGTCGATCTGGACGAGGAAACGCTGGCTCGCTTTCCCCTTTCCGGGTCCCTCTTCCGGGTCCGGCCGGGGGTCTGTGGCGGGCCGAGCCACACCTTTACTGGCTGAGAGCGAGGCGACGGAATCTTTCACGGCTCACGGCTAAACCCAACAGGGCTTCGGTCTCCCCAAAATGCGTCTTATCGCCCTGCGATACGATAAAGCCGCCCACTCACTCATTCTCTTGCTCGATTTATCGCCCGGAGCAGTCTATAAACCTCTTGCTCCGGGGGTTCTAGAAGTTCCATTCCAGATCATCCAATCAATATGAAAGCCCGCAAAACTCTTACCTGGGCCACTGCCCTGATCATCGTCCCGAGCTTGGGATTCTTTGGCGCCAATGCAAAGGCTGACATCCTCGCCGGCGCAAGCGGCGGCGTGGTCACCTCGGTCGATCTCTCTGTCGTCGGTGGTACCAGTGCATCCTCTACCATTGGCCAACTCGACGAAATCTCCCCTCCTCCCTACGACGAAGACCTCACAGCCATCGATCTGACCGCCAGCCATACCAGCGCCCTCATCGACCTTTTCGCACAGTCCGGAACCGGCGAGATCTCCGCCTTTTCGGACGTCGACGGTCTTCCTGGAGCGCGAACCGTGAACGCGGTAGTGACGATCGAAGACTTTTCTTTCGAAGCCCTCACCGTTGCTCCGGGGCTCCCATTAGCCGAACCATTAATCACACTCGACATCGGTGGCGATAACGCGGTCATCAACTCCTTCGTCAGCATCACCGGCAGCTCTGAATTCAACTTGACGATCGCCGGCGACTCCACTCTTTTGGGCCTCAGCCTAACCGTTGACGGTGACCCTCTCGATCTCTCGGCTCTCGTCGATGGCGACGGAAAAGCAGCGCCCAACACGGTAATCCTCCCCGGAGTCACCGGGCTAGCCGGCCTCACCATTACCCTCAACGAACAGATCGAGTTGGGTGACGGCATCACCAGCTTCGGAAGACAAGTGAGCGCCGTGCATCTCAACTTTGATGACGTCGACGTTGGTGGTGGATTGGGTCTCATCAACGGCGATGTCTACATCGCTCAAACCTACGCATTGGTCACCGTCCCCGAACCCTCGACCGGACTCATCCTGGCTTTGACCGGGCTTTTCTTCGGATTCGCCAGACGGAAGAGACGCTAGTAGCCAGCACCGCTTTACTACTAGCAGCGATTCAATTCGAATCGAGGGAGGCTCAAGCGCCTCGTCCTTGGCCGTCGAGCGAAAGAAGACAGCCAGCTTCGAGGGAACGGCCTAACCAGCGCCGCTTTTGAGGGCCTATTGATTCTGCAACGCCGCGGGCGCTTCTGCCCACGGCTCTTGCGGCCCAACGTAGGGGCAGGCGTCTCGCCTGTCCCACTCCGACTGCCGGGCCGCAGGCGCTCCTGCCTGCGAAGGCTTGCGGCCCAACGTAGGGGCGGGCGTCCCGCCTGTCCCACTCCTCCTGCCGGGGCGCTGTGCGCGGGCTGGCACCCCTGCCGGGGTGCTGGTGATGGATTGACCGTCTCCGGTGGTGTCGCTGCGCGCCACCACCGGCTACAAGCTCTGATCCCTTCGGGATCACCGCATCTTCGGCCTCCCGGGCAGGCCAGAAATGTAAAAACTTCAGGCGCGGGCGCCCCTGCCCGCGAAGGCTTGCGGCCCCACGTAGGGGCGGGCGTCTCCACTGACCACCGACCACCGACCACCGACCACTGACCACCGACCACTGACCACTGACCACTGACCACCGACCACTGACCACCGACCACTGACCACTGACCACCGACCACTGACCACCGACCACTGACCACCGACCACTGACCACTGACCACCGACCACTGACCACCGACCACTGACCACTGACCACTGACCACCGACCACTGACTTGCCCTTTGCAGGGCCTGATGGATTCAGTACCATCCGGTGAATGCACCGCTCCCGCTTTACCTGGCTGCTCCTGGTGTTCCTGGCGGCGACAGCCTGTTCGGAGCGCGAGAATCTCGATCGCGCGGCGGAGTCCGGAATGGGTCGCGGTTCGGGGACGGCGGAAGGCGGAGCGCCGGTTGCAGCGGCGCTTCCAAGGGAAAGCTCGAAACCGGAGATTCAACTGGAGATCGAGCCGGAGATGGCGACGCTTCCGGAACTGGTGGATCGCGATTATGTCGGGCCGCTGGCCGATGCCTATTCTCGAATCGATCCTGCTTCGGACGGTTGGGACACAGAGGCCTTTACGGAGGCGGCCGTGGAACAATTAGGGGCCTTGGCGGAATGGCTGGCCGGAGCAGAACAGGCGCCGCCGCCGCTCAAGTTAGCGCCGGCTTTCGTCACGACGGCTTGGTATCCCGAGGAATTGACGACGGATTTCGAGGAGAGCGGGCTCAGGATCCGGAGATCGCCTCCGGGGCCAGCAAGGGAGGCCGGTCTCCCTGAAGGGCCCGCTGGTTTTTCGATGGCGGCCCGGGCTTTCCGGCAGGCCTTCGCCCCGGATTCCCTGAAGGTGAAGTTCAAACTCTACAGGGTCGAGCCTGAGGAAAGGCGGGTGCGCACGCGGATCCGGGTCGAGGCCGCCGGAGCGGCGCGCGACGAAAGCCACGACAAGACACAGATCGTGGCGGAATGGGATGCCGATTGGCTCCGGGAGGAGTATGGCCTCATGCTGGCGGCCATCGATCTGCTCTCTTTCGAAGAGTCGGTTTATTCCGGCAGCTCAAAAACGCTGTTCGAGGACCGCACGGCGGCGGTCTTTGGGGCGACGGCATCGTATCGCGACCAGCTCCTTCACAGTGCGGATCATTGGCGCGCCCGCCTGTCCCGGGATCTCGGTTTGGATGTCGTGGCCAACCACGGGCTGGCCATGGGAGATGTAAATGGGGATCTTTTGGATGACCTCTACCTTTGCATGGAAGGGGGTCTGCCCAACCGGCTTTACCTGCGGAATCCGGATGGAACCCTGCGCGACTCTTCCGCGGAGAGCGGCGCGGACTGGCTCGATTACTGCGCCAGCGCGTTGATTGCCGATTTTAACAACGACGGTCATCGCGATCTGGTGGTGGGTCAGGAATGGCGTTTGCTCTTCATGGAAAACGACGGGAGCGGACGCTTCGATCTGGCCTTCGGCATCGGAACCGCGGCGCAAACATTCTCTTTGGCCGCGGCTGACTACGACGGGGACGGCGATCTCGACTTGTATGCTTGCGGCTACAACGCCTCGGCCGACACATTGCGCCGGGGCGCCATGGGTGAACCGATGCCCTATCATGATGCTCGCAATGGCGGGCCGAACATGTTGTTGAGGAACGACGGAAACTGGGAATTCACCGACGTCACCCGGGAAACGGGATTGGAGCAGAACAACGACCGCTACAGTTTTGCCGCAGTCTGGGAAGACTATGACAACGACGGGGATTTGGATCTTTACGTGGCCAACGATTACGGCCGGAACAATCTCTACAAGCAGGAGAACGGCCGTTTCCGCGATGTGGCGAGCGCTTTGGGCGTCGAGGACATGTCATCCGGCATGTCGGTGACCTGGGGCGACTACAACCGGGACGGTTGGATGGACCTCTACGTGAGTAACATGTTTTCCGCGGCCGGCAACCGCATCACCTATCAGCGGCAGTTCAAGACCGGTGAGGAGGAGAGCGTGCGCGAGGTTTTCCAACGCCACGCCCGGGGCAACACCTTGTTCGAGGCCGCCGGCCAAGGGAACTTCCGCGACGTCAGCGTGGAACGTAACGTGACCATGGGCCGCTGGGCCTGGGCATCCACCTTTGTCGACTTCAACAACGACGGTTGGCAGGATTTGGTGGTCGCCAACGGTTTCATCACGGCGGAAGACAGCGGCGATTTGTGAAGCGTCTACTGGCGGCAGGTCGTGTCGCAATCCCCGGTCGACGACTTTTCCGAGGCGGCCCTGGTTTCCTACCAGCAGGGGTGGCAGGCCCTCAACCGGTTGTTGCATGAAGACCGGTCCTTTAGCGGACACGAACGTCATTCCGCTTATCTCAATTGCGGATCGGGCGCTTTTGCCAATGTGTCCGCGGTGACGGGGTTGGACTTCGCTGAGGATGGGCGGGCCATCGGCCTGGTGGACTGGAACTTCGACGGGTTGATCGATATGTGGATCACCAACCGCACCGCTCCGCGCCTGCGTTTTCTGCTCAATCAAACGGAGACGTCGAACCGGTTTATCGCCCTGTATTTGGAGGGAAACGGCACGACCACCAACCGGGATGCCATTGGAGCGCGGGTGGAGGCGCTGGACTTCGAGCAGCCGCTGATCAAGACCAAGTATGCAGGCGAGGGCTTTCTTTCGCAATCCAGCGGATGGATGCACATAGGACTGGGCAGGCGCGATGATCCTGTGCGGGTTGAGGTGAAATGGCCGAACGGAAGGCCCGAAGTATTCGAGGGCTTGGAGCCGGACGCGTTTTATGTGTTGCG
>DATKCT010000140.1:0-44000 GCA_035513055.1 Verrucomicrobiales bacterium | reverse complement strand
AGCAGGAAGCGGCTGTTGTTGACCACCAAGGCCAGGCGCCGGGCCCGCTGGCGCGGACTCCAACCGATCCACTTCTCCCGCCCCTTGAGATGCGGAGCCGCCCCGCTGAAAGCCAGCAGCCCCACCCAGCGCCCATCGGCTGCGGCCACGTAGCGCATGTGCCGTCCCCCGATCCGGCTGCTCCGAAGATAGTGCTTCTCCTCGATCAACTCATCGAACTGCTCCCGCTCGCTCTCTTCCATGAGCCGGATCTTCACCCGGCTGTGCAACTCCTGGCCCGGCTGCGGCATTTTCATTCCGCACTTCCTGCCAAAGCCGGCCTCAAAAATCTCGTCGTTTTTCACACTTTCTTTCCAGGGCTTGTTCATCTGCTCCGCAGATGAAACAGCCCTGGGCATTTCTCATGCCGCTTCGTCCATTTCTCCAGAGACCCGCAGCGGGGAATCGGGGCCTCAGAAGCGCGACGGGGAGTCGGAGACTGCATTTTCTTGGGAAAAGGGTTGCCAAAGGGTGGCAACTCGGAGAAAAAAACGCCGAAATTAGGAGTTGTCTTAAGATATCAGCCTCGTTAAAAGGAACTCGCGGCCCTCAAGCCCGCTCGCCTCGCTCGCCTTATGTGGAAAGGACTTACCGTCATCTCAGCGCTTCTTCTGGCCGCATCCGCCGCGTTGAGCTTCTTGAACATGAACAAGCTGGAAGCGGAGAAGGAGCTGCGGCAAGAGACCGAGTCGCGATTGGCGGCGAGGCAAAGCGATTTAGCGCAAGAAAAAGACACCTTGGCGGCGACGAAGACCCAGCTCGAACAGGTCACGGGCAACGTATCGGAGTTCAAGGAATTGAATGACGCTTTGGATTCGGAGATTTCCGCGGTCGACGACCGGCTGATCGATGTGGACGATGAGATCGCCGATTTGGACAAGGAGATCGCCCGGATCAACAAAGCCATCGATGATGCCGGCGATCCCAAGGTGCAAATCGCTGAACTCCAAGAGTGGCAGCAGAAGGTCAATGCCAGTGAGGGCACGTTGCGGTCCCTGAGTTCTCAGTTGACGAGCGCGGAGTCCAGCCAGGGGGCGTTGGAATCGCAGATCAACTCGCTGCAGACCCTTTTCGAGCGGAGGCGGCTGAAGCAATTTGCGGCGCCCTTTTTTGGCCGGATTCAAGACGTGTATCCTCAGTGGGGGTTCGTCGTTCTGGACTCCGGCGGCGCCGGAGGAGTCGTGCTCGGCGCCGAGTTGTCTGTGGTGCGCGGGGGAGAACAGATCGCGACGTTGCGCGTGACGAACGTCGAGCGCGGCCGCTCAGTGGCGGACATCGTGCCGGGAAGTCTGGCTGAAGGCCAAACTCTGGCGCCGGGAGACCGCGTGGTGGGGATCGTCAAACCCGAAGAGGAAACCGCAACGCAGTGAATCTCGCCCCCTGGATCGACTCCATTCCGTTCATTCGTTTCTCCCTCCCGAGGCTTCCATGATTAAGGTTCTTCTCATTCTCACTTCTCTGGTTGCAGGAGCAGCCGTCTTTTTCGCCATCCAGAACAAGAACTCCTATACGGAGCATCACAATGCCCGGGTGACGGCAGAGACGCAGGACACCCGGGTGCAGCGGGAACTGGCTGCGGTAAGCGAGGAAGTAGCTGACTTCGACGTGCAATTGACCGCGGGAACGGGGCAGCGCGACCTTTTCGAGGCCCAGAAGGAGCAGAAGGAAATCAGGCTTAATTCCCGCAAACAGGAGTTGGCCACCAAGAGCAAGGACATGCTGGAAAAGCAGAATCGTATCGATGAGCTGCAGATGGCGTTGCAGACGGCGGGCCAGGATCTGCCCGCAGGGTTGGATTTGGCGGAGATTCCCGGAATGGTCGAAGATCTGAAGGTCAAGGAGGACGAACTTCAGAATCAGATCCAGGAAAGTCGCACGCTTGTTGCGGCCGCCGTGAACCGGACCAAGAACAGCGAGAAGATTCTGGAATCTTTGCGCGCTCAAGAGGCGGCCTATCAGCAGGCCATCGTGCGCAACGCTATCGAATTGACGGTTTCGGCGGTCAACAACGAATGGGGATTTGTGGTCATCAACACGCCGCGCGGCACTGGCATTCAGAGCGATTCCCCTCTGGTGGTAAAGCGCGGTGAGGTTTTCGTGGCCCGGCTGACCGTGGACAAGGTGGAACCCTCCCAAATCGTGGCTAACATCGATTCCATCACTGCGGGGATGCGCATTCTTCCCGGCGACCGGGTGATTTTTGAGGATCCGCAGCAATGACGGGATTTGAGGGCGGGATCTCTGGCGCGGGAGCGGGGCCGGAACGGCTGAGCCGGATGCGGGTGGGGTTGCGGTGTCTTTTCTGGGCGCTGTTGTGCTGTGCGCCCTTTGTGTTGGGGAGTTGCGGTGAGAGTGTGAAGTTTTCGAGTGAGGATTCGGTGGAGGGTGTGCAGCCCTGGGCGCGCCCTGAATCCTGGGAAGGGAGGGGCCGCTACGGCTCGATGATGCCGCAGAGCCGTTGAGGCGAAGGCCGCGGTCAGACTCTCGGCGACAGGCCTCCGGCAAAGCCGGGTTAGGGCAGGGGTTTTCCGGACAGGAAATCCTGGAATTCCTGCGGAAGGGTTGCGGTCCAGGACCTGTGGCCGTGGGCAGTTTCCAATGCCAGCCTCTGGCAATGAAGGGCGTGACGGGACCAGAGCAGACGCCGGCGCAAGGTTTCGTCGAATCCGTGTTCAATGAAATGGAGATAGAGACGGCGATCTGGACCGTAGAGTTTGTCGCCGACGATGGGATGCCCGGCGTGTTGCAAGTGAACGCGAATCTGGTGCATCCGGCCGGTGACGGGCGAGGCTTCGATGAGAGAGAACCGGGTGTCCGGCGGGTCAGCGCGGGAGAACCGGCGCCGGACGAAGAAGTGAGTGAGGGCAGGGGCGCCTTTTGGATGGACAGCCCGCTCAAGCCAAACGGGACCGGGATCCACTTCGCCGCGGCGCAGCAATGGGGCGTCGATACTGAACTGGTCCTCGTTGGGCCAGCCCCACACCAGCGCCAGATAGTTCTTCTCGACCCGCCGTTGTTCCATGGCCCGGCAGAAGCTTCGGGCAGCGGCGGGATTCTTGGCCACCAGTACAACTCCACTGGTTTCGCGGTCAAGGCGGTTGATAATCGAGAGGGCGCCGCCGGTGACCAGTTCGTAGGCGAGGAGGTCGCTCAGCTCGTCGTAGAGAGTGCGGGGGCCGCCTGGGGTGCTCGGATGCACCAGCATTGGAGCCGGTTTATCGACGGCGATGTAATTCTCCGTCTCTTCGAGGATTCGAAAATCGGTGCGATTGGCGATGGCCATCGGCGTGCGCAAAGACATGGAAGGAGGGACTTTCGCTCAACATTGCACGAAGGCAGGATGGGATGCAGCGCGCCACGGCATAAAGAGTAGGAGAAATGTGGATACATTCGCAGCAATCCGGCGGGCAATGGAAGCCGGGCGCCGGCAAGCAGCCGGCGGTTCGAACGAATCCGTCTTCGGTCAGGTCTTCCGGCCCAGGCCCAAAGTTTCCCGGCAGAAGCGGAGACTTTTTTCGAGTTCGGAGCGCTGGTAATCCCCTTCCGCCCGAGTCCGGCCGGGTCCGTCCGGGGCCCGGAACGGGGGGATGGGCGTTCCCTTTTTGGCCAGCGCCAAAAGACCGGCCAAATCGGCCGCCCGGGCCTCGGGATAGCCTCTCCAGAAGCCGGGATCATGAATCGGGAAGGGTTTGGCGAACCCGGAGATGATCTCGAGGATGAAAGGGACCTCTGGGCCGAATTCAGCGAAGCGCCGGGCGTAGGCGGGAAGGTCGACGAGACCGTCGCCCATGGCCGTCCATTGGACGGAAAAACCATCATCGGTTTCCCAAAGCATCGAATCCCGGATTCCGGCGCAGGCGAGGTGGGGTCCGAGGACTTCGAGATTGCGGAGGGGAGCTTCGAGGGTCCAGGCGGCGTTGCCGGCATCGACGGTGGCGCCGACGAAATCCGGTCCGGCCCTTTCGATGAGCAGTTGCAGTTCCCAGGCTTGCATGTCGCCGGCGTGGTTTTCCACAGCGATCCGGATCCCGGAATCGAGAGCCTGCGGGCGGACCGCCTGACAAACCTGTACCGTGTCGGCGATCCGGGCGCGAATCCCTCCTTCACCGTAGCGGTCGTCTTGAAAGCCGAGGTAACAGCGCACCACGGGAGAGCCGAGGCCGGCGGCGACCCGGAGGGCAAGTTGGAGATGCTTTGTTGCGCTGCCCCATTTCCGGTCGAAGCGCTCTGACGTGGGGCAGATGCCTCCGGTACCGGCGTGAAGTTCGACCCCTGCATCGGCGGCCCGTTGGCGCAGTTCGGCGAGGTGGGGGGCTTCGTGGGAGCGGTAGACGTCGAGATCCGAGAGGAGGAGGGCGTCGACTTTGAGGTTGGCGGCGTAGTCGATCAGTTCTTCGGCTTTCCATCCCATGGCGCGGACGGAGAAGTTATCCAACCCCAGCTTTAGCGGCGGTTTCGCCTCCGGTGCGGAACCGGTTTGGCCGGCGGCTCTGGAGGAGAGAGACGCCGCGGCGTAGGCGGCGGCTCCGTGTCCGAGGAAGCGTCGCCGGGAACGGGTGTTGCGACTGGAGTTCATGAGTCGAGGCTATCCTTTTGGGATCACTGTGGCCACGAAAAGATGAGTGGAGCAGGGGCGCAGCACGGCCGAGCCTGGGTTTCTCAAGCCGTTTCGTAGCCTCTCGCGCCGCAACGGCATGGGAAATGCCGGTCAGAATGTGGGGGAAGACGCCGCCACGGCGTCTTCATGTGGAACAGGGGCGGCGGGAGTGATTCCTAACTGATCGAGCAACTGGAGGTCTTGCTGGGTGGAGGGGTTGCCGGCTGTCAGGAGACGATCTCCATAGAAAATGGAATTGGCGCCAGCGAACAGGCAGAAGGCCTGCGCCTCCTGGCTTAAGCTGGTCCGGCCCGCGGAAAGGCGGATGCGGGAGCGGGGCATGGCGATACGGGCCGCAGCTATGATCCGGATGAGGTCAAACACGCCGACCGGCGCCGCTTTTTCCAAGGGCGTGCCGGGTATGGGCATGAGTGTGTTGATGGGAATACTTTCCGGGGGCGGATCGAACTCGCTGAGGACTTCGAGCAGGCGGAGCCGGTCTGTCACGGACTCCCCGAGGCCCAGAATGCCTCCACAGCAAAGGGACATCCCGGCTTGGCGAGCGTGGCGCAAAGTCGCCAACCGGTCGTCATAGGTGTGGGTCGAGACGATGTTGGGATAGTGCTCGGGCGAGGTGTCGAGGTTGTGATTGTAGGCGGTGACGCCGGCTTCCCGAAGGCGGCGAGCTTCTTCGGGTCCCAATTGCCCGAGAGTGACGCAGACCTCCATGCCCAAGCGGCTGACCTCCCGGACGATGGAGAGGACGTTCTCGAAGCGCTGGGTCCCGGCCCGGATTCCACGCCAGGCGGCGCCCATACAGAAGCGGGTGGCTCCGTTGCGCCTGGCGGCGCGGGCATGTTCCAGCACATCGGCCGGATCGAGCAGGGATTCCGGGGCCAGGCCGGTGGCGTAACGGGAACTTTGGGCGCAATAGGCGCAGTCTTCACTGCAGCCGCCGGTTTTGATGCTCAACAGGGTACAGAGCTGAACTTCTTCGACGGGCCAATGCTCCTCATGAACGGCGCGTGCCTGCTGGAGGAGCCGGAAAAACGGCTGACCGTAGACGGTTTGAATCTCGGAGAGGCGCATGGTGGGAAGGGGCTACGGCGGGACTGCGGCGGCTGCCGGCGCCATGGGCAGGCCGGTGGGAACAGAAGAGAGGACGGCGGAAAGCGCCGGATTAACTCGTTTGATAGGACGACTCCACGCGTTTCGCCACGTCGCGGTAGCCGTAATCGGCTTCGTAGATCTGCTTGAGATTCTCCAAATATTCCTCGGTGCGGCCCATGCGCTGAAGAACGAGAGCTTTTTCGTAGAGCACTTCCTTTTTGGTGTTGTCGAGGACGGCGAGATCTTTCTCGGCTTCGGCCAGTTGATTGACCGCGAGGTCGAGCATGTTCTTTCGCTCGAAGCACCGTCCGAGCAGGAGCAGCGCCTGGGTCCGGACATGAGGATTGTTCTTGGCCCGCTGGAGTTCCGGTATGGCCTCGGTGAATTGGTCGGCGGCGAAGAGGTGGCGGCCCAAATCGTAGCGGATCTGGGGATCGGTGGGATTCGCTTCGCTCCGGCGACGGGCTTCCGTGATTTGCTGTGAGGCGCGTTCCCGGCGCAGCTCGTCGAAGCGTTTTCGTTTTTCATCGATGTCGGGGGCGTCGGGATGGTTGGCAATCTCTTCCTCCATGACCCGGAACTCGACGTCGCGTTTTTTCTCCTGGAGTTCGCGGACCTTCTGTTCGAGGGCGGAATCGCTGTCCGAGATTTGGTAGGCCCAGTCGTAGTAGGTCATGGCGTTGCCCCAATCCTCGAGGCGTTCGTAGAGCGAGGCGATGCGTTTGACCACGGCGAGGTTGTTGGGATCTTCGGCGTAGCGGGCGCCCCAATCCTCGAGCTGCTTCATGGCCTGCTCGGGCGTGAGGTGCTGGCGATCGGTCTGCTCGAGCCGGATCCGTTCGGCGTCGTCGCGTCTCATTCCGCCTTCCTCGACCTTGTTCTTCTTCATGGATTCCCGGGCGCTGGCGTCGGTGACGCCTTTGACCGCCTCGAGGTCGGAAGCATTGATGGCCAGGACCAGGTTGTACATTTCTACGGCCTTGCCGGGCTCTTCGTGGGTGAGGTAATGATGGGCCAACTGTTTGAGGATGGCCTGATCCTTGGGATTGGCTTCCCGCAGGGTTTCCAAAGCGAAAGAGGCGATCTCCGGGAGGCCGGCCGCCAAAGCGGCCTCGTAGAGGAGTTGGTTGCCCTGGTGGCTGACGGGGTCCTTGTCCAGTTCTTCTTCGATGGCGACGATAGCGGCGATGGGATCTTTCGAAACCTGGGTCCGAATCCTCATCAGGGAGAGGTTGGGGGTAGTGAAACGGCCGCTCAGGGTCTTCTTTTGGGTCCGGCTCCGGGCGATCTGGGCTTTGCGCAGGGCTCGCCTTCCGTCGAGAAAGGTTGGCGCGTCCTTGAGGATACCGGCGAGAAGCTGCACGACATAGTCGTAGTTCTGCACCCGGAAGGCCTTGGAGGCCCGATCCCAGAGGTTCTTCAGGTTGGGGGGAAGCTCGTTTGCCGAAACGAGAGGGGTTGACATGGGATTTGTGTTTGCCGCTGGTTGATCCTGTGAGACTTCTGCCAACGGGAGCCCGGTTGAGCGCCCGTCCAGGCCCTTACTATTGGAGAATCGGGGGACTTTGGCAAGCGCATGGGATGACAGGATGAAAGGAATGCATCCACGGGGCCCAGGAAGGACGGATCCGTCTTGTCAAACCGATCAATCCGGCCTTTGCTGTGTGCCTATGCGCCGGTTTTCCCTTTTTCTGGTCGCGTCTCTCGGATTGATCTGCGTGAGCGGCAGCAAGAAGGAGACGCATGTGGTCACTTTTCACGTGCAGGCGGATGCGACGACTTCGCCCAAGCGGAAATTCGAATGGCCGGTCGGATCGCAGTACTTCTACGAGAAGAGCCCTGCGCTGCACTGGCGCCACATCCAGGCCTACGCTCCGTTCGCGGGCGACGACGGGCTGTGGGGAGCGGTATTCCAACTCTCGAGCAGCGGGCGCAACGCTCTCCGTTCGGCGGTGTCGAGAGCGCAGGGCCGCTACCTGATTTGCGTGGTTCAGGGAGAGCCGCGCGGGATTTTGTTGATGGATCACACCGTGGAGGACGGCTTGATTGTGCAGTGGGAGCGGTTGACCGGCGAAGATCTGGCGCTCTTCGACAAGCATTTCGCCCGGGCTGCCGAGACGGAGTAGACATGGCGACGACGACGGCTTTCCGGCGCGGCGTCTTGACAGCCGGACTGGGGTTGGCGGGCGTCGCTTCCGCTCTGGCTGCGGGACCCCGCATCATCCTGCCGACGGGCAACCGGGCCCTGTTGGAAGGGCGTCCGCAAGCTTATTACATGTTCGTGGACCGGACCTTCGAGGGAGTCAAGACGGCGCCCTGGGAAGGCGGTCAGTATGGATTTCATCGCAATCCGAAGCGCAGCGGGGGCAGTCTTGTGTATTCCCGGTTTCATGAGGGGATCGACATCCGTCCGGTGAAACGCGACGGGTCCGGCGAACCGCTCGACGAAGTGTGGAGCAGCGCGGAGGGGGTGGTGGCATATGTGAACACGGAGGCGCGGCGCAGCAGTTACGGACGCTATGTCGTGGTCCGGCACGATTGGGCGGAGGGCCCTGTCTATAGTCTGTATGCCCATCTGGGGAGAACGGCCGTGAGGGCTGGTCAGCCGGTGCGGCCGGGTTCGGTGCTCGGGCGGATGGGATACACCGGCACGGGGATCGACCGGCGGCGGGCCCATCTGCACTTCGAGTTCAATCTGCTGTTGAACGGGGAATTCGACGCCTGGCACGCCAGGCATTACGCCGAGCCGAACCATCATGGGGCCTACAACGGCATCAATTTCGCCGGCGTGGATCCGGCGCGATTTCTGGTGCGCAACGCGGGCGGGGGAGGGGGGGCCTGGACGATCCGGGACGAAGTGGGTTCTGCGCAGCCCTATTTCCGGGTGGCGGTGCCGGGCCGGGCCAAGATGGAGCTGTTACACCGGTATCCGTGGTTGAGGCAGGGTTCGGCCAACGCCAAGGCCTGGGAGATTGCCTTTAGCGACTCCGGGCTTCCGCTGGCCGTGCGCGGCATCGCCGAAGTCGTGACCGAGCCCCGGTTGGTTTGGGTGCGGCCTTCGCCACATCCGCACTCCTTTCGGACCCGGGCACGGCTCAGCGGTCAGGGTGGCGAGGCCAAGTTGACCAAGACTGGCCGGGAATACGTGGAATTGGCGGCGGGACTTTTCTGACGGCCTGAGCGACGGGGTGGCGGTATGGCGAAGGCGATGGGCATCCTGCACCGGCGGTGCGGCGTAGGCCGGCCGGTGGAGTGGCTGGGTCCCTACGGCATCGAGACCCTCATTTCGCGGGAAGAGGAGGGGGTCCTGACGGCATACCGGGTCCGAATCGAGCCGAATCAGCTCACGGCGGTCAGCTATCATCGTGTGGCCGAAGAGCTGTATTTTGTGTTGTCCGGGCGAGGCACGGCGATTTTGGACGGCGTTGCCTATCCGATTGGGACCGGCGATTTCCTGCGGCTGCCCCCCGGAACGAAGCACGGTTTTGTCACCGGAGCAGAACCGCTGGAAATGCTGGACATCCACGCGCCGGGGTCGCGGCCTGACCGGGATGTGTTTTTTGACGGAGCGGCGCCGGAGGGCTTTGGGGGGAGCCAAGGTTAGCGGGCATTTCTCATGCCCTTTCCGTCAATATGTGCGCTCGGGAAACGCCGGGTTCCTGGTGGATACGGCAAAAGGGGATGTCCTTTTTCGGCCGTTGCCAGGCGAGGGCTACCGGATGTTCAATCTTCGGACCGGCAGGGTAGGAAGACGCGCTTCGTCGGGAGAGGACTGGGAGTTCAAGAGCTTCGAAGAATCCTGGTCCGGCGCGGCCGCGAATGATGAGGATGGCGCCTTGCCGCCGGTCGAGAGCGCGACCGGGACGTCTCCTGAGGCGCGTTAACCCGCATTTGTGGGTTAACCGCCATGGTAGGGTTTACCGGCCTTGTAGAGTTCGAGGCGGGTTTCGAGACGCTGGATGAGGTCTTTGTCTCCGGTGGCTTTCGCCAAGGGTAAGGCGCGGTTGAGGAAATCGACGGCGTCTGGGAATTTGCCGGCTGCGGCATGAGCCGCGGCGATGGTGTCGAGGCCCAGGGGGTTGCGGTCACCTCCGCGGCGCTGGAGCTGGGCAGCCAGCGTGAGGGCTCGTTGAGGGTTGCGGATGCCGGCGTCCGGCGAGGTGGCGTAAACCCACGTCAGGCCGTTGGTGACCCGGATTGAAGCCGGATCGTGTTTCAAACCGGCTTCGAAGGCGGCGGCTGCGGATCCGGGTTGACCGGCTTTGAGTTGGGCTTCGCCCAGGCGGGCGAAGAGTTCGGCGTTTGCGGGACGGATTTCGATCAAGGTTTCCAAAGTCTTGATTGCCTCCGGCGCCTGGTTTGCGGCGAGAAGGGCATCGGACAGGAGCAAGCCCGCTCGGGGATGGTTGGGAAAGAGCGAGAAGGCCTGGCGGAGGTGGGGCAGCGCTTCCGTGGGAGGCCGCCGTTCGGCTTGGGCGATCTCCCCGAGGGTGAAGTGGACATCGGAGAGCTGTTTGTTCCGGGTGTCCGGGGGAAAGCCCGCGGTGGGGGAGGGATCGGCCAGGAAATCCTCGAGGTAGCTGCGGGCTTCGGCGGGATATCCTTCGCGCATCAGGCCCAGGGCGACTGCAACCGGGTTGGTTAGGAAGACGGATTCCGCAGACAATCCAGGGAAAGGGGCGGCGGCCTCTCTGCGTTCGGCGCGGAGGGATGCCCGGCGTGCGGCATCGGCTGCGATCTGAGCGGGATCGACGGGTCCCTTGTAGACGGCGGCGAGCCGGCCCTCGGCGTCGATCAGGTAGGTGCAGGGAAGCGGAAGAGGCCGGCGCGGATAGAGGAAGATTTCCTCGACTTCATCGAGAGCGTCGATGAGATCCCGTCCGGCGTAACCGAGGGGAAAGGCGAGTTTGATTTTGCCGGCGGCGGCTTCGATGGCAGCGCGGTTCACGGCTTTCGAGGAGGTCAGCTCATCGACATTGAGAGCGAGGACATCGAGTCCTGCGGCGTTGAACTCAGCCCGCCGGGCGCTCCAGTCCGCGAGTTCGGTTAGGCAGGGCTGGCACCAGGTCGCCCAAAGGGTAAGGAGCAGGGGCCGCTGGCGGGTTCCGGAGAGCGTCACACGTTTCCCCTTGAGATCTTGATAGGGAAGGGGCGGCAACGCTGTCGCTTCGGCGAGCCAGATCCGGGCCGTGGCTTGGGGCTGAGGAGCCTCGATTGCTGAGGCGGGAAAGCGCGCAACGCCGGTGCGCGCGGGCATAGGCGCGGTTTTGCCGTGGCCTTGGACCAGGAGCCAGCACTCTCCGGCTTGGACGCCGGCGTAGGGCTCGAAGCCGGTCGAGCCGGGCCAGCGGACTGCGGCGTTGATTATGGTCGAGCCATCGGGCACGCCGAAGTGGATCCGTTTCGAGGACTGGGAAAGAAAGCCGTGTCCGGCGTAGAGGGTCCGGTGCAAGGTCGTGGTCTTTCCGGAAGCGTCGCGCAACGCGAGTTGGACGCGGGCGCCGATGGCGTCGCGGGGGCTTTTTTGCGTGGGATCCCCGCGAAGGAGGAATCCCACGTGGCCTTTGGAATCGGTGTTGTTGCGCAGGTAACGCACGCGCGGGGCGGTGCGATTGGTGACCCAGGCATCGAGATCGCCGTCGCCATCCCAGTCGGTCAGGGCCAGACCCCGCGCATCGTCGGGAAAATCGAAACCGGTCACGGCGGAGGCCTCGGCGAAACGAGGGGTTCCCGTATTGAGAAAGGCGCAATTGGCTTCCCGGCCGCTGAAGGAATTGCCATGCCGGATGCGGGTGGCCAGTTCGAGCCAGGCATCCAAATACTGTTGTTGAGGCTTGTCGGTGAAGTCCGGAGGAGATTGCGACACGACCTGCCGCCAGTAAAAGCTTCACAAATCCCCGGTATCGGGCTGAGTGATGAACCCATTGGCTACGAGGATGTCTTCCCGGCCATCGTTATTGAGGTCGCAGAAAATCGAGCCCCAGGCCCATCGGCCGAGGGTGACGGCGGATTCCACGCTGAGGTCATCGAAAAGGAAGGCGCCCTTGGAGTCGGGGCCGCGGTTGCGAAAGAGGGAATTGCCCCGGGCGTGACGGAGGAACAAGGAGCGGGTGTCCGGGTTCGAGCCGGCGAGGAACTGATCCTGGGTGGCGATGCGGTTGCCGGCTGAGGAGAACATGTTGCCGACGTAGAGGTCCATGAAGCCATCGTTGTCGTAGTCGCCCCAGGCCGCGGACATGCCCGCGGCGATATCGAGGACGCCGGCTTGTTCGGCGACATCGGTGAACCGGACGCCGCCGCCTGGCGCAGGGTCTTGGCGGTAGAGGTTGTTGCGGCCGAAGTCATTGGCGACGTAGAGATCGAGGTCGCCGTCATTGTCGTAGTCATCCCAGGTGGCGGCGTAGCTGTAGCGTTCGTTGTTGACGTCGAGGCCGGTTTCCCGGGTGACGTGGCGGAAGACGAAACCGCCTTCATTGCGCAGAAGCACATTCCGGCCCCCGTTGTTTGCATCGTGATAGGGAACCGGGCGGGCGAGGGAGCGGTTCCGGTCCAGACCGCGCCGGTTGTAACAGGAAGCAAAGAGGTCGAGATTGCCGTCGCGGTCGTAGTCGGCAGCCGCAAGGGAATAAGGGATCCCTCCGGTCAACACTTCGGCACGTCGCACGGCGAAGACGCCGCGCCCCGTGTTTTCGTGAAACATGAGGCCCTGCGGCAGGGCCACGACGAGATCCTGGTCGCCATCGTTGTCGAGGTCGACCCAGAGGGCCGCGGTGGTCGAGTCGATCCAATCCACGCCGCTGCCGGCAGAGGCGTCGCGCAGGACGCCATCGGGTTGTTGGAGGTAGAGAAGGTTGGGTAGTCCTGCGGGCTGACAGAGGTAGAGGTCGTCGAGCCCATCGCCGTCGGCATCGCCGATGGCGAGGCCGTTCCAACCGCCGACAACCAGTCCGAGCCTGCTGTCGATCCGGGCCAGCCAGTGGTCCAGACCGTGCCTGAGTTGGAACTCGAAGGAGGGATCGCCGGCGAAGACAGCTTCGGTGCAATCGGAGAAGAGCGTTCCCCTGGGATTGACGTAGGTTGTTTCCTCGAAAGCGACCAACCGCAGAGAGAGCAGTTGGGGATGGCCATCGGCTGCTGCCGGCCAGTCACAGCTCCAAGCTCCGTTGATCTCGCGGAGGCCCTGGTCCGCCGCGGGACCGTGGATGTGAAAAAACACGGAGGTGGTGGCGAGGTCGCGGGAAAGGGAGACGCCGGTGATCTTGATCAGGGTGCGTAGCGGCGTGCCAGGCGCGAAAGCGGAGAGGAGTTCGTCGAGCGCCTCGGTGAGAAGGGCGGGTCCCTGGCCTTCGAGAGGGTCCAGGCGGACGCCGTCTTGGAGCCGGCGGATCGCAAAGGAGGCTCCAACGCGAATATCGAGCAGCTCGCTCGGCCGCAAGGGGGTTGCGGTGAAGGAAGGCGCGGCCAGCGCGGCGGAGTCGAAGGCGGCGCGAGCGGCAGGATCTTGGCAGTAGGCGCGGAGGATATCGAGCTGATGCTTCGCGTCGTCGGCGACGGCTTCGGTCTCCCATCCTTCGAAGGTGTCGGAGCTGTGATCCGGGACTTCCTCGCCGGTGTCCGGGATTTCGGGCCGAGGCTCGATGGGATCTTGGGCCGCTGCGGGGGCAACGAATCCACCGAGGGCCAATGCCAACAGAGCCGGCCAGATGGAGATCCGGCGCCACACTAGGGAGCGACAACGCACGGACCTACTGTAGATAACGAAAGTGCGGGTGGAGCAAATCTTTATTGTGAGTTCATTGTTTGCAGGGCAACAGGCCCTGGAGGCGGGGCAAACCCCCGTTTCTCAAACCGCCCGGCCAAATTGCCTATTGAAAAGGGGGAGGGCCTGTGAAAGCGTCCGGGCGCTCATGAACCCTCGAACCTTTCCCTTGGCGGCCGCCGCTTTTATCGCGGCGAATCTTCTTCCGGCGCTGCCGGCGGCGGATCCGATTACCCCATTTAACGGCAAGAACCTCATCGGTTGGCAAACCAAGGCGCCCGGCGGCCGCTCGCAGTGGGTGGTGGGGATTCCCAGTCTTTCGGCGAAGAACCCCAAGTCCTTGGCCGCCGATGCGGGCGAAGGGGCCATGGTCAATCTCGTGAGCGGGCACGGCCAGAGCGTGGATATTTACAGCGAGGAGAAGTTTGGAAGCTGCCGGATCGAGGTCGAAGTGATGGTGGCGGAAGGGGCAAACTCCGGCATCTACGTCCACGGAGAGTATGAGGTGCAGGTGCTCGACAGCTTCGGAAAGACAAGACTGGGGTCAGGAGATATGGGAGCCGTCTACGGCGCCGCTCCTCCCACGGTCAACGCCTGCCGGAAGCCTGGAGAATGGCAGAAGTTCGTCATTGATTTTGTCGCTCCCAAGTTCGATGCCGATGGGAAGAAAGTGGCCAACGCACGGCTGAAGCGGGTCGAGTTGAATGGGACAGTGTTGCACGAGGATCTGGAGTTGAAAGGTCCGACGCCTTCGGGAGTCACGGGAAAAGAAGCGCCGGAAGGACCGGTGATGTTCCAGGGCGATCACGGACCAGTTGCTTATCGCAACTTGAAGGTCACCCCGGCGGAAGGTTGATGAGAGAAAAGGTGAAAGCGCCGCCCGGCGGATGAATCGCGCGGAAGGGGTGTGTATTGGGCTCGTGGACAAATCGAGGAGGGACGCGGTCATGAAAATTGGGAAGAGTAGAGCGGGGCTGCAGTCTGGCCGAAGTCTGGCGGCGGCGGCGATTCTGGGAGTCGCGGCGCAGGCCTGCGCCGCGGCGGTTTGGCCGCACGAAGGCAGCGATCTCGAGCCGGATCCCGCGGTGCGCTGGGGGGTTTTGGAAAACGGATTCGCCTACGCAATCCGGCCTAACGACACTCCGAAGGACCGGGTCAGCCTGCGCTTGCTGGTGAAATCGGGTTCGCTGGCGGAGTCCGAAGAACAGCGTGGTCTGGCTCATTTCATTCAGCACATGGCCTTCAAAGGAACGCAGACCCTCCCGGCCGAGGAGATGGTCAGGCATTTTCAACGGCTTGGCATGAAGTTTGGGGCGGACACCAATGCCCAGACTGGGTTTGAGGAAACCGTCTTCCAACTGGAGTTGCCAAATAGCGACGCCGAAGTTTTTCACACTTCGTTGCGGCTGCTGCGGGACTATGCCGACGGGATTTTGTTTGAAGAGAAGGCGATCGGGAAAGAGCGCGGGGTGATCCTCAGCGAGAAGTTGAAGCGCGACGACGCGACTTACCGGACGCTTGTGGCCGAACTGAGCTTCCTGTTTCCCCACTCGATTGTTGGGGATCGCATGCCGATCGGGCTGGAAAAAGTCATTCTCGAAGCGCCGCGGGAGCGCCTCCTCGAGTATTACAAAGCCAATTACCGGCCGGACAACATGGTGCTGGTCCTGGTCGGGGCCGTCGACGTCGATCCGGCCGAAGCGCTGATTCGCGACACGTTTTCTTCCATGGAAAAACCGGAGGAGCCATTGACTGCGCGCGCCGTTGGATTGGCGGAGCGGGGCGCCCAGATCCGGGCGAAGCTCCATACGGAACAGGACGCCCCAGTCACGACGATCGGCTTGTCGGTGCACCGGCCCTACGAAAACAAGCTGGACAACAGCGGCGAGCGATTCGCAGCCCTGGAGAGCACGTTGGCCAACCAGATGATCAACCGCAGGCTCGAGCGTTTGGCCAAAGGCGAGAACGCGCCGTTCGTTCAAGCGGGGATCAGTTCGCAATCCATGTTTCGTCTGGTTGAGCAGGCGCAAGTGCGCGTGGTGTGTCAGCAGGATCGCTGGGAAGCGGTGCTGCAAGTGGCCGAGCAAGAGCTGCGCCGGGCTCTAGAACATGGTTTCGATGCGGCGGAGCTTGCGGAGGCGAAGGCGGTGATTCTCAGCTATTACGAGAACCTGGCGCGTTCAGCGGCGACCCGCCTGTCCGCGGCCTTGTCGACCGGCATCGTCGAACGTCTGATGCGCGGCAAGGTTTTCACGTCCCCGGAAAGCGATCTGCCGAGGATCCGGGAGGCTCTCGGCCGGGTCACAACGGATGGTTGCCGGCAGGCCCTTCAACAGGAATGGGAGGGGCCGGTCTCGATCTTTGTGGCCGGCAACTTGGAGATGGAAAACTCCGGCCATCGCATTCTCGAGGCATACCGGAGGAGTCGCGGTGACGCTCTGGACGCCTCGGAGTCCTTCGCTGCCGGTGAATTTGCGTACCGCGACTTCGGTCCTGCGGGCTCCGTGGCTCGCCGCTCAGAGGTCGAGGATCTGGGCATCACCCAGATCGTCTTTGACAACGAAGTTCGTCTCAATCTCAAAGCGACGCCCTACGAAAAGGGCCGGGTTCAGATCACAGCGCGTTTTGGAAACGGCTTGCTCGATCTGCCCCAAGGACGGCCGGGATTGGCGTTGTTCGCTTCGACCGTATTCAGCGCGGGCGGCCTCGAGCAGCACGGGCAAGATGAGTTGCAGTCGCTCTTCGCGGGCAAGGAGGTGAACGTGAGCTTCCGGGTGGACGAGGATGCTTGCATCCTCGCTGGTCAGTGCAGCCGGACGGATTTGGAAACGCAGTTGCTGTTGATGTGCGCCTACCTGATCGCGCCTGGTTACCGGGAAGATGGCACGCGTCTTCTGGGGCGAGCCGCGGACATCCTCTACCGTCAGATTGAGCGCAGTCCGGAAGGCGTGCTGCAAGGGTTGGTCCAGCCTTTCGTGCGGGGCGACGATTATCGCTTTGCCTTCCCCACGCGGGAGGAGTTGATGCAGCGCAATCTCGACGAGTTGAAGGAATGGCTTGGTCCGGCGCTGTCCGGGAGCTATTTGGAGGTGAGTTTGGTGGGCGACTTCGACGTCGAGGAAGCGCTGAACCTGGCCGCGGAAACCTTCGGCGCGATCCCCGGCCGGGCCGCGGCCAAAGACGCGTTGACTGCCCAGCGGGTTCTGCGTTTTCCCCGGGACCAGCGCAACAAGGTTTTTACCTATCAGGCCGAGACTCCGAAAGCATTGACCTCGGTGTATTGGCCCACGATTGGACAGGGCAACATGCGCAACGTGCGGCGTTTGAACCTGCTGGCGTCTATCCTCACGGACCGCTTACGGGAAAAAGTGCGCGAGGACTTGGGTCAGGCCTATAGCCCTCAAGTCATCAGCCTCAACAGCGATGCGTTCCGGTCCTTCGGCTACTTGAACGCGCAGGTGACCTCCGAGGTGGAGGCGGCGCCGGAGGCGGCGCAAACCATTTCCGTGCTGGCCGCGGATCTCTCGCGCACCGGGGCGACGGAAGATGAGCTGAAAGGAGCGCTGGAACCGATGTTGACGTTGCTGCGCGAGCAGCGGGAGAAGAACGCCTATTGGTTGAACAACGTACTGGCAAGTTGCCAAGAGCAACCCCAGCGGTTGGAATGGGCGCGGACGCTCGTGGAGGATGTCGAGACGGCGCAGTTGAGCGAGATCAACCAATTGGCCAAACAATTCCTTCCTCCAAGCCGCAGCCTCTTGGTGCAGATCCTTCCGGGCTCTTGAAGAACTCTCTCCGGCGCTAGCCCTTTCTGCTGTGGCGCGCTGCGCCCCATCCTGCCTTCGTTCCGCTGGAACAGGGTGTGCTCACCCAGCTCTGCGCCCCCGGCGACGCGCGGCGCTGCCGTCGCTGCGCTCCGCCCTTCGGGCAGCCCCAGAGGGGCTGGCTGTCTCGCTCCGCTCGGCCCGGGCCATTACGGGTTCGCGGCGCCTCGCGACGAAACGGTATGGAGAAATGCGGGCTAGGAACTCGAATCGGGCGCCTCGGCCTCCTCATCGCGGGCGGGCGGTTCGGGCAAGAGAAAGGTGAGCGCTGCGGCGAGGAGACCATAGAGGGCGGCGACAATGGCGGCGACGACGGCGATCTTGCCAGGGTTGGGCGGCGACGAAGCGGCGAATGTCAGGGTGAGAAAGGCTGCGGCGGTCCCGAGCACCCGCCCGCCGATGTTGGCGGCAAAACTTTCGCCGGTGCCCCGCAGGTGGATGGGAAACACACGAGGAATGTAGTTGCCCCAGAAACTGAACTGGGCGACGACGAACAGACCCGCGATGAAAGCGCCTGCTTTTATCAGCTTTAGAGTTTCCGGTTTGTCGAGCGAGCCCGGCATCCAGAGAAAGAAGAGCGGAACGAAGAGCAACGCCGGAATCTGAAAAAGACGAAACAGGTTGCGCCGGCTGAGGACGAGAACGGCGAGAAACGCGAAAAGGACGCGGCCGGTGAGCCCGCCGATCTCCTGCCAGATGGTCACTTTGGCCACGGCTTCGTCGCTGGCGTTTCCGGCGGCTTGCCGGAGTTGGCCCGGAGAGAGAGGGAGCTGGCCCGCCTCCTGGGCTTCGGCTGCGGCTTGGCGGGAGGCCTCCTGAGCGATTTCCTTGACCGCGGCGTGTCCGTGAGGCGCTCCGAGGATCTGGGGCATCTGTTGGATGGCTCCGAACGCGATCCCATAACTGCCGGCGAACGCGAGAGTGGTCACGATGGTGGTGAGCCGGAGCTGCGGACTGAACAGCTCGGCGAAACTGGGCCGTTTGAGTTGCCCGGCGAGCCGTTTTCGTTTCCATACCGGCGATTCCGGCAGGAAGGGACGGATGATGATGAGAGGCAGCGCTGGGATGATGCCGGAGATCAGGGTGTAGCGCCAGGCTTCGTGGCCTCCTTGGATGGCGGGGAGATCGAGCGCCCACTTCGCCGCGGCGACATTGGCGAACCCAACCATGAGGCCGCCCAGAGAAGAGAAGGCCTGGGTGTAGCCGAGCACCCGTTCCCGGCGTTTGGGATCGGGAAACAATTCCGCCAACCAAGCCACGGCGGCGACAAATTCCACACAGACGCCGACGAAAACGCCGCAGCGCAGCAAGAGAAGCATCGGAAGGGACGTGGCCCATCCAGCGGCGAAGGCGGAGAAGGCGTAGAGAAGAATGCTCCAAGTGAGAACGCGGCGCCGGCCCAGGCGATCGGTAAGATATCCGCCGAGCATGCCGAACACCCCGCCCGCCAAGGCGGGAACGAAGAAGAGCAATCGCGCCCAGTGGACGTATTCTTTACCGCCGGGCGCGAAGAGTTGAGCGGCCGCTTCACGGGCCATTCCTCCGGCCACCAACTCGTTGATGAGGGGCTGGCTCAAGCTGGCCATCGCCGGCTTGATGATGAGGGGCAGCATGAGCAATTCGTAAATGTCGAAGGCGAAGCCGATCGACGCGATGATGCAGATGAGCCAATGCGTTGTGGTGAAACGGGCTGGGGCGGGATCGTTCATAGAGAGGGGATGGGACAAAACCGGAGAACCAACGGAAGAATGGAGGGTCCGTCAATCCTGTCGAGCGGGGCGGCGGAATGATTTTCGGTGAGCCGGATGCGTTCAGTGCTCGAAATCATCGCTGCGACGGCGCAGGCATCCTCATAGCGCAGTCTTTACGGGCGGGGGGACGAGGTTACCATGAGAGTCCTCATGGGAAAAAAGTCTCGAACCTTGTCGTGGAGGAAGCTGTCCGGGGACGGGATCACGGGCGGTGAGGCTCACGTGAATTCCGGCCAGCGGTCCAGGCTGGAGAACGCGCCGGCTTCCTGGCGCTGCGGCGTCCGCCTGTTTGCCCTCCTCGCATGGGCCGTCTCGCCGGCTCCTGCGCAAGAGGATGCGGCGCGCGCGGGCTTCGATGCGGATTGGGAAGCTGCCGGAGACTCGGAGTATGCCGATGAGCCTTATTGGTATAAGCCGGGACATCCGCTGCATCCGGCGGATGCGGCGACCATCACGACCCTGCCGGATTTCTTGGCGGAACGCGTCCTAACGCCGTCGCGTGAGTTAGGCTCTTGGACCGCCTTGACCGTGGATCCGGAGGGCCGCTTGATTGTCGCCGGGCAGCACGAGGCCGGGTTGTTCCGGATTACGATTCCGCAGGGCGCGGAGGACGGTTCGGAGATCCGGTTCGAGAAATTGCGGGGAGCGGCGGAGCGGATGGGGTGGTCGCACGGGTTACATTATGCGTTTGATAGCCTGTATGTCACGGTGGCCGAGGAGAACGATCAGACGGCGACCGGTCTCTACAGATTGCGCGATGCCGATAGCGACGGTCAATTCGAGGAATCACAACTTCTCTTGGCTCTGGAGGGTTCGGGTGAACACGGACCTCACAATGTCATTACGGGACCGGACGGCGAATCTTTGTACATGATCTGCGGCAACGGCACGCCCCTTCCGCCGGCCGTCCAGAAGAAGCGGCCGGTTGCCACCGAGGGCGTCGACCATCTGATGCCGCGAGGCTTTGGCCGGTCGACCCATACCGTGGCGGGCTGGGTGGCTCGTTTTGATCCCGACGGCTCGGACTGGGAACTGATCAGCGCTGGACTGCGAAACAGCTTCGATCTCGCCTGCAACCGGGCCGGTGATCTGTTTACCTTTGATTCCGACATGGAATGGGATTTGGGCGCTCCTTGGTACCGTCCGGCCCGGATCTGCCATCTTGTTAGCGGCGCGGAGTTTGGCTGGCGGCCCGATGCCGGCATTTGGCCGGAGTATTATGAGGATAGCGTGGCGCCGGCGGCGAACGTGGGTCCCGCTTCTCCGACGGGACTTGCTTTCGGATACGGCGCGCGGTTCCCGGCGAAGTACCAGAACGCGCTTTTTGTCTGCGATTGGACGTTCGCCACGATCCATGCCGTTCATTTGGAGCCGGCAGGCTCTGGTTACCGCGCCGAAGTCGAGGAGTTCGTGGGAGGGCGCGGACTGCCTCTGACGGACTTGGTGATCGGCGGCGACGGGGCCCTTTATTTCATTGTGGGCGGCCGCCGGCTTGGGTCGGCGCTTTACCGGGTGCGCTACACGGGGGAGGAAGACGTCAGCAAGGTCCAGAGCGGACCGGAACCGGCCGCGGAAGAGGGCGAATTGCATGCCTTGCGCCGCGAACTGGAGAGGCGCCACGGCGGGGCGCCGCCCGGGGGCGTCCAGCAAGTCTGGCCCTACCTGGACCATCGCGACCGGGGCATTCGTTTCGCGGCGCGTGTGGCGCTGGAATCCTATCCGGTGAGTTCCTGGCGGGAGCGGGTTGTGGAACAAGGCGGCGCCGGAACGCCGGTCAACGCGCTCCTGGCCCTGGCGCGGCAGGGCGGTTCGGAGGATCAGGCGCAGGTTTTGGCGAAGCTCGTTCAATTGCCTTGGGAGACCTCGGCGGGAGAGGTCCAGCTTCGAATCTTGCGCATTGCGGAACTTGCCTTTGCCCGCGGCGGAGAAGCGGTCGAGGCCCTGGGACTGAAAGTGAATCATTGGCTCCGGCCCCATTTTCCCAGTTCCGATTCTACGGTGAACCGCGAGCTATCGCGGCTGCTGTGTTTTCTGGGCGACCCATCGGTCATCGATCCCGTGCTGGAACTGATGGAGGCCGATTTGGGGGACCGGCCTGCCTTGGGCTCGGGCTATTTCGTTCGTAATCCGAAATACGGAATCGCCGTGAAAGATATGATCGAGTCCGCTCCACGCATCGAGCGAATGCACCATGCGCAGATGCTTCTGTGGATCAAGGACGGGTGGACCAGGGAGCAGCGCCAGCGCTATTTCGAACTGATCGCCGAAGCTTTGGCGGTATCGAAAGGAGGACACCAATACCGGGAGTTTTGGGAGCGAATCCGGGAGCTGGCGTTGGATCGCTTGTCGCAGGCGGAGCGAGAGGAGTTCGAATCCATCGGCGCAGAAATGGCGACGCCGCTGGCGGAAGGGTTGCCCGTGCCTGAAGGTCCCGGCCGGGAGTGGACGCTCGAGGATGCCCTGGAACTGAGCGAGGACGGGTTCCGGGGCGCCGATCTGGTTAACGGCCGGAAGATGTATGCCGCCGCGGGATGTATCGTGTGTCACCGGTTTCGGGGCGAGGGCGGATCGAGCGGGCCGGACCTGTCGACGATCGGTCAACGGTTTACGATTCGCGATCTGTTGGAAGCGACGATTCATCCGAGCCGCGCCATTTCGGATCAGTATCGCGTCGTCCTTTTGGAAACGGGAGATGGGCGCTCGTTTTCGGGGAGAATGCTATCGCGGGACGAGAATGCGATCCGCTTGGCCACGGATCTGATGCGACCCGGGAAGTCCCTCGAGATCGCCAACGCCGAGATCCGGCGGGTGACCCCGGTTCCGGTTTCAACGATGCCCTCCGGATTGGTAAACGCGTTGAACCATCGGGAGCTGCGCAATCTCTTCGCCTACCTGATCCGGAGCGAGGAGGTTGAGGAGGACCGGGAACCCTGAGGCTTCCGGGCGGTCCGCCTTCAGGGCCTGTGGATTGATTCGGTGTTGCCGCGCGGGCTTGTTGGGAGGGTTGGCGCGACGCGAGGAGGGAGCGAATCGAGATTCGTGACCGGCGAGCCGGACAGAAACCTGACCAAGAGGGGTTCCGCCTTTGGCAAGGCGGCTTCCGGGGGAAGGCTTCCCGGGCTTTCCAGGCCGCATGAATGCGGAACCCGGACGGGCGGCCGCAGGCCAGAGTTAGCCCAGCGGATCCGGGACGTTTCCGGCTGGGGCCGGATTGTTGCGGAGTTTCCGGGCCTTGCGTTCTCCCACCAACACGGCGCCCCAGGAGCGGAGCCTTTCGAATCCGAACAAACAAAGGCCGACGGCCAGGAGGGACAGCGCCAGGCCGCCGAGGCCGAGAGCGCTGCGCTCCTCCCAACAGGTCCAGACGAACTGACCGACGCACAGAACCGCGACCACGAGCAGGGTGGATTTGCGGCCGAGGATGTCGACGACAAAGACTCCCAGCGGCGCTCCCAGCGCGACCACGGGCGCGGCAGCCAACCAGTTTTCGAAAACTCCGGGTTGCACTCCGGTGAACAGATTCTTGGTGGCGATTCCCACCAGAGAGGTGAAGGCCATGATGACCACGGAAGTGGGAATGGCGATCTTGAGATCAGCCCGGCAGAGCAGGACCAGGACGGCGTAAAGGACCATGTCGATTCCCACTCCGGTGACGGCGGCGACAGTGAAACCCGCGACCAGGCCGATGGCGAGGCCGACCCGGTAATCCCAGCGCTCGTCGAAATCGGTCATTCCCTGATGGGAGGCAATCTCGCGGATGCGAAAGAGGTGGAGGATGCCGAAACTGGCCCAGACCACGGCAAAGGTGAGTTTGATCCAGAGGCCGGGGATGAAGGGCGCCACGGCGAAGATGCCGAGGGGAGTTCCGATGAGGGCGCCCGCCATCGCGCCCTTGAGCATGGCCCAAGCCAGCGGCTGGCGGCGGGCCAGGATAAAAATGCTGGCGCTGGTCATCCCGATAGACTGGACGGCGAAACTGAAATCCCGGCCCAATTGAGCCGGCTGATCGAAGAGCAGCACGAGGATCGGAAAGCCGATGGTGCCGCCGCCCATCGGAGTGGATCCCGCCGCATAACTGCCCAAGGCCATCGCCAGGGCGATGGGCCAGTGCTCCTGGACGGTGTTCCAGCGGTCGTGACCGAAGACGAGCCAGATCCAGACGCTGTAAAAGAGGCCGAGCCAGAGGAACCAAGCCCAAAGCTTTTTCTTGCGGGGCGGCGCGAGCGACATGGCGGAAGGGAAGAGCGGATGAAAGCAAGGGACGAACGCCGGTTTGTTGTTGTAACAGAAATAGAGTTTTGGCATCACTTTTATGCTGAACCGGCATCTATGGAGCTGCGTCATCTCAGATACTTTCAAGCCGTTGCTGAGGAACTCAGTTTTTCCAAGGCCGCCAGACGGCTGAACATCGTCCAGCCCGCGCTGAGCCGCGCGGTTCAGGATTTGGAGGCCGCGGTGGGCGTGCAACTCATCGAACGGACCCGGCGCACGATGCGTCTGACGCCTGCCGGAGCGGTGCTTTTGCACGACACCGGATTGTTGTTGCAACGGTTGGATGAGACGCTGCGCCGGGTCCGGCGCACTGCGGCCGGGGAGGAGGGCGAATTGCGACTCGGGTACATCGGGCCGCCGACGCGAACCTTCCTTGGCCGTTTGCTGCGGGCTTACCGTTTGGCCTATCCGAGAGTGACGGTGGTGTTGGAAGAGCGCACGCCCGAGCGGGTATGGGAGATGGTTTCTCAGGGGCGGCTCTCGATCGGATTGACCCGGCCGGTTCTGGCTCACGCGTCTCTGGGACTGCATTCGCTTTTGTTGCGGCGAGAGAGGCTTTGTGCGGCGTTGCCAGCCGGTCATCCCCTGGCCGGCCGGTCAAGCCTGGCCTGGAAGAAGCTGAAAGGCGAACCCATTGTCATTCTGGCGCGGCGCGAGGGAGCGGGATCGCACGACGCCATTCGGGCGGCTTGTCAGGAAGCCGGGTTCGCGCCACGGCTGGCCCATACTCCGAGCCTGATCGGCACGATCCTGCAATACGTGGAGGCGGGCGCCGGCGTTGGAATCGTTCCCGAGAGCGCCCAGCCGGAGACGGAGGCGGTGCGCCTCCTGCCGCTTACGCCGGCCCGCTTTATTCCTCTGGTCATGGTTTGGTCTCGTGAGGCGCAAGATCCTGCGGCTACGGCTTTTCGGGAGATGGTGAGTCAGTGGCTGCGAGACGGCTTGCTGTTCGAGAGTCAGGAATAACACAACCGCATTTCAGGCTCGATCCAAAGCTCCCGCGACCAGGCGCAGAAAGTCTTCCTCCCCGCGCACGCCTTCGATTTCGCGGGCGTCGACGGTGTAACCATAGCGGCCGGCGATGCTTTGGTATTCCGGGCGGCGATGGGCGACGAGAGCTGGAAAAATCCAGCGGACGAAATCATCGGGAACGATCTCGTCCGGTCCGCGAAGGCCGGTTTCGCGGAGGTAGACCGCGAGTTGCTGATCGAGAAAGGCTTCCTGGTAGTAGAGGGGCTTGGGATCATCGATGGCCCGCTGGATCAACTCTTCTTCGAGGCCGGGGCCGGCTTCGAGGTAGAGGATCAGGGTGTGATCAGCCAAGGTTTCCACGGTCTCGGGGTCGTCCAATTCGCCAAGACTCCCGCCGGCGTCGTTGATGAAATGGGCGTAACCGTAAATCTCCTGAGCCTTCTCGATGAAGGAGGTCACGTCGCGCATGGCGCCGATCTCTGCATCCCGGTGCAGCCGCTGTCTTTTTTTGAATTCGTCAACCGGGAGTCCGCCCAAATCGGGACGGCCGATCTTGCCCAGGAAGGTGCTGACCGGCTCGAGGTTGTGCACGGAGATGTTGCTGGCGATGTAGATAGAGTCATTGCGAAGCAGATCCCGGAGGAATCCCACCTGCATGGCTTGCCGTTTGATGTTGTCGAGGATGGGTTCGGCGAGGTAGCGGGTCCCAATCCGGTAATCGCCGGAGTAGTGAAACCACCCGGTTTTAGGGAGGCGATTGGCGAGCGTCGTCTTGCCCACTCCGGACATGCCCAGGAGGGTGATCGCTTTGTGCGGCCACCGGATGAACTGTGAAGGGGTCATGCGCATGGGTGAGAAGGCGTGAAAACCGGGCGGAGTATACGGTGCAGGCGTCGCATTGCGAATGCCAGAGGGGGCGTTTTATAGGGAGAAACCGGCGCTGGATTCCCCTCGCCGGGGTAGAAGCCGGCTATCCAAGTTTCTAGCTTTTGTGACCGCGGAGATAGACGACGTAGTAGACCAGGCCCACCATGATGGCTCCGCCGAAGATGTTTCCGATGGTTACAGGGATGAGATTGCGCAGGAGGCCCGCGGCGTTGACTCCCTCGGAGGCGGCCGTGCCGATCTCGGGAGTGTTGGCCAGGATCTTGCCCAGCGGAAGGATGTACATGTTGGCGACACAGTGCTCGAAGCCGCAGGCCACGAAAGCGGTGATGGGGAAGACGATCGCCAGAATCTTGGGGGATCCAACCAGAGCTTAGCCATGGCTCCGGAAGGCTAGCCAAGGCGGGGAGGCAGCTACAAGCGGGTATTTCGCGATGGAAGGCGGTGATGGGCGTCGCGCGGCATTCTGGGGTGGGGCGCCGGCCCATTGCGCGCCTAACAAGGATGGGCCGGTTCTCCTGGAGGGACGGACACCGGTCCATCCCGTTTGGCTCCCGGCGCTCCGTGAGAGCGGAACGGGATTTGCATTTTCCCGGGATCCGCGGGATCGGCTAGGTTCTTATGGTGCACCCGCGCTCCGGCCCCGATTCTCGAACCGAAGTCGCTCAGATCCGGAATCCGGAGCGAGCACGGGTCCTGAGTGTGTGTGCCGTGTCGCGCGTTTACCGGATGGGGGAAATCGAGGTGACCGCACTGGGCGGCGTTGATTTGGAAGTCTACGAGGGCGAATTCATCGTGCTGCTGGGACCCTCGGGGAGCGGGAAGTCGACGTTGTTGAACATTCTCGGCGGGCTCGACCGGCCGACCGAGGGGCAAGTTACCTACAGAGGCCAAGATCTAGGACGCCTGAGCGAGGCCGAATTGACCCGGTTTCGCCGCCGTCACGTGGGATTTGTCTTTCAATTCTACAATCTCCTGCCCAGTCTCACGGCCCGAGAGAATGTCGCCCTCGTCACTGAAATCGCGGACACAGCCATGGCTCCGGACGCGGCTCTCGAATTGGTCGGGCTCGGTCACCGGATGGATCACTTTCCGTCCCAGCTTTCCGGCGGGGAGCAACAGCGAGTGGCCATCGCTCGAGCCGTGGTCAAGCGGCCCGATGTTTTGTTAGCAGACGAGCCCACGGGAGCGCTCGATGTAGTCACGGGAGTCACGGTGTTGGAGGTGCTGGCGCACGCCAATCGCCAGCTCGGCGCCACGACCGTGGTGATCACCCACAACGCAGTCATCGCCGGGATGGCCGATCGCGTCGTCCACCTTTCCGGAGGAAAGATTTCGCGGATCGACAGCAATTCCAGGAGGATGGAGGCGCAAGAGCTGAGCTGGTGAAACGGAGTTGAAAGCATTGGACCGCAAACTGCTCCGCGATCTCGCGGGGATGAAGGGTCAAGTGTTGGCCATCGTCCTGGTCATCGCTGCGGGTTTGGCCACGTTCGTCATGTCTTTGACCATGATCGAGGCTTTGAAACGCTCCCGGGAAGCCTATTACGAGCGCTATCGCTTCGCCCAAGTCTTCGCCTCGATGAAACGAGCCCCCCGCACTCTGGCTGCGCGCATCGCCGAGATTCCCGGTGTGGCCAGGGTGGAAACGCGCATCGTTGTGGATGTGAATCTCCGGGTCCCGGGGATGACTGAGCCCGCGGTAGGGCGCCTCATTTCCGTGCCGGAATCGGGCGAGCCGGTCCTGAACCGGCTGCATCTCCGGCTCGGCCGTCAGATCGAGCGCGGGCGGGGCGAGGCCATCGCCAGCGAAGCTTTCGCTGAGGCCCATGGCCTGGGACCGGGAGACGTACTGCACGCGGTGGTGAACGGGAAATATCAGAAGCTCACCCTCGCCGGTGTGGCCATCTCCCCGGAGTATGTCTTTCAGATCGGGGGAGCGGGGATCTTTCCCGATGACGAACGTTTCGGCGTCCTTTGGGTAGGCTACGAGGAACTCGCGGCCGCCTTCAACATGCTCGAAGCCTTCAACGACGTCTCTCTTCAGCGGATGCCGGGATCGTCGGAGGAGGAGATTATCCTTCAGTTGGACCACCTGACCGAGCCTTACGGCGGTCTTGGAGCTTACGGGCGCAGGGATCAGCTTTCCGATCGTTACCTTAGCGATGAACTCAAGCAGCTTCGGGTCATGGCCACGGCCGCTCCTTCGATTTTTCTGGGGATCGCCGCGTTTCTCTTGCAGATCGTGATTTCTCGATTGGTGGCTTCGCAGCGGGAACAGATTGCGATGCTCAAGGCCTTTGGGTATTCGAGCGCCGCGATCGCGCGACATTATTTGATGTTCGCGGGGCTCATCGTCATTCTGGGCGCCGCGATAGGCGTGTGCGGAGGAGTATGGTTGGGCCGGAGTTTGACGCGCATCTATGCGAGCTACTACCGGTTTCCGGCGCTGGACTACCGGCTCGATGCCTGGGTGGCGGCTGCGGCGTTGGGAATCGGATTGGCTGCGGGTCTGGGCGCGGTCCTGACCGGGGTCCGCCGGGCCGTGGTCTTGCCTGCTGCCGAAGCGATGCAACCGGAGCCTCCGCCCGTCTTTCGCACAGCGTTGGTGGAACGGGCGGGGTTGGAGCGCTTGCTTTCTCCGGTGATGCGGATGATGCTGCGTCAGATTGAGCGCCGTCCAGTTAGGTCGCTCATGACCGTCGCCGGAATCGCTCTGGCTGTCGCCGTCTTGGTTTTGGGCAACAGCATGAAGGACGCGATCGGTTACCTTATCGAACGGCAGACCGCGGTTCTTCAGCGGGAGGATCTCACGGTGACGCTGGTGGAACCGCGCAGCGACAGGGCGGCGCGGGAGCTTCGGCGTCTGTCCGGCGTCTTGCAGGTCGAGCCTTTTCGCACCGTGCCGGTCAGGCTGCGGTCCGGTCACCGCTCCCGGCTTCTCGCCCTAAGCGGCGTGCCGCCGGAGTCCGAATTGGTGCGGTTTCCACGAGCAGACCACGGGTTTTTAGAGATTCCGCAGCAAGGGAGCATGATCTTGTCTGCGAAGCTCGGAGAAGTTCTCGAGATTGGTCTCGGCGAGGCTGTCGAGGTCGAGGTGCTCGAGGGAAAACGGCCCCGGTTCCCGTTGCGTGTCGCCGGGTTCAGCGAAGATCTCACGGGACTGGCGGCGCACATGGATATCGAAGCGCTCAACCGCATCCTGGAGGAAGGGCCAGCCGTCAGCGGCGCGCGGATGCGGGTGGACGCGGCCGGGTTGGAGACGATCTATGGGAAGTTGCGAGGGATGCCCTTTGTGGCCGGGGTCGAGATAAAGGCTGCGGCCATTCGGAAGTTCCGGGAAACGATGGAGGAAAGTCTGCTTACGATGCAGGCGTTCAACATCTTTTTCGCGACGGTCATTGCTTTTGGCGTGGTCTACAACAGCGCGCGCGTCGCCTTTGCCGAGCGCAACCACGAGTTGGCCACCTTGCGCGTGCTCGGCTTCACGCGCCGAGAGACGGGATGGATTCTGGTGGGGGAACTTTTTCTGCTGACCATTCTGGCCGTGCCGGTGGGCTGGCTGTTGGGCTGGGTGTTCGTGGTGCTGTCCGCACGCGGTATGGACACGGAATTCTACCGGATCCCGGCGGTGGTGTATCCGTCGACGTATGCCGTTGCAACTTTTGTGACGCTGACCGCCGCCGTTCTTTCGGGATGCGCGATTTTCGGGAGAGTGCGAAAACTGGATATGATTGGAGCGCTCAAGTGCAGAGACTAGGGAAAACGGGAAAGAGGCTCATCGCGGCGGCGGCATTGGCGGCGACGGCGATCCTTGCGGTTCTGGCGTTGCGGCCATCGCCGTTGGCGGTGGATCTCGCCCTGGTCGAACGCGGTCCTTTGGAGGTGCTTGTCGAAGAGGACGGCCAAACGCGGATCCGGGAGAAGTATGTGGTCTCGACGCCCTTTGCGGGCCGGCTGTTGCGCGTCGCTCTGGAAGCGGGGGACAGTGTCGAGGCCGGAACGACGGTTTTGGCGGAGGTGGAACCTCAGGATCCTCAGTTGCTTGACAGCCGGGCCCGGGCTCAGGCCGAGGCGATGGTCAAGGCGGCGGAAGCTGCCTGGGAACGGGCGGGCGCCGCGCTCGACCGGGCCCGGTCGGAAGACCGGTTTGCCGCCAACGAACACGGCCGGGTGCGCAAACTTTACGAGAAGGACATCATTACAGGGCACGAGATGGAGCGTGTGGAGACCCTTGCCGCGGCCGCCGCGGCCGATCTCCGGGCCGCGCAGTTAGGAATGCAGATCGCTGAGTTCGAACTCGAGCAGGCAAAGGCGGCATTGCTGCACACGCGCGGAGCGGAACAAGGCGGTGAGGAAATCTGGCGTTTTGCGATTCGCGCTCCCATCGATGGACGGGTATTGCGGGTCCTGCAGGAAAGCACGACGGTTTTGCCCGCGGGCGCCCCCCTGCTTGAACTGGGCGATCCCGCCGATCTCGAGGTCATAGTGGACGTGCTTTCCAGCGAAGCCGTGCGCATTTTGCCCGGGGCGAAGGCGCGCTTCGAGCATTGGGGCGGTCAGGAACCGTTGCAAGGCCGGGTCCGCTTGGTCGAGCCTGCCGCATTCACCAAAATCTCGGCGCTTGGTGTGGAGGAACAGCGCGTCTGGGTGGTCATGGATTTTACGGAGAGTCCGGAGCGCTTGCAGTCCTTGGGCGACGGCTACCGGGTGGAGGCCCGAGTCGTGGTGTGGGAAGGCGAGGACGTATTGCAGGCGCCCGCCGGCGCTTTGTTTCGTGCGGAAGACAGTTGGGCGGTGTTTGTGGTGGAGAACGGCCGCGCTCACTTGCGGCGAATCGAGCGCGGTCAGGTGGGCAGTTTTCGCTGCCAAGTCCTCAATGGACTGGAGGAAGGAGAACGGGTTGTTCTCCACCCCGGGGAAAGCGTGCGCGACGGGGTGCGAGTGGAAGAACGTGGGGTCGAATGAGGCGCGGGCGCCCCTGCCCGCGGACTCTTGCGGCATGGCGTCCGCCCCCCGGTAGAGAACCTGTGGCGGAAAGGAGTCTCCGCCCCACGTCAAAGCTCACTCGCGGGCGCGGAGCGCCGTTGAGTGCAGCGTCTGGTTGGGAATTCTTTTCATCGAGATCGAAATCGCTATCGAAATCGGGACCGACTCCGTATTCGGCTTCAATTCATCAGAATGCTCGAACACCCACGCGACGTAGCCAATCGCTAAGCGGTAGACATCAAGCTTTTCGTGCCCCAAGGCCATGGTCTTTCGATAGCGATCCCGATTTCGATTTGGATTTTTTCCCAACAGGTGGCTGGAGCCTGGTGGGGACTCCGCGGCGAGTGTGAGATCTCAAAAGAACGCATTGCCATGCCGGACTTCTGCGATAAAGTAAAGCATGATCGCGAAATCCAAGGTATCAGGAAAAAACCAAGTCACTGTGCCGGTGGCGGTGATGAAGATTCTGGGAATGAGTCCGGGCGATACCGTTGTGTTTCAGAGCGAGGGTGGGCAGGTGATTCTGCGGGCAAAGAACCGGCGGATGGTCGAATGGGCGCGGCAGCTTCCCGGAACGGGGAGAAAGAAGGCTCTGACAGTAGACGCGATGAGGGATGCGGTCGAGTCAGGCGCCGCGAAAGGCGAGGATGCCTGAGCTATGATGGCGCTGGACACCAATGTGATCGTCCGGTTGCTGACAAGGGACGATCCCAGTCAGTTAGCGGCCGCGGAGACCGTGCTCGAGGAAGGACAGGCCGTCTTTGTGCCGGACTTGGTGGTCGCGGAATTGGTTTGGGTGTTGCGGCGCGCCTATGGATGGGAACCGGCACGCGTTCTGGACGCATTGCGCGGACTGCTGTCCCTTTCCGATGTGGAATGGGAAGACGAGGAAAGCGTGGCGTCCGCGACGGAAGCCTATGCGGAGGGGGGAGATTGGTCGGACCATTTCATTCGCCAGAAAGCGCGCAAGAGAGGATGTCAGGGCGTTTACAGTTTTGACGCGAAGTTCCGGAGAGTGGACTCTGATTTTGTGCTCGAGCCGAAGATTGGATGACGCGACGAAAACACCGCGAACCCATTATTGTGCCTGCGTGGAGAAAGCGGTTGCACGAGTACCTCGGCGGCTCTGTGCGCGGGCTGGCACCCCTGCCGGGGTGCGGGTGATGGGTCGACCGTCTCCGGTGGTGTCGCTGCGCTTCACCACCGGTGTGAGTTGCAAGTCGATCCGCACCCCGGCAGGGGTGCCAGTAAGCGGCCGGCCGAAAGCGCGGCCCAATTCCTCCCATAGCGCCAAAGGCGCGGGCTATTTCAGCCCGGGGCATCGCCCCGGGTTCTCGTCTTGAGGGCTGAAAGCCCGGCCCAATTCCTGGCCCTCGCGTGCCGCGCCGTTCCAGAATCAACCAACACCCCCTCAACCAGCCTCAGCGGCCTGGCTACGGCCCTTTGTTTTAACCGCAGAATACGCAGAGTACACAGAGGGGAGAGATGAGGTAGCGGAGACTCCTGTCCGCCGCTATGCCGCAAGCCCTCGCGGGCAGGAGTGCCCGCGCCGCGAAGGCTTGCGGACGGCCGGTGGTCAGGGGTTAACTGCGCAGTGGTTCCAGGACTTGCGCAGGCCGCACTGGGATTCCCCGGCTAGTCAGGTAGGCCTTGGCTTCCGCGATGGTGTGCTGTCCAAAATGGAAGATGCTGGCGGCAAGCACGGCGTCGGCGCGGCCTTGGTCGAGTGCGCGGGCGAGGTGATCGAGGGTTCCGGCGCCGCCGCTGGCGATGACCGGGATGCTGGTGGCCCGGCTGACGGCGGCGGTCAATTCCAGATCGTAACCGTCGAGAGTGCCGTCGGCGTCCATGCTAGTGAGGAGGATTTCGCCGGCCCCGAGTTGCTCTCCGCGGCGCGCCCACTCGATGGCATCCAAGCCGGTTGGACGCCGGCCGCCGTGCGTGTAGACGGTCCAACCGCCTTCGGCGTTGCGTTTGGCGTCGATGGCGAGGACGATGCACTGCGCGCCGAATGCTTCCGAGCCGCGGGTGATCATGCTGGGATCGTGAATCGCCGCGGTGTTGACACTGACTTTGTCAGCGCCCGCCAAAAGCATGGCACGCATGTTTTCGACGCTACGGAGTCCCCCGCCGACGGTGAAAGGCATGTGGCATTTGGCTGCGGTTTGTTCGACCACGGCGACCATGGTCGCCCGCCCGTCGGAGGAGGCGGTGATGTCGAGAAAGACCAGTTCATCAGCGCCTTGGAGGTCGTAAGCCATGGCGCACTCGACCGGGTCTCCGGCATCGCGCAAGTCGACGAAGCGGGTGCCTTTGACGACCCGTCCGCCGGTGACGTCCAGGCAGGGGATGATTCGTTTGGTGAGCATCGAGAGAGGATCCTCAACTTGACCCAAGGGCCGGTTGAGGTCAAAAGAATGAAGTCCCATCGAATGGAATGAAGCGGCGCGGCGCTCAACCGGCGAACCTGGAACCGGGTTCGCAACCCGTTCCGGCGGATCCGGATGTCGAGGCCTTCCTCGAGTTTCTGTCCGTCGAGAGGAATGTTTCGCCGCGGACACTGCGCAACTACGAGCACGCGCTGCGGGCATTTCGGGAGAATTGCCCCGCGTTTCCCGGCTGGGGATCCTTGTCCCCTGAGGATTTTCGCGGGCACTTGTTTCGCTTGATGAAGTCGGGAAAGGCGCGCAACACGGTGCGGCTCCGGTTTGCGGCGTTGCGGAGTTTCTTCCGGTATTTGACCCGGCGCCGGGGTTTGGAGAAGAATCCCTTGTTGGCGGTGCAGCTTCCCAAGAGGGAGCGTGGTTTGCCGGTGGTGCTGACCGTGCGGCAAGTCGAGGATTTGTTGGCTTTGCCGATGCGGGTGGAACAGCCAAAGCAGGCGCCGTGTTGGGCGGGCGAACGGGACGCGGCCATCCTGGAAATCTTCTACAGCACGGGGATGCGCTTGGAGGAGGTGGCCCGGAGCAACCATGCCGATGTCGATCCGTACTCCGATACGATCCGGGTGCGGGGCAAGGGCGGGAAGGAACGGATTTGCGCGCTCGGATCGCATGCGGCGCGGGCTCTCCAGGTCTACCTGAACGCCGCGCGAGTGCGGGACGGCCCTCTCTTTGTGAACAAGCTGCGGGGCCGGATGTCCCGAAACGCCATTGGCGCCGTGGTCGAGAAGTATCTGCGGCTCTCGGGCATTCCAATCCGGGTGAGCCCGCACAAGTTGCGCCACAGTTTTGCCACGCACCTGCTCGACAACGGGGCTGACTTGCGGAGCGTGCAGGAATTGTTAGGGCACGCCAGTCTGTCCACGACGCAGATATACACCCAGGTGAGCGTGGAACGGATGAAGGCTGTCTACAATGCGGCTCATCCTCGGGCTTAAGGATCGGATTTCCCGCGACGTTCGCTGGGTGACGGCTCGTCCGGAAAAGGAGCTTCTCGCTGGAATTCGCGCGAGTTCCGCTGGGTGAGGGCTTGAGGCGCGCTCACCCAGCCCGGCGCCCTCGGCTGCGCGCGGCCTGGGCACAAAGGTGTTCGCGGCGCCTCGCGCCGTAACGGTATGAGAAATGCGGGCTGGGAAAGCACCGCCGTCTTCGTCGCAATATTCTTCGTTTCCACTTCCGAACCTGGCACGGCGGTTGCTTATCCGTCTCGGCGACACACGCAAGTTGATCCAACCCTTACCCATACGATCCCTACCCATGTCGAGATTCGGAAACCCCTCACGTTGGTTGTTCCTGCTTTCGGGCGCCGCAGCCGCTTTCAGTTGCGGCGGAGGCTTTCAGGTATTCGCGGCCACAGCCGATGAAGCGATGGCTGCGGCGAACGCGGCGCAGACCGCGGCGACCGACAGCAAGTTTGTGGTCGATAACCTCTGGATCCTGATCGCCGCCGCTCTGGTGTTCGTGATGCACCTGGGCTTCGCGAGCCTGGAATCCGGTCTGACGCAGCACAAGAACACGGTGAATGTGCTGTTCAAGAACACGTTCATCATCTGCGTCGGGATCCTGACGTATGCGGTCATTGGATTCAACACCCACTACCCCGGCATCTGGTGGGACGCTGACGCGGGAGCGGTGGCGGCCGGCGCCGCGTGGAACGGCATCCTTTCCATCGGCGGTTTCATCGGCTATCCGGCCGCGGAGGCTGCGGAGCACGTCACTTCACAATACAACAATTACACGTACTGGTCGGATTTCATTTTCCAGGCCATGTTCGCCGCGACGGCTGCGACGATCGTTTCGGGCGCGGTGGCGGAACGCGTGAAGCTTCCTTCGTTCATGATTTTCGCCACGCTCCTGGTGGCTCTGGCTTATCCCGTTGTGGGAAGCTGGCACTGGGGAACGGGCATTCTGGCCAAGTACGGATTCACCGATTTTGCGGGATCGACCATGGTGCACGCCTTCGGCGGGTTTGCGGCGCTGGCCTGTGTGCTGGTGTTGGGTCCGCGGCGCGGCAAGTACACTAGAGACGGGATCAAGCCGATCCTTGGGCACAGCATGCCGTTGGCGGTGATCGGAGTGTTTCTCCTCTGGCTGGGGTGGTATGGATTCAATGGGGGTTCGGTCTTGAGCGCGGATCCGGCGGGGGTGTCGCTGGTGTTTGTGACCACATCGTTGGCGGCGGCGGCGGGCTGCATGGGGGCGATTGGAGCGGCTTGGGTGTTTCTGCGGAAGCCGGATTTGTCCATGGCCTTGAACGGCATTCTGGCCGGCTTGGTGGGAATCACGGCCGGTGCGAACATTCTCTCTCCTGCGCTGGCCATCTTGGTGGGCATGATCGCCGGCGTTATCGTGGTCTTTTCCATCGTCGCCCTCGACCGGCTCAAGATCGATGATCCGGTGGGCGCCATTTCTGTGCATGGGATTTGTGGGGTCTGGGGAACTCTGGCCTGTGTGTTAGGCGGGAAGAGCATCGCGAGTCAGGCGCTGGGCATCGGCGTGGTTTGCGGTTCTGCGTTCCTCTTTTCTCTGGCGGTGTTTTTGGCCCTCAAGTTCACTCTCGGCGTGAGGGTGGCGGAAGAGGAAGAGGCGGAGGGTCTCGACGTGCGCGAGCACGGGTCTCCGGCCTACGCGACTCTGGCGGCAAGCACTTCCGCTGAAGTGTCTCTCTAGCCAGCCAAAGGGGAGGAAAACGGGACCCGCCGCTGCGGGTTCCCGGGGGCGGTGAAGGCGGGGGCCTTCACCGCCCTTTCCTTTCCTGGAAAGAGGCAATGGTTCGGGACAACCCTTGTTCGAGCGAGTAACGGGGACGAAAGCCCAGAGCCCGCAACCGGGCCGTGGCGGCCCGGGAGTGGCGGAGGTCTCCTGGACGCGGGGGAAGAAAGCGGATTGGGGAAGAACTGCCGGTACTTCCAATGATCCGCCGGGCGAGGTCGGCGATGGTCAGCACGGATTCGCTGCCCACATTGTAGACGCCTGCGGCATCGGGATGGGTGGCTGCCAGAAGGTTGGCTTCCGCGACATCGGCGGCGTAGACGAAGTCGCGCGTTTGCTGCCCGTCGCCGAAGATCTCGAGAGGTTCTCCGGCCAGAGCGCGCCGGATAAAAATGGGCACAGCGGCGGCGTAGGGACTGGCCGGATCCTGACGCGGTCCGTAGACGTTGAAATAGCGCAGGGAAACGGTTTGCAGGCCGCGTTCTGCGGCATAGAGGCGGCAATAGTATTCTCCATCGAGCTTGGCGATGGCGTAAGGGCTGCGGGGATCGGGAGGGAGATCCTCGCGTTTGACGGCCTCGGGCCGTTCGCCGTAGACCGCCGCGGAACTGCTAAAAACGACGCGGCGCACTCCAGCAGCGGCGGCGGCTTCGAGAAGTCGCAGGGTGCCGCAGACGTTGACCTCGACGCAGTCTAACGGACGTTCCAGGGATTCTTCGACGCTGACCATGGCGGCGAGGTGAAAGACGTGACTCACCCCGGACAGGGCGCGGGCCAGCAGGCTGGTGTCCAGGATGGACCCTTCGAAAAGTTCCACTCCGAGACCTTCGAGGTTTTCGGCCTGTCCGGAGCGGAAATTATCGAGCGCGCGCAGTTCGGTGCGTCCGTGCAGCAGCGCGGCGATGTGGCTTCCGATAAAACCGGCGCCGCCGGTGATGAGCGCGGCGGGCATGACGCTCGAACGGGGATGAGGCATGCGTTGGAAGCGTGGCGTGAATCCCGGCGCGAGAGTTCGTTTAGCGAACCGCCGGAACGGGCGAAGCGGACCACAGGTTTCTTGGATAGGCGCCGCTTTCGACGAGTTGGCGGATTTTCTCCCGGACCAGGGGTTTGTCTTCCCGATAGGTGATGCCAAACCAGATGCTGTCCGCCGGGACCAAACGCACTCTGATTGCGTTTTGGCGAATGAGGGCGTCGATTGCGGTGGGAATGTAGAACTCGCTTTTCGGCGCCGTGAGGCTCGACTCGAGGAAGGTTCGGAAGAGCGCTTCCAACAGAGGGAACAGGGACGGGCGGAGGGCCCAGAAGTTCATGGAGACCATTTCCTGACCCGTGAAGGAGCGGCGGAGGCCGCCGGGCCCCGCGCAGTAGGGGCCGTCGCCGTCGCTGCGGATGTCCGTGATTTCAGTCACGGTTAGGAGATCTCCATCCGAATCCGTCTGGCAGAGGCCGCGCGCCACGGCGCCGTATTCGGAAAGGGTCCGGTCGAGCCGGTAACCGGCCATGCCGTAGAGGGCGCGACCTTCGCAATCTCGATCCGGCGTTTCTGCGAGGAAGGACCGCATAATGCGGTAGGCGGGCAGGCCGTAGAAGTCGTCGGCATTGATCACGGCGAAGGGTTCGTGGACGACGTCGCGGGCGCAGAGCAGGGCATGACCGGTGCCCCAGGGCTTGGAACGTCCGTGGGGTAGAACGAAGTCATCCGGGATCCGGTCGATCGATTGGAAGGCGTAGGATACTGGGGCCAGGGCGTCGAACCGGGCGCCGATCACGCGCCGGAATTCGTCTTCGAAATCGCGCCGGATGACAAACACGACGCGTTGGAATCCGGCGCGGAGCGCGTCATACACGGAATAGTCGAGCACCGTTTCGCCGGAGGGCCCCATGGGGTCCATTTGCTTGAGGCCGCCATAGCGGCTGCCCAGACCGGCGGCCAGAACGAGGAGGGTCATGGAAAAGAACGTCGGCGGATGGGGCAGTCCCTGCTCTCAGCGAAAGGCGGAGTTCACGATGCGGCGGGCGCCGCGGGCTTCGCGATCAGCACGCTCTCGACCACTCGCAGCAGGTCAGCCGGTTCGTAGGGTTTGGGAAGAACGGCGCTGAATCCGTATTCGCGATGATTGGACATCACCGGATCATCGTAGTAACCGCTCGAGACGATGGCGCGCACGTTGGGATCGAGGCGGCGGATTCGCTCGATGGCGTCTTTTCCGCCGAGCCCTTGGGGGATGGTTAGGTCGAAGATGAGAACATCGAAGGGCTGGCCGGCAGCCCGAGCCGACTGAAAGGCTTGCACGGCCTCTTCGCCATCCGCGGTTTCCACCACTTCGAAGGGACGCAGCCGCAGGATCTGACCGATGAAACGTCGAACCTGTTCATCGTCCTCCAGGACGAGCACGCGTGGGGCCGGACGTTCCGCGGCGGGAGCAGGGGTGGGAGCGGAGCCGGCGTCGTGTTCGGCTTCCAGCGGCAGGAGCAGGAACACCACCGTGTGAGAGCCCTCCCGGGTGTCGATGGCCATGGCGCCGTGGTGGGCGCGCGCGATCGATTCGCAGACGGTGAGGCCCAGCCCGGAAGCGTTCTCCTGTGGGCGCGTCGAGAAATAGGGTTCGAATACCCGCGGCAGATCGGATTCCGCGATGCCCTTCCCCTCGTCGCGCACCTCGAGGTAGGCGTAAGCGCGTTCCGGATCCAGACGGGGAAGGGGCGAAACGGGGGGGCTGTTCCGGTCGAGCAGACGGGCGCGGAGACGAATGGTCCCGCCGGAGCTAAGGGCTTGCTCCGCGTTGCGGACGAGATTCTCCACAAGCCGGCGGATCTGATTCGGATCCACGGCCACGCGCAGGGGCACGGGCGCCAACTCGCACTCGATGGGGCAGGATTTGGTGAGCGGGCGGCGTTCGAGCCACTCTCGCACGAGGCGGTTGAGGTCGTGGGACTCGCGAATGGGAGCGCCGCCCCGGGCGAAAGTGAGTAATTGTTGGACCATACCCTGAGCCCGCGCTGCGGCGGCGCGAGCGCCATCGAGATCCGCTTCGCAGCCGGCCGGGAGCGGCTGATGGATGCGGGCCATGTGCAGGTGACCCAGGAGGACGGTCAGGACGTTGTTGAAATCATGAGCGAAACCGCGGGCGAGAATCCCAAGGTTTTCGAGCTTCTCTTCTCTGTTGCCCTGTTCCCGGCTCAGGATCCGCGCGGTGATGTCGTGAAGGTGCAAGTAAACATGATCGCCGGCCGGCTCGAGCTGAGCCCGCCACCAGCGGCGATCGTCAGGATCAAAAACCTCGATTTCGACGCCGCCGTCTTGCTTGGCGCGCGGGAGTTCGGAGCGCAGTGCGGAACTCAATGCGGCGGCGCCCGGAAGATCCCAGAGCAACACCGGCTGACTTTCTCCCTCCGGTGCGCCAAAAAGACTTCGCGCCGCCGGATTTCCTGAGAGGAAGCGGCCTTCCGCCGATAGCAACGCCGCCGGAGACGCGATTCGTTTCAGGATTCCATCCTCACCGGAGGCGGTTGGAACAGGACCGTTAGAACGGAGGGCGCCCGCGAGGCCGGAGCTTTCACAGGAGCGAACCAGGTAGCCCAGGGGGAGGTTGGCTTCGGTGAAGCGCGTCTCGAGGTAAAAGACCGGGATCCGGTGTCGAAAGGTCAAGTCGGCGGCGAGCAGCGGTTCGCGCGAGGCGTAGCCAGGCCGGAGACTGAGAAATACGGCGTCGGGACGGTCCTCAGCGACAAGCTGCTCGATCTCTTCGGGAGACGAGGCGAACCGGGCCGGAGCGAGGCCCGCGGAGCGCAAGACCGCGTTCACCTGGTCGCCCGGGAGATTTTCGTTCTCCAGGACCAGGACTCGGAGAGGTTCCATGAGTCGGATCGCTTATTCGCCGACCCGCTCCGTGAAGTAAACAACAAACTCCGTCTCGCTCGACTCGGCTTCCTCGAAGCTGCCCCCGATGCGTTGGGCCAGCCGTTGAATCAGTTTGAAGCCGAGACCCGAATGGGGAACTTCAGAAGCGGCGCCGCGCAGCCCAAGTCCGTCGTCGATCACCGACAGAGCCAGGCGGTTTTCATCATCCCGGCGGATCCGGCCCAAGACGCTGCCGCGGGTGTCCCCGGGGAAACCGTGCTGAATCGAATTGCTGACCATTTCATTGAAGATCAGCGCGAGCGGGCTGGCCACGGAGAGATCGAATTGTTCTGTTTCAAATTCGGCATGAAAACGGATTCGGCCCGTGGCGTGAAAGGATTCGATCAGGTTCGCGGCGTGTCCCTCTGCAAACTTCCGGAAGTCGATGCGCTCCTTGCCGTCTTCGATGCGCAAGAGCTGGTGAACGAGGTAGAGGGCCCGGATCCGGTTGCGGGTAACGGGCAGGGCGTTCCACGGCACGAGGGTGCGGTCGTCCTGAAAGGGAAGATTGACCAGGGCATGGACGATCTGGAGGTTGTTTCGCAGGCGGTCGTGGACATCGGTTAGGAACTGACCATCCGGCGACGGGCTGGACGCCGCGCCGGGGGTTTCGACCGCGCTTTGGATGAAGATCACGGCGTCCCGGGGACGGCAGGCAACGACCCGCGCGCGGCAGGGGACCACCGATGTCTCCGACTGGTGGTCGAAATCGATCCGGACCTCCGTGCCTCCGTCATAAGCCTCCGCGATCAGGGCTGCGCTGCGTCCTCGGAAGGCGGGGATGGCTTCCTCGATCGTCATCGGACCGCTCTCGAGATCGGGTCGCGGGACCGCGGCCGGTTCCCCTTCCACCCACTCGATGATTTCGCCGGCGCGATCGGTGAGGATGATCAAGCCCGGCGCCGCTTTGAGCAGGGCCCGGTTTTGTTCTTGGCAGATTTCCAACTCCGCCCGCACGATCCGTTCCGCCGTCTCGTCGTGGACGAAGAACGCTTCAAAGAGCAGTTCCTTTTGGGCGTCTCGCACGGCGCAGATCTGGACTCGAGCCCAAACGGCGTCGTCCGGACCGGAGTTGGAACGAAGGAGACGGAGATCCAGCGACAGGTGGCGCCCGCAGGAGGTCCGCATTTGTTCCAACTCTTCCTCCAGCCGGGTCCGGTCCCCGGGGTGCACGAGATCGGCAAAGGAGGTTCCGCGCAGACTCCGCTTGGAAAGACCGAGCATGTCTTCCAAGGCCGGATTGATATCGTGCAGGCTGTGGCTAGCGTCGGTCAGGGCGATGCCAACGCCGGAGTCCCGGAACAGGGCGCGGAACCGCATTTCGCTATTCCGAAGAGCTTGCTCCTGGCGTTTGTCCTCGGTGACGTCGCTCAAGGTCAGCAGGAGACGGTTTTCCGGCAGGAGCAACTGTGGGTGGATGCGCAGGAGGCGGGTGCTTCCTTCCGTATGGCGCAGGGCATAAACCCGAGTGACCTGCCGTTGCCAGACATCGGTGCGCCAGGAATCCAGGAGGCGTTCTCGCTGGGATGGGTCCGGGCATCCTTCTGCGAGCCACGTTTCCATCTTGCCGGCGCTGGTTACCGGCCGTCCCAACAAATCGGCGTGGCGCCGGTTGGCGTATACAAGTTTTCCGTCCGCGTCCAACAGGACAATCCCGGTCGACAACTGCTCGAGGATCTCCGAAAAAATCCCCGGGTCGTTCTGCGGACCGGTGGACTTTCCGGGCTCCGCGGACTCGATGTCGGCGGTCCCTGCTCGCGTTGCGGGTTCCGCCCCGGCCGGTCCCGGGGACGATTCTGTGGCAGCGGAAAGGCCGGAAGGAGCGTCCGCGCTCACTGGCGGCGGCCGGTCCCAGACTTCCTCAAAGAAAATCGTGATGCCCCCAATGTGCCCGGAGCCGTTGTGCCAAGGGCGGATTTCCCAGCGCAACTCTCCCCCCGGTCCCGAATCCGAGGGTGTTAAAGATTCCGATCCCCTGCGGATCTCGCCTTGGAGGCAGGCCTCGTAGATGGGTTTCCAGGCGGCATGCAGGTTTGGAAAGAGTTCCAGGTGACTGCGCCCGGTCAGTTCGCGGTCGCCCATATCGAACTGCTCCCGCCAGCGGCGATTGGCCAAGACGTAACGCAGGCTGCGGTTGAGCATGGCCACACCGATGGGCGTCTCCCGCAGCCAGATCCGGGCCGGATCTTCCGCCCTTCCTCCGTGCCGTCCCGTGAAGAAAGGCTCGAGAGCGCTTGGAGCGGAGGATGTCGCCGGGGCAGTCTGGTGAAAGCGGAGCCGCCGCCAACGGTCGAAGGAAACCAGGCGTTGGCGAAGGGCTTCCGGATCGAGGGGAAGCGCGACCAAGTCATTCAGCCGGAGCTTGGCCACCAGAGCCTCGCGCGACGTCGCGCCCACGGCGCCGACGCCGAGGAGATAGAGAGGCCGGCCGGATTCTTCGCGAAGCCAGGAGATCAGCTTGTCGGTCTCCTCGGGGTCCTTGGCCGAGAGATCGAGGAGGACCAGGTCATGGGCAGCGAATGCGGCGCGGGCGCCGGAGATCTTGGGCGCGCGCGCGACTTCGAAGCCGGCCGCCTCGAGGGCGCTGAGGATTTCCTCCCAGCAGCCCTTGTGGTGGCCGACGGCGAGGGCCTTGACCCCGGTTGCAACACTTCGGGAAGCAAGCATTTCAGATTTGCGAGAACTTCTCGAATCTGCATTAAACGCATGCGACGAACATCGAGGCAAGTCTAATATCGCGGTGAAATGGAGCTTGCCCCTGCCGTTGGCCCGCGACGAGTCAGTCGCGGTGGTAGGGCTCGCCGCGGAGGAGGGTGTAGGCCCGGTAAAGCTGTTCCAGGAACACCAGCAAAGCCAATTCGTGCTGGAGCGTGAAACGGCTGAGGGCCAGGGCGCGGTCGGCGCCGCTGCGAAGCTCCGCCGGATGACCGTCAGCTCCGCCAATCCAGCAGGCGATGGCGCCGCGGGCCTCGAATTGCCAGCCCTCGATGAGTGCGGCGAACTCCCGCGTGGACAGAAGTTCACCGCGTTCGTCCAGCAGGAGATGCACTGGGCGCGGTTCGCATTGCCGCCGGATGGAGCGAATGATCGAGGGGTCGACCTTGCGCAACGGAGCGAGTTCGACCTCGGTGTAGGGTCGCAAGCGCTGCAAGTATTCGCGGCATCCCTCGCGGATGAAGGGCAGAGCCGGTTTGCCGGCGGGCAGGAGCAGCCATCTCAAACGCTGTGAGAGATCGGGGCTAAATCTTGGCGATGTCGAAGGGGCTCCGGTAGTCCCGGCTGAGCAATGCGTTGGCTTCTTCGGCGCCTTCGCCGGTGAACATTTCCTTTTCCGGGTCGATTTCCAGGGCCGCGCCGAGCACGGGGCGAAAATCGTGGAGGTCGACGTTGTTAGCCGCGAGGTGTTCTTTGAAGCTTTCGTAGGTTGCCAAGGCGGCGTCGTTCCCCTGCAACCGCTCGGTCACCTTCTCCGGCTTGGTCCACTGACCCAGACGGTGCGAGAGATTGGCCAAATGACAGATCGCCGCGGAGAGATGCCCGGCAACGGCATCTCCGAAGATGTCGGATTGTTTCCGGCTGCGCACGGCGTTGATGAAGTGGGTTTGGTGCTCGCCGCCCCCGGTGAATCCGAACTTCCGGATCCGGCTTCCTGAGTTGTCGTAGGCGCCCGCTTCGGCGATGTAACCGTTTTCGGCGTGGATCACATTTCCGACGTCGACGCCGGCGGGATGACCGGACGACACTTTGTAGACGGGCCGGTTTTCCATGCCTGCTTTCATTCCGAGACCGCGCACTTCGAAGATGACCAGTCCCTCGGGGTATTCAAACAAGGCGAACTGGGTATTGGGGGATTCGCCGTCGTCGTTGTAACCGAAGCGGCCTCCCACGCTCAACACGCGGCTTGGGAGCCTCTCTGCGCCGATGGCCCAGCGGGCGATGTCGGTCTGGTGCACTCCTTGGTTGCCGAGGTCGCCGTTTCCGTAAGCCCAGAACCAATGCCAATCGTAATGGAACTGCTCTCGGAGGACGGGCTCGAGCTGAGCGGGCCCGCTCCAGAGATTGTAATCGATGTGGTCGGGGACGGGCTGCGGGCCGTTCACTTTGCCGATGCTCTTGCGGCGCTTGTAGCAGAGCCCGCGCGAGATCTTGACCCCACCGAGTTCACCGGAACGGAGGAACTCCATGGCCTCGATCCAGCCCGGATCGGAGCGGCGCTGCATCCCGCTTTGCACGATGCGCTCGTATTTCTTGGCCGCTTCAGCGAGAGCTTTGCCTTCGGCGATGTTGTGAGTGACCGGTTTTTCCACGTAGACATCCTTGCCGGCTTGGCAGGCGTGCACAGCCATGGGCGTGTGCCAGTGATTGGGCGTGGCGATGACGACGGCATCCACATCGGAGCGGTCCAACACGTGGCGGTAGTCCTGGTAACCGTCCACTTGGCGGCTGGCGTCCGTAAAACGGCCTTTGGCTCGCTCGACGTGCGTGAGATCGGCGTCGGCTACGGCGACGATGCGGACGCCGGGCACATTTCCAAAATCGTCGATGTGGGCGCTGCCCTTGCCGCCCACGCCGAGGATGGCGATCCGGATGTCTCCGTTGGCGCCTTCCGGCTGGGCCCAAGTGGAACAGCGGGTCAGGGCGAGACCGGCTCCGGCGAGACCGGCTGACTTGGCGGTGACCCCGAGGAAATCGCGGCGAGTGGGATGGGCGCTCATGACTGGTGCTGAGGTTTGTGGACCGGGACC
>DATKCT010000139.1:0-19224 GCA_035513055.1 Verrucomicrobiales bacterium | reverse complement strand
TCCGGCTGCTCCGAAGATAGTGCCTCTCCTCGAGCAACTCATCGAACTGCTCCCGCTCGCTCTCTTCCATGAGCCGGATCTTCACCCGGCTGTGCAACTCCTGGCCCGGCTGCGGCTTTTTCATTCCGCACTTCCTGCCAAAGCCGGCCTCAAATATCTAGTCGTTTTTCACACTTTCTTTCCAGGGCTTGTTCATCTGCTCCGCAGATGAAACAGCCCTGGACGCCAGTCCTACGATCGCCCGGCTTTCCCTCCCTGACCACATCACGTCACGGCCCTTGCGCCAACGGTTTCACCGCGGCATCGTGCGCCAACAGTCGCCATGATCTCTCCGACGGCCAGCAACATCGCCCGGGCCTCCTTCGTAACCCTGTCCTGCCTGCTCGGCATCGCCATCTCCGTCGGCTTCGCCCAGCCCGCCTCGATTGGGGCCCTCGGCGGCGTGTCTTTCGGCCTGGCTGTCGCCGCCCTCGACCGTCTCCTCCACCACTTCAGCTTCCGTGGATTCTCTCACGCCACCTTCGGCCTCCTGGTCGGCCTGCTCTGCGCCTGGCTCGTCAACCGTGTCGATCTCCTGGGCGGACCCTGGATGGATGCCGTGTTCGACGATCCAGCGACGGCCCAATCTCTCCTCAACCTCGGCGTCTACCTCGTGCTCGGGTTCCTCGGCGTCTCTCTCGCCCTTCGCGCCAACAGCCAGGAGTTCTCGCTTATCATTCCCTACGTCCGGATTCGCCAGGACTCCACTCAGGACACGCCGCTTCTCATCGATTCCAATATTCTCATCGATGGCCGGATCCTGACCCTCTGCACCACCGGCTTCATCGGCGGTTCTATCGTGACGCCTTCCTTCATTCTCGATGAATTGCGCCTCCTCGCCGATTCCGGCGATCCCCACCGCCGGAGCCGCGGCCAGCGCGGTTTGGACACGCTCGAAGAGCTTCGCAACCGCCCCGGTCTTCACGTCACTGTGCACGAGGAGAGTTTCCCGGAGGAAACGACCGTCGACGCCAAGCTCATCGCTTGCGCCCGCAGACTGGGCGCGAGGATTCTCACCAACGACAACAGCCTCGGGCGCGTCGCCCGGGTCCAGAACCTGACCGTTCTCAACCTCAACGAACTCGCCGAGGCCCTCAAACCGGAACTGATGCCGGGCGACCTCCTCGACCTCAAACTCGTGCGGGAAGGCAAGGACGGGCACCAGGCCGTCGGTTACCTCCCGGACGGGACCATGATCGTGGTCAATCACGCCCGCGAACACATCGGCGACACCGTTCCCGTCGTCGTGGCCGGAGCACACCAAACCGCCTCCGGACGGCTCGTCTTCGCTGAATTAGGAATCCGTTAGATCAGCCTGCCGCCGCTTCCCTTTTTCGCCCCCTAACCCGCATTTCTCATACCGTTTCGGCGCGAGGCGCAGCGAACCCCTTACTGCCGGCCGAGAGACTTCTTCTGCCGGGCTTTGTATTTGCCGCGGCCCTGCGCCCACCCTCAGGCGGGAGTCGATTCCAGGCGCCGTTCCGACGCCCGGATGATTTCGTGGAAACTCTCCGGCTCCAGGCTGGCGCCGCCCACCAACGCGCCGTCCACATCCGGTTGGCTGATGAGTTCGAACATGTTTCCCGGTTTGACGCTGCCGCCGTATTGAATGCGCACCTGGCGCGCCGTCTCCTCTTCGAACATGCGAGCGAGTTCCGCCCGAACAAATGCATGCGCCTCCTGGGCCTGCTGCGGGGAAGCGTTGCGCCCCGTGCCGATGGCCCACACCGGTTCGTAGGCGATGACCGTGTCGATGACCCGCCTGCGGTTCACCCCCGCCAGGCAGCCTTCCAGTTGGCGGCGCAATACCTCTTCCACCTTCCCGGAGTCCCGTTCCTCGAGCGTTTCGCCCACGCACACTATGGGTCGAAATCGCCCCTCGTGAGCCGCCAAAACCTTTCGATTGATGAAGGCGTCCGTCTCTCCGAAAAGCTGGCGGCGCTCACTGTGACCGAGAATGACGTAGCGCACTCCAACTTCCTTGAGCATGATGGCGCTGACCTCGCCGGTAAAGGCGCCCGCGGGTTCCGGCGACATGTTCTGGGCGCCCAAGGCGATGTTGGCCACCCCATCCAGCACCGCGCAGGCCCGGTGCAAGGAAACAAAGGGAGGCGCGATCACCGTATCCACCACATCACGGCCCCCCAACAGCCGCATAAACTCCCGCAGGAAGACCTCCGTCTCCGAAGGAGTCATGTGCATCTTCCAGTTAGCCGAAATGACAGGTTTCCTTCTCATGAATCCCTTATTCCGGGCGATCGGTGAGCGCGGCCACGCCAGGCAGCGTCTTACCTTCCAACAACTCCAGCGACGCCCCCCCTCCGGTGGAGAGAAAACTCATGCGATCCGCCAACCCGAATTTGTTCACCGCCGTCACCGAATCTCCTCCCCCGATGATCGTGACGGCCTCAGACGCCGCCAGCGCCTCCGCCACCGCTCGCGTCCCGGCCGAAAAACTCTCGATCTCGAAAACACCCACCGGTCCGTTCCACACGACGGTCCGCGCCGAGGCGATCTCACGGCGGAATTCCTCGATGGCCACGTCTCCGATGTCCACACCGGCCCAGCCGGCGCTGACCCCGCCGCCCTCGGAATAGGGCCGGGTATACCGAGTCTCCGCACCCTCCCGGAACTCCGCGGCCTCCAGGGTGTTCGCCGGCAAGAGAAACTTGATTCTCTTTTCCTGCGCCCTCTCCAGAATCGTGCGCGCGACCTCGATCTTTTCCCCTTCGACGAGGCTGTCGCCCACCTCATAGCCCTGCGCTTTGCGGAAGGTGTAAGCCATGGCGCCGCCGATGAGAATCGCATCGGCCTTTTCCATCAGCGTCGTGATGACCTCGATCTTGTCCGACACCTTGGCGCCGCCGAGAATCACGAGAAAAGGCCGCTCCGGATCCCGCAACTCATCCTGCAGATATTGCAGCTCCCGTTCCACGAGGAAGCCCATCGCCGCTTGCTCGACAAAATGAGTCACGCCCTCCGTCGAAGCGTGGGCGCGATGACAGGCGCCGAAGGCGTCGTTCACATAGACATCGGCCAAGCGCGCCAATGCCCGCGCAAAGTCCGCGTCGTTCGCCGTTTCTCCAGGATGAAAGCGCAGGTTCTCAAGAAGCAGGACCTCGCCGCCGCCCAACGCGTCCACCGCCGCCTCGGCCGCTTCCCCGACGCAATCTTCAACGAATCCTACCGTTCGGCCCAGCAACGCCTCCAACTGCGCCGCCGCCGGGCGCAGCGAACAGAGCGGATCCGGGGCGCCTTTGGGCCGGCCCGAATGCGAACACAAGACGACCCGGGCCCCGGCCTGAAGGAGGTGCTCCAAGGTGGGCAGGCTGCCGCGGATCCGCGTGTCGTCAGCGACGGAACGCCCCTGCCCTTCGACTTGCAGCGGAACGTTGTAATCGACGCGCGCCAGAACCCGTTTCCCGGCGGAGTCCAGGTCTCGGACAGTTAGCTTGGCCATGCCCGGTTTCCGTTCACTGCCCCGCCGCCAACATTTCGAGCGCTTCGACGCAGCGGTTGCTGTAGCCCCACTCGTTGTCGTACCAGCCCACGACCTTGACGAAGTCTCCGCCCACGGTCATGGTCACGAGACTATCAAAAATACATGAATGAGGGTTGCCGACGATGTCTTGGAGCACCAACGGTTCCTCACTGTGCTCCAGGATCCCTTTGAGCGCGCCTCCCGCCGCCTCCTGAAACTTCGCGTTGATCGACTCCACGCTCGTCCCCGCGGAAAGCTGCGCAGTAAAATCAGTCACCGAACCATTCGGCGTAGGCACACGGAAAGCGCCGCCGTTGAGCTTCCCTTTCAACTCCGGAATGACTTCCCCGATCGCCCGGGCCGCGCCGGTCGTGGAAGGGATGATGTTGATCGCCGCAGCGCGCGCCCGCCGCAAATCGGAATGGGGCAGGTCCAGAATGCGCTGGTCATTGGTGTAACTGTGAATCGTGCTCATGAAACCCCGCTCCACACCGAAGGCGTCGTGCAGGACCTTGACCATCGGCGCGAGACAATTCGTCGTGCAACTGGCGTTGGAAACAATGTGATGCTGATCCGGATCATAGGCGTTGTCGTTGATCCCCATGCAGATGGTCAGATCCGGACTCTTGGCCGGAGCGGAAATGAGCACCTTCTTCGCGCCGCCGCGCTCGAGATGCACGGCCGCCTTGTCCCGGTCCGTAAAGAATCCCGTGGATTCCAGAACAACCGCCGCGCCCCAATCGCCCCACGGCAATGCCGCCGGATCACGCTCCGAGGAAATATGAATCCGGTGCCCTTGCACGATCAACGCGTCGTCTTCCCAGGCGACTTCCCCGGAATAGCGGCCGGCTACCGAGTCCCACTTGAGCAGGTGGGCCAAAGTTTTCGTGTCCGTCAAATCGTTGATGGCGACCACTCGCCGAAGCTGCTCCCCGGACATGGCCCGCAAGACCATTCTCCCGATCCGGCCGAATCCATTGATGCCAAACTGAACCATAGAAATCTGATTGCCTGCTGTGATAAGAAATCCGGGCCGGGCCCTGCCGCCCGCCCGAAGCGCCGCACTTAAGCAGGGCCTCCCAGGCTCGTCAACGCTCTCCTGCCGGGCCCGCGCGATTCCCCAGTGTGGCCCCGCTTCCACGCGCGCAGACCCCGCCTTCTTCGCATGAGCCCGCTCAGTAGCGCCGGGCCTTCGCCCGCTGTTTGCGAAAGGACTTCGCCAGCGAATAGGGAGTTCCGCAATATTTGCACAGAAAGGCGCCCCGCGTAAACAGATCCACGAGCATGCTGGCGTTGTAGCTCATGAGGAAATACTTCCGCGCATTGGCATGTTTGCGGCAACGCTGCGCCCGGAAGAGTTCCCCTTGGCAGAGCGGGCAGCGGACGCGGCCGCTTTGCCCAAAGATGGCCAAGCGGGCAGCAACACCCACCGTCACACTGGCCAAGGCCGCGATGCCCCACCATCGGGCCCGGTTGCCGTCCTCCTCCGTAAACATCTTCGAGAGGGTCCAGGGGAACGCCGCCATGCACAGAACGATCAAGAGCCCGAAGACCATCATCCACACCAGTCGCTGCGGCTGATGATGAGACCGGGCATGCGTATACAACGAGGCCATAATTCCGTCTATTCTAGCGAAGGCCGCAGAGAGCCGCGGCAAAACTGGCCGTCATGGCCTGGGGATCAAGCGGAAACATCCCCTCCCCGGCTTGATGCAACGGCCTCCTAACCCACATTTCTCATGCCTATCTGCTATGCGCGCTTCACCCCATCCTGCCTTCGTTCCGCTTGCCTCGGGTTTGAACAAGGGTCTGCTCACCCAACTCTGCGCCCTCGGCTGGCAGTAAGGGTTCGCAGCGCCTCGCGACGAAACGGTATGAGAAATGCAGACTAACGCGACAGCAATCCTCCCAACCAGCCGTCGCCGGCGCCGGCCAACAACGGAGCGATCACAAGGCTCACGATGGCCATGACGTTGATCAAGATGTTCATGGACGGTCCCGAGGTGTCCTTGAGCGGATCGCCCACGGTATCGCCGACCACGCAACTCCGGTGGGTCTCGGAATTCTTTCCGCCCAGATTCCCTTCCTCGACGTACTTCTTGGCATTGTCCCAGGCGCCGCCGGCGTTGGACATCGTCAGCGCCAACAAAATGCACCCTAACAAAGCTCCGCAAAGCATCCCTCCCAAGGTCCGGGGACCCAAAAGAAAGCCGACCACGACAGGCGATCCCACGGCCAACACCGCCGGCCAGACCATGCGCCGCAGGGCCGCCCGAGTGGCGATATCAATGCAGCGATCGGCGTCCGGCTCCTCCGATCCAGCCAGGATTCCCGGCCGCTCCCGAAGCTGCCGCCGGATCTCCGTGATCATCTCCGCCGCCGCCCCGCCCACCGCATTCATGGTGATGGCGCCATTCAAAAACGGAATCACGCCGCCGATGAAAAGGCCCACCAGCACAAGCGGTTCATCCAAGGCGAAGCCCTCCACCTGCGCGGAATGGACGAAGGCGCTGATCAAGGCCAGGGCGGCTAGTCCCGCGGCGCCAATGGCGAATCCCTTCCCAATCGCCGCCGTGGTGTTCCCCACGGAATCCAGCGAGTCGGTGATGCGCCGGGTATCTTTACCCAGCCCTCCCATCTGGGCGATCCCGCCCGCGTTGTCCGCAATCGGGCCATAGGCATCGATGGCCATGGTCATGCCCACCGTTCCCAGCATGCCCACCGCCGCCAGGCCCACCCCATAAAGACCGGCAAACGCGTTGGTCGCCAGAATCACCGCGGCGATGGTCAACAGCGGCACGGCCACCGAGTTCAATCCCACCGCCAACCCATCGATGATCACCGTCGCCGGACCCGTTTTGCCGGCCTCGGCAATCCTCCGCACCGGCTTTCCCCCAGTATAATACTCTGTGGCCAGGCCGACGACGATCCCGCCCACCGCGCCGCACAAGACGCACAGTCCGTAGTTCACCGGGAGACCGAGCAGCTTGACCACGAGAAACGCGACCAAGATGAAAAGCACTGCCGCGCCGATCGTGCCGAAACGGAGCGCCGCCGCGGCGCTCCTCGAGGAAGTAACGCGGACCAACAGAATGCCCAGCAACGAGCAAAACAGGCCCGCTGTCGTCAGCGCCAGCGGAAGATAGACCGCCGCTTCCCCCTGCGCCGCCAAGGTTCCGGCGCCAATGGCCACAGTGGCGATCTGCGCTCCGCAATAAGATTCAAAAATGTCCGAGCCCATGCCCGCGACATCGCCCACGTTGTCGCCGACATTGTCGGCGATCACTCCAGGGTTCCGGGCGTCGTCCTCCGGAAGGCCCTCTTCCACTTTGCCCACCAGATCGGCGCCCACATCCGCCGCTTTGGTGAAAATCCCTCCGCCGACCCGGTAAAACAACGCCACCAAGGACGCCCCCATCGCAAAGCCCTCCAAAACCAGCTCGGGTTGGCGATCGTGGTAGAACACGAAAAGACCGCCCAATCCCAACAGCCCCATGGACGCCACGGTCAGTCCCATGACCGCCCCTCCCGAAAAAGCCGCGCTCAGCGCCGGCGCATGACCACGGTCGCGCGCCGCCACCGTCGTCCGCACATTGGCCAGCGTCGCCGTGCGCATCCCAATCAAACCCGCCGACGACGACGCCAATGCGCCCAGAAAGAATGCCAGCGCCTGCGGCGGGCTCTTCACGAACAACGCGCCTCCCACGACCACTCCAAAAATGGCGATGAGCTTCAACTCCCGCCGCATGAAGACCATCGCGCCGCGCTGAATCCGGCCGGCGATCTCGGTCAAACGCCCTTCGCCCGCGGGCATGCGTTTGATCTGCAAATAGATGAGATACGCAAAGAACAGTCCGATGGCCCCAGCCAGGGGCGTCGCCATGTAGTGCAGCCAGCTCATGCAAAATCGCGCTCTTTCCGGCCGCCACCCGCGCCAGCCAAGCGGCGGTCCGGCCCCGGAAAAGCCCCGAGTCTAGCTGTCCTCACCACTCTGGCAACGGGATTTTTCCCGTGACATTCTGCGCCAGATCAGCCCGCCAACACCTCGCGCACCACCCTCCCATACACGTCGGTGAGCCGGAAATCCCGGCCCGCATGCCGGAAGATCAGCCGCTCGTGGTCCAGCCCCATCAGATGCAGCAAGGTCGCATGCAGATCGTGCATATGCACCTTGTCCTTTTCCGCCCGGAACCCGTATTCGTCCGTCGCACCGTGCGCGTGGCCCGGCCGGACGCCGCCGCCCGCCAACCACACCGTAAAGCCGGGAGGATTGTGATCGCGCCCGTCGCCATTCTGGGAAAATGGAGTGCGTCCAAACTCTCCGCCCCACCAGACGAGGGTATCCTCGAGCAATCCCCGCGCCTCGAGATCCGCCAGCAAAGCCGCTGCTGGTTGATCCGTGGCTGCGGCATGTTTTTCGTGGTCACGAATGCGGTTGTGTTGGTCCCAACGCGGATTGTTGGTGTTGTCCGAGTAGTTGACTTGGACAAAACGCACGCCGGCTTCGCTCAACCGCCGGGCCAGCAGGCATTGGCGACCGAACTCCGCCGTTTCTTTCCTGTCTAAACCATAAAGCTTTCGCGAGGACTCCGGTTCCCGGGACAGATCCATCACTTCCGGGCCGAAACCCTGCATGCGCCAGGCCAGTTCAAACGCTCGCGCCGCCGCTTCCAGGGCGTCACCGCCGCCAGCCTCCCGCGCTTGCACCCGATTGAGATCCTGAAGCAACCCGAAGCGGCGCCGCAGCTCCTCCGGGGTCAGTTCCGCATTTTCCAGATGCCGGAACCGGACCTCGACCGCGGGGGATCCGGCGTCCCCCACCGGTGTTCCCTGATGCATCGCCGGCAAGAAGCCGGCTCCGTAGTTGCGGGGACCGCCCATCTGCCGCGGAGGCTGCAAGGTCACGAAGGCCGGAAGATTGGCGTTCTCCGTTCCCAATCCATAACTAATCCAACTGCCCATCGACGGCCGCACCAGGTTCACCTGACCGGTGTGCAAAAAAAGCGTCGCCGGCCCGTGAGCCACCCCTTCAGTGTGCATGCTGTGCACGAAACACAGTTTGTCCGCCTGCTCCGCGATGCGCGGGAACAAGGACGAAACCATCCGCCCGCTCTGGCCATGAGCCCGGAACTCCCAAGGCGAGGCCATCAGCTTGCGCCGGGTCTGCCGTCCCAAATCGTCGAACCGGTAGCCAGTGACCGGCAACTCTTTGCCGTCATCCTGCCGCAGCTTCGGTTTCCAATCGAAACTGTCCACATGGCTTGGACCGCCATGCATGAAAAGAAAGATCACCCGCCGGGCCCGGGGAGGATGATGGAGTCCCGGCCGCCCGAGCGCTTCCGTCGCGCCGCTCGTTCCACACAATCCCGCCAACGCCAGCGACCCGAAGCCACAAGCGCTGCGCGCCAACAGTGCGCGTCTGCTCCAGCTTTCTGCTGAATCGATGTCGTGCGTCATTCCTTATCCGGTTCTCGATTCAAATAACGAAAATCCACTGAAGAAAACAAGGCCTGGAAAAGACCCGCCCATTCGTCCAGCGGCACGGAAAGCGATGGTGCAAACCCCCGCTCGCGATTCCCAGTCTCGCGTCCTGCGCCCAAATAGGCAAGCGCCGCATCGCGTTCCGCCGGAGAAGGGAGCCGGCTCAAAGCGCGCCGCCAAGCCTCTCCCAACGCGGAATCCGCCGGCCAATCGCCGCAGTCCGCCAACAAGCGCTCCGCCGATAGACGGGCATGCCGCAACACAAAGGGACTGTTCAATAGATACAAGGATTGGGCCGGCAGGTTGCTCTCCTGGCGGCGCCCCGTCACGCTGCTTGGGTCGGGAAAGTCGAATGCATCCAAGAGAGCATTGCTGCCTTCTTCGCGGAATACCGGCAGATAAACCGTCCGGCATTCGGCCGTCTCCAAATGCTCCAAGGTCAAAAGTCCTTCAATCCGGGCCCGGTCCAACCGTCCGCTCACCGCCAACAGACTGTCTCGCAGTTCCTCCGCTCGGAGACGGCGGCGAGAGGCTCGTCCCCACCACTGGTTCTCCGGGTCCAAGGCTTCGCTCTCAGGTTTCGACCGGCTACTCAATCCGTAGACGCGCGAGCGGACAATCTCGCGCACCAACCATTTTGTCGAGCAGCCCTGCTCCACGAAGCGCGCCGCCAGCCAGTCCAGCAAATGGGGATGCGTTGGCGGCTCGCCCCGGCGCCCAAAGTTATCCGGCGAACTCACGATGCCCCGGCCTAGCAGGTGGTGCCAAACCCGGTTCACATACACACGCGCGGTCAAGGGATTCCGAGGATCCGTCAGCCACTCCGCCAACTCTTTCCTGCCGCTGGAATCCCCCCGGATCTCCGGCCCGGATTCGCCCTCGAGACTCGCCGCTTGGAGGAATCCCCGCGGAGCCCGCTCTCCCACCGAACGCGCTTCGCCGCGGATCCGGATCGCGCAGTCCTGGATGTGTTCCGCTTCCCGCACCGATACCGCTTTCGGCGCCGGCGGCGGAGCCCGCTCCTTCCACTCCTCCAGTTCCGCCCGCAACTCCGCGGCCCGGGCCGCAGCCTCCTCCGCAGCTCCCTGCGCGGCGCCAGCGGACCCCGCTCCCTCCTCCGCCTCCGCCAAGGCGGCCGCAAGTTCTTTCAACCGCCCGGCATGCGCCCGGCCCTGCTCCTGCAATTCCTCGGTTCCCGCCAGCGGCTGTTCGACCAATGTCGAGATGTTCGCCCGTATCAGAGTTTGGGTGCTCAGAAAAATCCCCGCTAAGGCGTAGTAATCGGCCGTCGGCACGGGATCGAACTTGTGATCATGACAACGGGCGCAACCCAGAGTCATCCCGAGAAAAGCTTGTCCTACGGTGTCGACCTGCTCGTCCACGGTGTTCATCAGGAGCAGTTCTTTGTCCTGCAAATCCAAGTTCTTTGGTCCCAATGCCAGGAAACCCGTTGCAATCAACGCGGCGTTCCGCTCTGGCGCGCTCTTACCTCCGAGGAGATCTCCGGCGATTTGTTCCCTGACAAAATCGAAAAAAGAGCGGTCCGCGCCGAAGGACTCGATGACGTAATTGCGGTAACGCCAGGCTTCGGGGACGATCGTGGTCCGGCCGCCTCCCGTCGAATCGGCATAACGCGCCACATCAAGCCAGTGGCGTCCCCAGGTCTCCCCAAAGGCCGGGCTCGCCAACAACCGGTCCACCCGTTCCTCGAGCCGTAGCGGAGTGACCGCTTCCCAAGCGTCCATTTCCTCCGGCGCCGGCGGCAGACCGGTCAAATCGTAGTGCAGCCGCCGCAACAACGCCTCCGGCCCAGCGTCTTCGGCCGGTTCCACCCCTGCAGCCTCGAGCCGCGCCAGGATGAAGCGGTCGATGGGCGTTCGGGGCCAGCCGGTCCGCCGCACCCCGGGAATCCGCCGGTCCTCAATCGGACGGAACGCCCAGAACCGCCGCCCCGCCTCGATGTCGATCGCGTTCGCCTTTTCCTCACCGGTCTTGGCCGGTTCGTCCCGGGGATCGTGAGCGCCGTCCGCGACCCAGGTTTCCAAGGCCCGCACTTCCTCCTCAGCAAGTCTCCCATCCGGGGGCATCTCCAAGGCCGGATGCTCATAGCGCACCGCTTGCAACAGGAGGCTCTTCTCGACATCGCCCGGGACCACCGCCTCTCCGGAGTCGCCTCCTGTCTCCCAACCCCGGCGGCTGTCCAACAGTAATCCGCCCTTACGCTTTCCCGATTCCAATGAGTGACATTCGTAACAATGCGCAATCAACAGAGGACGGATGCGCCTCTCGAAAAACGCTGCCTTCGCTGCGTCGTCGTCCGGCGCCCGGCCTCCCGCCGTAAAGACCAGCATCACCGCCGCGCCAGAGAGAAGCCGGGCCCGAAGTCCACCGGCGGAATCCCGGCGGCATCGGCTCAAACCCTCCGAGCCTGGCCAGTGGACCGCCATATCTCCAGTTTTACCGGTTGAACAAGAACGAGGAACTATTCACCAACGCCCAGGCCAAATCCTGCGCTCCCGTCAGACGTCGATTCTCCAATTGCGCAGCGCTCAACTGAACGTCATGCCGCAAGCGTTCCAAAACGGGGTCGGGAGGCAGCGGCTCGCGAGCCACAGCCAGCTCCGCCTCGAGCCGCGCCAACACCGCATCGCGCGGCGGCGGTTGCCGAATCTCCTCCACCGCAGTTCGCAATTCCTTCCAGCGCTCGTCGTTCTCGCGGAAGTAGCGCAACAAGAGTTCCCTTTGCTCCGCGCTCCGTCCCTCTCGCCCGGTCTCCAATGCTGTCGCCACTTCCGCCGGAAGCCCAAAATCCACCGGACCCGGGGACCGGGTAACCAGCACTCGGAAGCGGCCCAAATTGTGCTGTCCGGTCGGAAACTGTTGATGCAGCGCGATGTTCAGCCGCGTCCCCCCATCGGCTTCCGGAGCCGCCGGGACCACTGCGAACACCGCCTGATGCGCCATGCCCATTTGCGGAGCGACCGCCCAACCTCTGTCTCCCTCGGCGTTTCCGTCAATGGCTAGCTCGACCCCGAAGCCCTCCTGACTAAAATCCGCGCGCGCCTCCCCCAACTTCCAGGTTACCTGCTCGGGAATCACGCCGCGCAGCAAGCGAATCGATTGGACCTGGATCTCCCCGGGACCCGCGCCCGGATCGAGCCTCAATCCGCGCAAGGCCCCGCTTGTATTGAAGGCCAACCGGTAAAGTCCCCATCTGGCCTCGTCTCCCACCGGCCCGAGAAAGCGCCCGCGCACCGAGCGGTCTTGGGAAAAGGCCTCCGAGCCCTCCTCCCCCCAGAACATCTCCCAGTCGAGCGCCCCGTCAAAACGAGCCGCCAGCTCGAGCACAAAGGAGCCGGCTTCGGCGGTCGCGCCCGGGACGAAGAAGCCCGGATCGTCCCCAGTCGCACGCACCGTCAGAGCTTCTGGTCCGGCCGTAAGCTCGACCGCATTTCCCGCTTGCAACGGCATCCCTTCCAATCCCATCGAGGCCTGCCAAGACCACACCGCCGCTTCTTCGCCGGGAACCCCTGCCGCTGCGCGAACCTCGACTTCACTGAGGACAAAGTTGCCGTCCGGCGCGCGTCCCGGACCCCGATTGGGCAGACGTTCGTCGGTTAGGGCTTCAATCTTGATCCCGGTGATTCCGGAGAACTGCAATTCCGCCGTGATCTCCAACTTGCCCTTTCCGTTCGCGCCGCCCACCAACACGGAACCGTCGGGCTGAAGTTCAAAGTCCGCGCCAAAGGTCGAAGTCGCTTCCGCGGGCCGGACCACCTCCCAGGTTGTCCCCTTGGCTTCCTGCCCTTCCCACACCAAGATCTTTGACGGCAACGTCGCCTCATATCCGGCCATCGCCCGTTCCCGGCGCCGCAGGTCCTTCTGCCGCGCCGCATTGGCTTCCGCCTGACGGAGCGCCCACGGTTTGGCATAGACCGCCAAAGCCGCATCCGCCTCGACGATGCGGCGGGCCCGTTCCGCTTCTCGAGCCTGCCGTTCCGCCGCCGTCCGTTCCTCGCGCTCCTTCAGCGCCGCCAGCAAGCCGGCATGCTCGCCTTCCATTTCGCCCAGGATCTCGAGGCTCGCGCCGATCTCTCCATCGGTCGCCGGCCGTCCCAGGAAGCGCACGTACAATTCGTCGACCAATTGCCGGTCGTCGGGAATCTCGCCCACCAGGCGAGCCAAGGCGTTCCCCGGATCGCTGAGAGCGTTGTTGACCGTCGGTCCGCTGACCAGCGCCATCACCGGTCCTAACTGAAGTCCTGTCGCCCGTTCGCATTCGCAAGCGCTCTCGCGCGCCGGCCGTCCCAAATTGGTCAAAAAACCGTCCGGCAACTGCGCTTCCGCGTCCGGCAACGCCGCCGCCCGCGTTCCCTCCGGCACTCCGGGTATCTTCGAGATCGAGCCCGCGGCGGCATGAATCGAGTCGTAGAGCACTTCCGCGGGCAACCGTCGCGCTTTGGCATGCGAATAGTTGATCGTGTCGTCGTCGTTCCACCGGTTTGTCTCCACCGACAACTGATAGGTCCGCGACACGCAGATCTCCCGGATGAGCTTCCGCGTGTCGAATCCTCCCCGGACAAATTCGCCGGTCAGCCATTCCAACAATTCCGGATTACTCGGCGGATTGCTGGCGCGGATGTCGTCGATCGGTTCGATCAAGCCCGTTCCGGTCAGGTAACCCCAGATCCGGTTGACGTAGCTGGAAGCAAAATAGCGATTGTCCGATGAAGTCAGCCACGCCGCCAATTGCTCCCGGCGCGTCGCTCCCTCGACTGCGTCGAAGTCAGCCGCAAAGGGAAATTCCGGGGCGGTCGCCGCGCCGGTCCGCTCGTGCGTTACTTCGCCGGAGTCCGCGTCCCGCACGATTTCGTAGAGCGGTTTGGCGCCCTCGACCGCCGTGCCGCCGATGGTTCGATCCCCGCTTTCCGGGTCCGGCTCCAAACTGACCCGGGCGAAAAACGCCGCCATCTCGTAATAGTTATCCTGCGTCCACCGCTCAAAAGGATGATCGTGGCACTTGTTGCAATTGAAACGGACCCCCATCAGGAGATGGGTCGTGTTCTCCATGGTGTCTTCCGGCGTCCGCAGTATCTTGAAATAAGACGCCGGCGGATTCTCCCGGTTCGATCCCGACGCAGTCACGATCTTCTTGGCCATCTCGTTGTAAGGCGTGTTCCTCACCACCTCGGCGCGGATCCAATCGCGGAAGGCCTGGGCGCCTTCGCGGGCCAGAAACTTGCCGTTCACTTGCAGCAAATCCGCCCATTTATTCGTCCAATACTCGATATAGGCGTCGCTCCCGATCAACCGGTCCACGATCGCCTCGCGCTTGACCCGGGACTCCGTGGCGTCGGCCAAGAATGCCCTAACCACTTCGGAATCCGGAGGAATCCCCGTCAGATCCAGGTAGACCCGCCGCAAAAACTCCGCGTCCGAGGACAAGCCCGAGGGCAGGATTTTCATCCGTTTCCACTTCTGGGCCACCAACTCGTCGATGCGGTTGTAGGCGGGCGGTTCTTCCCATTCAAAACCGGACCGGTCGCCCATGACCGTGACTGTGGTCGCGTCATAGGCTCCTTCAAACCGGGCCAAAATGGGGGCCTCCCCCCGGCGCAAGGTCGAAATCATCCCCCCCTCCTCGGCCTTCACCACCTCGATGTTCCCGCTCTCGATGAAGGATTCCTCGGTCACGTCGCGACTGAACCCGTCCGCATACAGCGCCGTCACGCGCATCTGCTGCATCTGCCCGATCTCCTGGACCACCGGGTTCTTCGGACTCAACGCGATCGAGGTCACCCGCGGCGCATCCAAGTCCACCCGGGCGCCTTCGGCGATCCAAGCCCGCAAGATCTCATAATAATCGTCGCCTACCTTCATCCGCTGCCCACCCTCGTGCGGAACGGCGCCCGTGGCTTTAAGCAACATCAAACTGTTCTCCGGCGACGCCAGATTGACCCTCCGCGCAGCCAGGTCGTCCGTCAGCGCCCTCACGTCGAACACCGGATCATAACCTCGCAAAGACAGCTTGAATCCGTTCCTCCCGTCGTTGGATCCATGACAGGTTCCCTGATTGCATCCGAGCCGGGAGATCACCGGCATGATGTCCCGCACATAGTCCGGATGAAAATCGTCTTCCATGCCCTGCGCCGCCGCCTTCACCACCGCAGTTTGCCCTGCATAACGCAGCGTCACATCTCCTTCGCCGTCCCTCAAGCCCCGCAAGCGGCCTCCCTTGCCGGCCGAAATCCATTCTCCGGGAACCTCCCAATCCACGTCCCGCGTGACATCCTCCCTGTCGCCACTCTTCAACACCGCCGTCACCACGACCTGTGCGTATTCGTAGCGGTTGCCTAACCGCACTTCGGCAGGTTCGACTTCCAAAGCGCTGATCTCCTCCGGACGATGCCGTATCACTTCCACCGGAAGAAACTCGCTGCGCACTTCCCCGCTCTCGACGTCGATCAGCCGGATCTTGCCGTCCCCGCCGCCCGCAGCGACCGTCGCGCCGTCCGGACTGAAGGCCACCGCGTAGATCCCCGTCTCGAACTTCTGCTCCGCCAGCCTTCGGACGTCCGCCGTGACATACTCTTCGAGTCGCCGGCTCTCCTCGGCGGACATTCCTACCTTCGTCACGATCTGCCGGATGTCGTCCGGCAGCGCGCTGTCGAATTCCGCAGCAAAAATACTCACGGACCCCTGGCCGTCCAAACTGCTTCCCGCCGCGATGCGCTTGCCGTCCGGACTGTAGGCCACGTCGAAGATCCGCCCTTCCATAGCCGGAAACCTCCGGATCAAGTTGGCGTTGTCTCCAATCACCCGCGTCGTAATCCGATGCATCCGGTAAATCTGAGGAACTCCGTCCGATCCGCCGACCACGATCTCGTCGCGTTCCGGATGCCGGTCCACCGCAGCGATTCCTCCCTTCAACGCGCCGGGAGTGATCGAGGTGATGTTGTCCACGAACCGCTGCGTCGCCACCTCGGTGAGTTTCGCGGTCATGTCGCGCCCCACCGAAACGAGGTGACTGCCGTCCACGGAAAAGGCGGTGTCGAAAACCCAGTCGTCATGCGAGCCTTGAAAGAGCACCTGCTCCCCGGTGTGGGCATCGATGACCTGCAAGGTCGTGTCGGTGCATCCAAAGGCAATGCGTTGTCCATCCGGCGACCAACTGGCGCCGTAGACCGTGTCGTAAGTGACCGGATAGGACAGCCGCAACCTTCGCGCCCCGGCGTCCCAGACCTGGACTTCCCCCATGCGTGCCGGCAAGCCCCCGGTGACGGCCAACAGATTGCCGTCCGGAGAGAAGCGCGCCGATTCGATTCGCTCTGACAATCCCACCAAACGCGCCTCCAGACCCGATCCGTCGGCCCGATGCAGCAACACTTCATGAAAACCCGATACCGCCAGCAGCGACCCGTCGGGAGAATAGTCCAGCGCCGTGATAACCGGCGGCACCAGGTAGTCCGGCGGGTTCTCCATGGTGATTCGCTCCCGGGCATTCTCGGGCGTGTCGTCGATCGCCCCTTCCGCGATCCAACGCCGCACCTTCTCGATGTCCACGCTCGAGAGCGCTTCCTCGCCGCTTGGCATCTCCGCGTGCCCATCCACCGGCGTGATCTGCTCCACAAGAAAGCTTCCGTCCGGATCCTGGGGAGTCACCGCCACACCAGTGTCGCCTCCCTTCACAAGCTGGTCCACCGCCGTCATCACAAAGCCGCCCTTGGCTTTCGCCGGCTGGTGACAGCCGTGACAATGCGCCTGAAAGACCGGCCGGATTTCCTCGTAGTAACTCACCCGCTCCTCCTCGGCAGCCCGCAGACACAAGGGAACGGCAGCGAGAACAGCAAGCGCGCAAGTTCCCGGACGGATGAGTCCGAACGTATTCAGCATAAGACCAGAGAAGGGGATTGAGCGCCACTCTCGGGGAGCAACGGCCGCTTTTCAAGCCCCCAGCACGAGCGTCCAAGACCCGGAACCCGGCTGATGGGCCTGTTGATTTATTCGGTGATGCCGCGCCGGACTTGTTGGGAGGGTTGGCGCGACGCGAGGAGGGAGCGAATTGAAAATTCGTGACCGGCGAGCAACAAAGCCAACACTCTCAACAAGTTCTGTCCGAAGGGCCACCGGCCGGGTCGCTTCTCCGCCGCCCTCGACACTCGCGACGCGGCGTTGCAGAATAAATCAACAGCCCCGAATGCCGCGTCCTCATCCCCAATTCCGAAGGCAGACCCGCCACGGGATGCGAAGGAATCAGTCCTCCGCCATAGGCACGAAACGCACGCAAACCGGCCGCGGAACACCCACTTCCCCTCCCCTCGGCTCCAGCGCGCCCGTCTCCGCATCGACCCGAAACACGGTCACGGTATCCGACCCCTGATTGGCTGCCAACAACCAGCCGCCGCCCGGATGCAGGGCAAAATTCCGCGGCGTCTTACCCCGCGTCGCTTCGATCTCGACCAAGGTCAGCCGGCCGGATTCCGGATCGCTCCGGAACACGGCGATGCTGTCATGCCCGCGATTGGACCCATAAACAAAGCGGTTATCCGGTGAAACCACCACTTCGGCTGTGTGGCTCGTCCCCCGGAAATCCGGAGGCAAAGTCGAAATCGTCTGCACCGGCTCCAGTACTCCGTCCTCTACATTCCAAGAAAACGCGGTCACCGTTGATCGCAACTCGTTGATGACGTAGCCAAACTTCGCGTCGCCGCGAAAGGCAAAATGCCTGGGGCCGGAGCCGGGCTCGACCGTGGAGCCCGGCGGATCGTTGGCCAGGAGCGCTCCGGTTTCCGAGTCGAACCGGTAAACCAAGACCCGGTCGAGCCCCAGGTCGGCCGCCACAGCGTAGCCTCCGGAAGCATCGATCCGAATGCAATGGGCGTGCGGCGCTTCCTGCCGCCGCGCGTTCACGCTCGAACCCTCATGTTGCACAAAGGCCGTTCGCTCCCCCAACCGCCCGTCTTCGCCCAGAGCGATGGCGGCCACGCTTCCCCCCGCGTAGTTGGCGATCAGCACGTGCCCGCCTTGACGATCCATCTCGATATGGCAAGGCGCTGCCCCGCCTGAGGACACCTGGTTCAGCTTGCGCAGCGTTCCCGCAGCGCGGTCCAGCGCAAAAGCGGTGACGGAGCCGGAGCGTTCCCCGCCGAACTCGACCGTCTCGTTGACGGCGTACAGAAAGCCGCCCCCGGGATGGATGGCCAAAAACGACGGGTGCTCGCTCTCCGCCGCCAGCACCGCTTCCCCCAACTCGCCCGAGCCGCCGTCGAAGCGAGCCCGGTATATCCCCCGGCTGCCCTCACCCGAGTAGGTTCCGAAGAAAACCCAGCCCACCGCGCCCACTTCCGCCCCGCCTCCGGCGTCTTGCGCGCCAACCGTCCAGGAGCCCATCGCCATGATCGCCGCTGTGATCGCGCCCATCCACCTTGTCCGCACATTGGAGAACCGGTTCCTCATGCCCCAACTCTAGCCCGGCCGGCGCCGGCCCCACAAGCGGGATTTCCCGGCTCATCAGGTTTCACCTTGACTGCGCCTCGGATACAGCACGTTGAAGAGTAGTCCATCCGTGATGATCTGTGAGATCCGTGCTTAAAAGGAAGGACCGAAGCTGGGAGCGGCGGCGGGGATTGAACAGGTTCACAGCCCAGAGGAGAGGGCTATTGGGGAACCGTCCCGCTTACTGGCGACAGGGTCTGGCGCGTTCAGCGACGCCAGAAAGAGAGGCGTCACGGATCACCACACCGCCGGCACTGGCGATTCTGGAGCGTGAAACAGGCGGTCCTTGGTGAGCATGGGTACGCCGTGTCGTAAGGCGGTCGAGGCGAGGATGCGATCGGCTGGATCCCGGTGGCTCCACTCCAGCTCGGCCGCTCGCATCCAGAGGTCGGGTCCCACATCCAGGACTTTCAAGTTTTCGATTTTTCCGAGCAATCGAGGCCATTGGCGGACGGAAGTCTTCGGCTCAAGCAATCCGCGGACCTCCTTGATCCGCAATTCCCAGAAGGTGACGCTCGACACGAGAAATCCTGTTTCACCAGTCTCGATTCTACGCAGGGCGGCGGCAGCGCGGTCGCTGAGAAGGCTTGGCGCTTCGAGCCACCAAAGCAGGACGTGGGAATCGATCACCATGGATTGCGATTCGACTCTTTGAGGGATTCCCAGTCGTCGGCGGGCAGAGGTTCCAGGAGCGTCGCCTCGCCGGGAATAAGTCCGCGTCCCGGGCC
>DATKCT010000138.1:0-23655 GCA_035513055.1 Verrucomicrobiales bacterium | reverse complement strand
GTCTGTCCCCGCCAGCTCGAATACGGTCGGGGCCCGGCCCCGGTAAGCTTCCATGGCGCAGGCCGAAGCGATGGCCAAGCGGCTGCAAGCCGTTTCCACCGGTATCAGTCCGCAGTCGTTGCCCACCAGCGAAGTGCTCGGAATCCGCATCCGCCCCAGCTCCATGCAACTGTAGCGGCGATGCCGCAGCAGTCTCCCGTCTACGATGCAACCCGCCCCCAGCCCCGTGCCCGGAAACACTCCCAAAAGCGTTCCGGCGCCCCGGCCCGCCCCCTGCCGGAATTCCCCATAAGTGCCCGCGTCCACGTCGTTCACCAAACGCGCCGGAACCCCAAAATGTTCCTCCACCGCGGCGGCCAAACGGACGTTGCTCCATCCTAGATTCGGCGCATCCACCAAAATCCCGTCCCGCCAGTCGACTACTCCCGGACACCCGATTCCGATCCCCGCCAGCCGGCCCGCCTCCAACCCAGCCGTGGCCAAGGACTGCTCGATGCACCACAGGACCCGCGGCACCCCCTCGTCCTTCCCACGCTGCCCATGCGTCTTCTGCCGGAAACGCCCCACCACTTGCATGCTCCCGTCAAAGACGACGGCAAACATCTTGGTTCCGCCGAGGTCGAAACCCAACCAATGATCATGCGCGCTCTCCTTCATAATATCCGCCCGCCTGCGCCGCTTAGCCCGCATTCCTCATAGCGTTTCGTCGCGAGGCGCTGCGAATCCCTTGCTGCCAGCCGAGCGAAGCGAGAAAGCCAGGCCCTTTGGGTTGCCCGAAGGGCGGAGCGCAGCGACGGCAACGCCGCGCGCGGCCGAGGGCGCAGAGCCGGGTGAGTACACCGTGTTCAAGCCCGAGGCAAGCGGAAGGAAGGCAGGAAGGGGTGCGGCGCGCCACAGCAGAAAGGGTATGAGAAATGTGGATGAGGTCTGGCAGCTCCCGATAGTGCCACAGCTCGCGGCTCGACCCAACAATAGGTTGAGGTCAGTCTCTCCGCCGCCAGGAGCAATTCCGGGCCGGACCATGCCGCACAGTACGCTTGCGTCAAGATGTTACAGAATTGTAACATGGCAGTCATCGCGGCCTTCCCTCGCCCCGCCGACTCATAGTTGTTCCCGAGCCTTTTCCCCACTCACCCGAGGAATTCACCGCCAAAATGCGCCATGATGGTCCCCGCGACAATCGCGCCGGCTTCGATGCGGCCCTCGGTGAACTGCAACAGTCCATCCTCATGATGGCCAGCCTCGCGGAACGTAATCTGTCCCATGCCATGCGCGGATTGCTCCACCGCGACCTCGATCTCTGCAATCGCGCCGTGGATGAAGACGCGGATGTAGACCGCCTCGAAAAAGTGGTCGATCGAGAAGGCCTCCAAATCTTGATCGCATTCCAGCCCAACGATTACCAGGTTCGAAAGGTCACCGCCACCATGCGGGTATCCAACAATCTCGAACGTATCTCCGATCAAGCCGTCACCGTCGCCCGTTTCGCCCGCGACATCGTCCTCGCCGACCCGCTGCCCCTCGTGCAGCTCATCGAGCCCCTCTACGATATGGCCCAGATCATGATGAAAAGGGCCCTCAGCGCTTTCATCGAAGGAGATGTGGATCTGGCTCTCGCCGTCACCCGCGAAGACAGCGAACTCGACGCCCATCACCACCGCCTCATCGCCCGGATCAAAGAATCCCTCGCCCAAGGTTCCGCCCACGCCCCTCTCCTCCTCAACCTCTTCGTCATCGTCCGGGCCCTCGAACGTGTCGGCGACCACGCCGTCAACGTCGCCGAGGACTCTGTCTTTATCGAGAAAGGCACCGATATCCGGCACGGCGGTCGCGAGGACCTCGAATAAACTCTCGCTTCTCCGCAGGGCGTGACGGGATTGTGACCGATTCCCCATCGCCCGCGCGCTAATCCTCGGGCAAATGAGCCGCAATGAAGGCGCAGATCCTGCTCGTGGACGACGAACCCGACGTCCGCCATCTGGTCCATTACAATCTGAACCGGTCCGGCTTCGAAGTAACCCAAGCGTCCGACGGCATCTCCGGATTCCAGGCCGCCCTCCGTCACTCCCCGGACTTGATCGTGCTCGACATCATGATGCCCGGCCGCAATGGCTACCAAGTCTTCCGCGACCTCCGCAGCGACAGCCGCACTCGCGACATCCCCATCCTCATGCTCACCGCCAAAGGCCATTTGGCAGACCGGATCAGCGGCCTGGAATTAGGCGTTGACGATTATGTGAGCAAGCCGTTCAGCCCCAAAGAACTCGTGCTCCGCATCCATGCCCTCCTGCGCCGCTCCCACAAGGCGCCCGCAAACACCCTCCTCTCCGTTGGCCCTTTTCACCTCAACAAGAACACGCTCCACTTCTTTGCCGGCGGCCAGAAAACCGATCTCACTCCGATCGAGTTCAAGCTCATGGTCGTTTTCATGGAACGTCTCGGCCAGCCCCAGGCTCGCCGGGACCTCCTCCGGGATATTTGGGGCTACAGCGACCTCAGCCATACCAGAACCCTCGACACGCACGTCAAGAGGCTTCGCGAAAAACTGGACGGCCACAGCGACTGGATCCAAACTGTCCGAGGGATTGGGTATTGCCTCGAGGAGCCTTGAAGCCCATGACCGGCGCGCTCCCCGCCCGGCCGCGCCACCACTTCTCGGGATCACCCTAATGAAGGTCTGATGGAGTTGACGGAACGCCATACCACCACCCGCTCTCGGGCTCGCCAAGAGGCCTTCCTGAAAAACATCCTCGATGGTCTCGAGGACGCCGTCATCGTCTTCGATCGCGAGCAACACGTCGACTTCATCAACCTCCGCGGCCTCGAACTCTTCCCCTTCCATCGCGAACCTCGCGGGCGTCTCCTCATCGAAATCGTTAGGCACGAAAGCCTCGTCGGTCTCGCCGAAGAATGCATCCGTTCTGGCATCCCCGCCAAACGCAATATCGAGATTCCAGGACCCCAAAAACGCGTTTTTCTCGCCTCCGCCGCCGCCCTCGACCGCCCCCAAACCCGCTTCCGCCTTATCGTCCGCGATGAAACCGTCAGTTACGAGACCGAACAGGTCCGTCGAGACTTCGTCGCCAATGCCTCCCACGAACTCCGCACTCCCTTAACCATAATCAACGGTTACTTGGAAAACCTCCTCGAAAGCGACGTCCTCGATTATCCCGTCACGGCTCGACACTTCCTGGAAACCATGCGCAAACATGGGGGACGCATCGCCTCCATCATCGAAGATATGCTCACCATCTCCAGGCTCGAATCGGCCGCCGCCTCTCTTCGGCGAAAACCCTTCAGCCTGCGCGCCTGCGTCGAAGAAGTCATCGACCGGCTCGGACCAAAGATCCCCCCAGATCGAATCCGCCTCCATATCGAAATACCTCCCGAAACGCGCATCGTCGGCGACCGTTTCTATTGGGATCAGATCTTTTTCAATCTTCTCGAAAACGCCCTCAAGTACAATCCGGAAGGTCCTCTCGAAATCACCGTCTCTTTCTCCCCGGGCGACAAGGCAGATGTGATCCGCATCAAAGACGACGGGATCGGGATTTCTCGCAAGGATGCTCCCTTCGTCTTCGCCCGCTTTTACCGCTCGGAGAATCAGCCCCGGTCCGGCGTCAAAGGCACCGGACTCGGTTTGTCCATCGTGCGCCGGGCCGTGGAGGCCCACGGGGGCGAGATCACGCTCGAAAGCGTGCCGGGAATTCATACCACCTTCACCATCCGGCTCCCCCGAAGCCGCGTGGATTCGGCTCCGCCCGCCGGAGACGAAGAGCAGTGACCCAGCGTCAGTGCGCGCCGGCCATACCCTGGCCTTGTCCCATCTCCCGCTCCCGAGCCTTCTGCTGCCTCTGCGCCGCCCGTTCCACCCTGAGGAAATACTCCTTCACCTTGTCGTTCGGCTGCAACTGCAGGGCTTTCTCCAGCAGCGCGACAGCCCTCTCGAATTCATAAAGGCGCGCCAGAGCCTGTCCGTGACGTAAATATGCGTCCGCCTCGCTTCCCGGTATCTGCTGCGCCACCCCAAAATGCCGCTCCGCCCGCGCGAGGTAGCTCCTCTTGTCTTCCTCGTCCTCCGCCTCCAACGCTTTCTGCCCGTAGAGTTTACCCAATTCCACCCGGGCCTCGCCGTTCACCCCGGCTTGAACCACCCTTTCCAACAGCCGGATGGCGTCGTCAGTCCGTCCCTGAATCCCCGCTACCCGAGCCTGCAGGGTCTGCAGTTCCTGTTGTTGCTTCGCATCAATCCGGCTGCCCGTCCGAGCCGCCAAGCGATCCAAATAACGCGCGGACTCCGCGAGCGCCCCTTGTTGAGAAAGCAGGCGCGCCACTCCCAAGGACGCTTCCACATCGACCGGACCAGTCCCTTCCAATGCTTCCAGATAGGCGCTGAGCGCGGCCCCGGGCTGCTGCGTCGCCAAATAAATCCTGCCCAGCCGGTTCAGAACGCCCTGGTCCACGCCTCCCATGCGCCGCACCACCTCCAGATTGTTGGCCGCCTTCAAGGGCTGGTCCATTCCCAGGTAACAATTCGCCTGCAGCATCCAATAGGCCGGATTGCTGGGGGACTCCCGGATCATGGGATCGAGCATGGCGTTGGCTTCCTGCCACCGCCCAATGCTGGCCATCGTGTCGATCAGGTTGAGCTTCCACACTTGACTGCCGGGCTGCAGCAAATACGCCTGCCGGTAAGCCGATTCCGCTGCCAGCATGTTTCCACCCTCCTTGTGACACTGACCCAGCAACCCATAAATGTCGCCCCCGCCTTCTCCCAATTCGATCGCCTTCTGCAAATACGGCAAGGCCTCGCCATACTTGCCTTCCTGAGCGTAAAGCACTCCCAAATGCTTGTTGGCACGCAAAAAGCGCGGGAACTTGTCGATAGCCCTCTTGTACTCCCGCTCCGCTTCAGCGGTCCTCCCCTCCGCTCGCAATAAGTGCCCGGCGATGAAGTGAAGCGTCGCGCTGCTTCTTTCCCCGAGCGCCGCCTGGAGCTGCGCCAAGGCTTGTGCCGGAGCGCTCTCGAGAAGCGGGCCCACTTTCGCAAACAATTCTCCCTCTTCCGGACTGAGCTTTGGCTCCACCTCGACCACTGGCGCAAAATCCCCGCTGAAGCGCTTCTGAAATTCGGAATCCCGGAAGACCGCCGGATCCAATCTGATGGGAGGGATCAGACGATCCTGCGCGGGCGCTTCGCCCCAGAAAACCATCGTGATCCACCCGCACAAAAGACGCCGCGCAAGCCAGCTTCCGCCCGCCCCGCTCCGCAACGCAATAGGTAGCCGTTTCAACATAAGCCCCGGAAGTCGAGCGCGACGCCCATTCGGTCCAAGCGCACCAAGCCAGTCATTATTTCATCTGGAACTCGATCGGAATGCGCGTGGTGGTCTTCACGCTCCGCCCTGCCTTCGTTCCAGGCTTGAATCTCCACTTCCGCACCGCCTCCACCGCCGCCTCGTCGAAGCGGCTGTCCGTCGATTTCTCGATTTCCGGGTTCACCACATTTCCCTGTTCGTCGATGATGAATTTCACGATCGCCACCCCGCTGACTCTGCTCCTCTGCAATTCGCGAGGATATCGCGGAGGTGCTTGAAAAACGGCCTGCGGTTGCTGATCGAGGGCATCCATGTTGAAGAGGTCCCCGAGGCTGTCCTGCTCCACGGCAAAGTTCCCCAGCGCTTCGTCGAGAAAACCTCCGCCTAACCCCACCTCCAAGGACAAGCCCTTGAAGAGATCCACATCCAGTGGGTCGGTTTCTTCCTCCATCTCCGGTGGCGGCTCCTCCTCCGGTTCTTCCTCCGGAAGATCCGGCGGCGGAGTCAAATCGAGCATCTCCGGAGGCGCCTCCGCAAACACCTCCTTCAAAACCGGAGCTTTCGGAGCAATCATCCCTTCGACCAACTGGCTGAAGGGAATGGCCAGGAAGATGAGGGCCGTCATCACCGAGCCGATGACCACCGCCATAAACGCGCCGCGCCGTCCTTCCGGAGGACGATAGACATGGCGCTGGGCCTCGAGAGTCTCCCGCGTTAATGGCGCCATACCAATAAAGGATACCCATCCGCTCTCAGTTCTTCGAGGATACCGTGATCAAGGTCGCCCCGGCCGTTTTCGCCTCCCCGTGAACCTGCATGACCATGCCGTGGTCGGCATGCGTATCGCCCTGGATTATCACGGGCATCTCCGGATCCTCGCGCAAGGCCTGTTTCACCACCGTGGCCACACCCTGCACCCCGATAACCTCGCCTCCATAGACCACTCCGTTGTCCTCTGTAATCGCCAACAAAATGCTGTTTTTGTCCAACATGCTGGCCCCTTTGATGTCCGGTTTATTCACCTCCACGCCGGTCTCCTCCACAAAGACCGTGGTCACAATGAAGAAGATCAGCAGAATGAAAATGCAGTCGATCATCGGAGACAGATTGATCTCCACATTGCTGTCTTGATCGGATTGAATGTTTCTTCCTAGCATGGCTTCAGGCGGTGACCGGTTGCAGCGCGTGTTCCTCCTCTTCCTCCCCCTCTTCTTCAGCCTCCTCCAGCCGCTCCGGCATCGAGGGCGTCGAAGGCGTGGATTCTGGCGCGTCCAAGCCGCCGAGGGACAATAGGATCATGCTCTCCAACCGGGAAATGCAGGCGTCCAGAGCATCCCTCTGACGGCCGATGATCAGCGCGATGAACACCCCTGGCAATGCGATGAGCAGTCCCGTCTGCGTCGTGATCAAAGCCTCCTTGATCCCTCCGGCCACCACTCCCATCGTCTCGCCGCCCCCCTGCGAAAGGCCCTCGAAAGTCGTCAGCATCCCAATGACGGTTCCCAGCAATCCCGCCAATGGCGCCGCCGCGACCAGCGTTCTCATAAAAACCAAGCGGTGACTGACCCGGGCGATCACAGTCTGCCGCACTTCGTCAAACCGGTGACGGATGCTCTTCTCATCCCGCCTTCCGCCGGTCGCGTACCGGATGATCTCTCCCACCCTCCCTTCGGCCCGGCCGGGACGCTTGATCCACTCGCGCCACTTGGGCATCGACTTCTCCCGGAGATTGCCGTGCAGCACGAAATACAAGACGTCGAAGGCGCTCGAATAGAGAATCACCGCAATGATCGCCAAGAGGTACATTGTCCATCCCCCGCTCTGCAGAACCTCGAGTATCTTGACTCCTGTCATCGCTTGTTCCGGCCGATTAAGCCGCCTGTTGCACTTCTCTTCGAGAGAAGGAATTGAGAAAGGCCATCGCCGCGCTCTCCATTCTCCCCACTTTGCCTCGCGACATCCGCACTAGGATTCCGTGGATGACCAAGATCGGAATGGCCACTACCAATCCCAATTCAGTGGTCACCAAAGCCTCGGATATGCCGGAGGATAACGATCTCGCATCTCCCGTTCCAAACTCCGTGATCAATGCAAAGGTCTTGATCATCCCTACCACGGTTCCCAACAAACCCATCAGCGGAGCCGCCGCCGCAGTCACCGCCAGAAAGGGCAACAACCGGTCCAGTCGCGGACGAATGGATATCAGCTTCTCGTAAAACAGCTCCTCCATAATCCGCCGCTTCGTTCCAAACTGCTCGACGCCGACCTGCATCAGTTCTCCGCCGATGCCCGGCACCGATCGCGCCGTGGCTTCCGCTTTCTGCCGCTCTCCGGCCATGAGATCCTCCACCACGCTGTCGATCTGCGACAGGGTAGGCGTCGCAAACCGGCGAATTTCCAAGTACTTATAGATCGCAATCGAGACTGCCAAGAGACCAAGCGCGACAATGGCGTAGCCAACCACTCCGCCCTTCTTCAGATGCTCCGTGAGCGTGTCCTTGGATGCTCTGATGCGCAAGGCTTTGCCCAAGGTCGGATCGATCGGAACCTCGGCTTCACCCTCGCGAATCAACTTCCCAATAGATTGCGCCATGCCGCCGCCCAAATCCACCACGGGAGGCCGGGCCTGATTCGCCGCCAAACTGGTCACGCCTCCGAACGAACCGTCTTCACTCGCGAAAAAACTCACCGGCCCGAGCAGCGCAAAATGCCCCTTCTTCAGTTTCCCGTCTTCCGCCAGTCCTTCTCCCGGAAAAACGCGGCCGCCGAGAACCTCCTCCAGACGATCCACCGAAAGCAGGACCGCTTTCATCCGCTCCGCCAACTCCTCCTTCGGACTCAGCTCGCCGGCTTCCAGCCGGTCATCCATTTCCTTCCGGCCCTCTTCATACAACTGATTCTCGCTGAAATGAGACCGTTGTGGGAATCCTCGGTGATACTCGTCAAGCAAGCGCGCCAGGAATCCCACCTCCGCCGTCCGGGCGTCCGCTTCCCTTTTAAGACTCGCGAAATTGCGCGCTCGCAACGATTCTTGTCTCTCCAACTCCCTCAGTTCCCGAGCCCTTTCGAGCACTTGAGAGTCGAGTTCATCCACTTCCTTCAACAGCGCTACCTTCTCCTGCGCGACCCGGTTCTCAGTGGCCTGGTACTCGGCCAAAGCCTTTTCCAAATCCGATTTGGCCCGTGCCGCCGCCTGATTGAACTGCTGCCCCGGAAGATCGACCGCGGCGCCGGCCAGAACAGAAGCGGCGACGAAAAAGGCCGGTCGAATACGGCGCCAAATGCGAGTTCGCTTCATCCCTTTCCTCAGTTTACCTTGACTGGCAAAGTCACGAAATCGATCTCTCCTTCGTTGCGCTGAATGGCGACCATGTCCCGGATCCTCCGCGCCAGCTCCGGCGCCGGAGTGAACTCCCAGCCCCCCTCTCTGGGCCTGCCCACCCAGGCCATGTCGTCGCCCTGGTTCACCGAGTAAGCCGCCGCCAACCCCAAATACAAAGTCTCCACAGCGACGTCATTTCCGTCCGGCCCTTTCCGCGTTCCCGTCGTCTCCAAGACCACGCTGTTGTTGAACCGCTCCGCCTTCGTCAGCAGCCCTGCCAAATTCTGCATGCGCGCCGGAAGACCAATCGAATCGCGCCTCTCCGGATTATTGAGAATCTGGAGTTCTGGGCCGATTTCATCGCGCAAGGGCTCGGGAAAGGAAGCCGCCGCCCGGAGCGCCCGGTCCTCGATCTGTCGCAACCTTTCGGGCAGCCCAGCCGTGGCTGCCTCATACTTGGCGACGCGCTCGGCAACCTCCGTCGTATCCGCGTCCGCAGCCGCCTCGGTCTCTTGCAAGGAGACGATCGATTCCGCGATCTGACGCGCATCCGCAGCCAAGGCCTCCTTCTGCCCTTGCAGCAATTGCTTCTCGAAATCCCAATCCGCCTTGAGCTTCGCCGTCAACTGAGTGGTCTTGACCCACTCCTCGATGTTCGCCCGCACCACAGCGACTTGATCAGCGCCGGACGCTTGAGCAGAAACCATCGCGGGCGCCATGACAACGCCGGCAACCGATGCAGAAGCTGCAATCTGCCTGAATTTCTGGAGCCGCATCGAACACATACGCATTTGGTCTCTAAGGGGCGACTCCAAGCGGGTCTAACAGGGATTTGCAACGTTTCCGTAACCGGATCCTGCGCGCCCACCTCAAGCGGGATTCTCATACGTTCGAAATCAACGGCCAAGGGAAGCTGGAGGCTCTTGGAATGCGGCGAGAAGCGCCGCTCTCTTTCGAGGCGCGCGGCGCCGTGGCTGGTCAGCGCCCGAAGAAAGCCGGCGCCTCACGCCTCCGCTCCCCTTCAAAACCTGCCCTCCCAAGTCCCGTAGGCGCATAGGCAGGGCGCCGCGGCCCACGTGAATCAAGAATTTCCTTGCCAGGGCGCGACGCTTCATGTCCTAAGTGAGCCCAGCGTGTTGCGCCTTCCTATTAAGTCATGTTGGGGAAACCCCGTCGCGGACAGGGTCCGGTCAGGTCTGGCCGGTTCCGTCTCTTCCTGTGCTGTCTGCCTGGTCTCTTCCCTCTCACAGCGTTGGCCGATGAAGCGGCCATCCGCACGGAGTTGGACGAACTGAGGCGATCCAATCAGGAACTGCGCTCACTTCTCGAAGCCCAACAGCAGCGCACCGAGGCCCTGGAACAGCGGCTCGAACGGCTTGCAGCCGCACCGCCCCCAGCTCCCGCTCCCCCGCCGCCCGCACCGGCCGGTCAACCCAAGTCCGCTTACGACGCCAAAGGAGTCTACATCGAACCGGCCCCGCCTTCCCTCCAGAATCTCATCGCACTCAAGCGCAAGGGTAGCGGATCCTCACTCCTCGAACTCTACGGGTTTCTCCGCGTCGATGGTATCTATGACTCTCATCAAGCTGGACTCGATGAGCTGCTCGGATACGCTGTTTCTCCGGATGACCGCGCCTTCGACAACGATGACTTCTACTTGCATCCGAAACTGACCCGAATCGGAGCCGACTTCAACGGTCCCACCCTCGAAAGTCTCGGTGGAGCCAAGGTGGACGGGAAGATCGAGATCGATTTTTACCGCCAATTCCGGGAATCCGAATCGCGCGACGAATTCCGGATGCGCCACGCCTACCTCAAGCTGGCCTGGGATCAGTTCTACCTCCTCGCCGGTCAGACCTTCGACACCATCTCCCCGCTCTACCCCATCATCAACCCGGATTTCGGAGCCTGGGCGCTCGGCAACCTGGGCGACCGGCGGCCCCAGTTCATCGCGGGATATTCTCCGAAATTCGCCGGGGGCGTCCTCGGTTTCGTCGGCGCGGTGGGTCAATCCGGAGCCAATTCGTCCTCCGAAGGCGACGATAAAGCCTCTTACCAAGCCCGTCTCTCCTATCAGCGTCCGCTCTGGGGCGGCACGTTCCACGCCGGATTTTGGGGCCACTACGCCGATGAAGACAGCTACAAAAGCGACCTCGTGGGAGCCGGCCTCATCCTGCCCCTCTACAAAGACATTCTCACCTTCAAAGGCGAGATTTGGTCCGGACAAAACCTCGACGACGTCCGCGGCGGCATCCTTCAGGGCGTTGTCGCCGGAGAAGAACTCGACTCCGAAGGCCTGTGGGGCGAACTCGTGTGGAAAATCATCCCTCACATTTCCCTGCACGGCGGGTACATGATCGATAACCCCGACAACGATCAACTCGTTCCGGGCTTCGAAAGCGGCTCGCGCGCCCTCAACAAAACCTGGTACAGTTCCATCCAATTCAACTATGATCCCGTGCTCTTCGGCTTAGATTACATCCACGTCGACACCGGCTTCAAGGGCGCGCGCGGCGGCGAACTCGACCGGATCCAAGCCTTTGTGCAGTACAACTTCTAAGGACCCCGGCCGGATGACCCCGCCCACAACGCTCTATTCGCCATAGCCCAATCGACCAACCCCACTATCGTGCACACCCGCCTCTTCCTGCTGTTGGGTTCCGCCGCGGTCTGCGGCGGCCTGCTTTGCGGCTGCTCGCGTCAAAAGGCCTCTTCTGAAAATGCCTCCACGCAGCCCGTCGAGCCGAAATCGGCTGTCTTCAAGATGACCCACGCCTTCATCATCAAGCCGCCGGAAGGCGCCACTGAAATCCGGGCCTGGCTGGCCATGCCCCAGCGCGATGACCCCGCCCAGACCGTCGCCGATTTCAAAGTCGAAAGCTCTTACCCCTACAAGATCGTGCGCGACGACCAGGGCAACGAGTACGTCTATGTCGAGATCCTGGCGCCCTCAGACGCCGAGATTCCCGTAACCCAAACATTCACGATCACCCGGCAGGAAGTCCGTTCCGAGGCTGATCCGGAAAATACCCAGCCCCTTACCGCGGCCGAGCGCGAGCAGTTTGCCGCCGACCTCGCCCCCAACACCTACGTCATCATCGACGACCGCATCCGCAGCCTCGCCGCCGGCATTACCGGAGACGAGAAGAATCCGGTCCGGGCCGCTCGCCTCATCTACGACTGGATGCTCGAAAACATTGAGTATTGGGTCAAAGACCCGGCCAACCTCGCCGCGTCCTCGATGGGAAGCACCGAGCACTGTCTCACCACCAAAACCGGTAACTGCACCGATTTCCATTCGCTCTGGGCTTCTCTGGCCCGCGCCTCCGGAATCCCCACGCGCATCGTCTACGGGTCGCTGGCCAAACCCAGCCTGGACGGGGCTGACCACGACCAAAGCTACCACTGCTGGCCGGAGTTCTATGCTCCGCAAATCGGATGGATCGCCCACGACGTCGCCGTCGCCGACATCTACCACGGCGAATTCTCGCTCAATGAGGCGAACTCCTCGAAGGTCGAACTCACCACCGCCTTCGGATACCAAGGACCCGATGCAGAACTCGTCGATTACTACTTCGGAAATCTCGACGAGCGCCGCGTGGTCTGGAATCGCGGCCGTGATCTGAACATGCTCAATCCTCCTCAATCCGGCGGGCCTATTAACGCCATGCCCAAGGCCCACGTCGAAGTGGACGGAGAACCATGGAACGACCCCGCGAACTGGACCCGCACGCTCACTTACACGGAAGTCAAGTCCTGACAAACCAGTTGGCGGAACCCCGGCGCACGATCATGGATGCCTCCGAGAACGCGAACGCTCCCCCGCAATGGGAATGCGATGGCGTTTTCGACGGCGGAACCGCCGGTTGCGGTGAGCTGCTTCTCGACCTCCGCCTTCATTGTCAGAATCTTCCGGAAGGATTCCGGCTCTGCCTCCGGACTCTGGATCCCGGAGCCCCCCTCGAAATCCCGGCCTGGTGCAGGCTCACAGGCCACCGGCTCGCCGCCGCGGAACACCCTCACTACCAGCTTCACACCGTTCGCCGTCAACCCTAATCCGGCTCACCGCCGCGCTACCCATCATGTCCAACACCTTCTGCGTCACTCTCAATCACTGCCGCGCTGATGGCGACAAGGCCACAGTCGCTTTCGTCATCGCCACCGCCGCCCTGGGCAGCGGCAAGGACACTCTCGTTTTCCTCAGCACCGACGGCGTTTGGGCCGCAGTCAGCGGGGAAGCCGAAAAGATCAACGAGGGCGGCCCCTTTAAACCCCTCAAGGAACTCATCGATAACTTCCTCGCCGCAGGAGGCCGGATCATCGCCTGCGCGCCTTGCTGCAAGAAACGCGACATCGCCGAGACCTCCATTATCGAAGGCGTCGAGATCGCCGGAGGCGCCGTGCTCGTCGAGTGGCTCGCCAACGGCTCTCCCTGCGTGGGCTACTAACCACGAACCAACCGCCCCTCAGGCTCAGCCGGAATGCCGCCAGAACCGGATCTCGAGAGCCTCCGGCCGGACCGGGTTTTCGATGGGGGAACCCTCGATTGCGGCGCCGGCCTCATCCTGCTCATCCGCCGCAACATGCTCGAGGTCCCAGAGCAGGGCATCCTCGAAATGCGCAGCCGGGAACCTAGCGTCCGCGACGAACTGCCGCCCTGGTGCCGCATGGCCGGGCACACCCTTCTCGGAAACCTGCCCGGCAAGCATACCGGAGAAACCCGCTACTTCCTCCAGCGGGGTTCCTCCGCCGCCGATGAATCCCGCGCCTTCGAGGAGGATAAGCAAAAGGCCCGGGACTATGCCTGGCGACTCCGCGCCCGCCTCACCGCCCCTCTCGAAACCACCGTCTATTGCCGAAACTTCTCTTTTCAGGCCGGTCAGCCCGCCAGTTTCGAAGAGAAAGACCGGAGGCCTTCCGCACTCGAATACCTCCTCGGAGCACTCGCCGCCGATCTCACTTGCGGATTCTCCGCCGCCGCCGCCCAGGCGGGACTCGAGATCGACGAGCTGGAAATATCCGTTAGCGCAAAGCTGCACAACATACTCGCCCACCTCGGACTTGAGCACGGCGACCCATCGCTTGCCTCTGTGGAACTGACCTGTTTCGCCTCCAGTGTCAGCGACGCGAAGGCCGTCCGGACGGCCTGGGAAATCACTCTTCAGCGCTCGCCCCTCTACACCACTCTGTCCAAGGTCACGGAGATAAACGCGCGATTAAGCCTCGTCTAGCCCGCATTCCTCCTGCCGTTTCGTCGCCAGGCGCTCTGAAGCCCTTGCTGCCAGCCGAGAGCAGCGAGACAGCCAGCCCCTCTGGGCTGCCCGAAGGGCGGAGCGCAGCGCAGAAACGGCAACGCCGCGCGTCGTCGAGGACGCAGAGCTGCGTGAGCACACCCTGTTCAAGCCCGAGGCAAACGGAACGAAGGCTAGATGGCGTGCAGCGCGCCACAGCAGAAAGGGTATAAGAGGAATGCGGGCTAGCGTGAGCCGTCGAGGAGCACTCTCTTGTCCGCCATTACCCAGCCGCTCACGGCCCGACGCGAACCAGTCGAAAAAACCGCGCGCCTCTAACTGAAACGTCCAAAACCACGCGCCGTTCTCCACTCTCATCAACCAACACGGGATCCGCGCCCTCCACTTCCTCCCAATCCAGCATATCGGTGGCGCTCTCAATCCGATAGGTTCCCAAACCTGACCACACCAAGGTGAACCGGCCCGGAGACGGTCCCGGGATCAGTCGCAACACCGGCAGGCTGGCCGGCTCATCGTCGTCGATGATCGTAGCTGTTCCCCAGATGAACTCCGGCTCGCTTATGTCCATTCGTTCAACCGTCATACGGAACGTCTCCTCTTCCTCCCACAAGGCGTCGTCGACGAGCGGCACTTCAATCACGAACGATGTTTCTCCGGGCTCCAACTCTCCTTCTCCGCTCCGCTCCTGATAATCGTCCGGCGCCATCGCTGATCCGTTCTCCGTGCGAAAACGGAAACCCACCACGCGCCCGCTCGGCGCCGCGAGTGAAACCACAAACTGCGCGACCCCCTCCGATTCTGCGACCCTCACCAAAGCCACGGACAAAGCCGGCGCTGGATCGTCGTCGAGAATCAAGCCCACTGCCGCCTCCCCGGGCAGAATGACTTCGGAGTCGCTCGAGAGCATCAGCAGAACATTCTCGGTATCCTCATTCAACGCGTCGTCGATAATCCTCACGTCAATAAAGGCATCAAGACCGCCGGATTCCACCATCACCATGCCCGAGTTCGCCACAAAATCATCTGTCCCAGCCGACCCAGCCGAAACCGCATAGGTGATCTCAACCGGCTCAGCGACCGGATGACTCAAAACGAGTTCGAAACGAAGCCAGCCCTCCCCTTCCAACGCCGGGCTTGCGGATACGGTCAGGGACGGCGCATCCTCGTCGTCTTCGATGACCCCGGTCGCTATTTCAGAAGCCAGCAGAGCAAATTCCGCCTCTTCAAGACGCAGGATCACGGATTCCTCTCCCTCGTAAATGGCATCGTTCAGCAGCACAAACGAACCCGTTCTCAGCGTCTGACCAGGAGCGAACTCCAGCATTCCCTCCACCCCTACGAAATCCTCCCCATCTGCCGCGGATCCGCTCTCGACCGCGTAGCGCACGCGGACTGTCCGCCCACTCGGCTCCGACATGTTTACCGTGAACGACATCACTTCGTCGTCTTCCCTCGCCGGAAAGAGCATTGCCGAAAGCACCGGCAATGGGTCGTCGTCTGCAATCGAAACAAACCCAGTCGGACTCGCCGCCGATGCCCCTTGAAGGTTCTCGACTTGATAGCGCAGCCGCTCCGGCCCTTCGTTCAGATCATTATCGATGAGGACGAAGGGAATGGCGAATTCGGTCTCTCCGGGCGGGATCGTCAGTTCTCCGCTCACGGCGATAAAGTCTTCCCCGTCAACAGCGGAATCAGCAAGCAGCGCGTACTGAAAACGAACCGGAAGGCCGCTGGGGGCCGACAGCGATCCCGTGATTGCGGCAGCGGAATCTCCTTCAGAAACCTCCGTTGTCGCGATTGTCAGAATGGGAGGCGGGTCATCATCAAAAAGGGTGAGCGCCGCGGATAGATCTCCGGTCTCCGCGCCGGTTAGCTCTGTTAGGTAAACGGTGAAGGATTCGTCCTCTTCATGAATCTCATCGTCAATCAGGAGCCCCCTCACTTCGGCCACAGTCTCGCCAGGAGGGATCTCGACCCTCACGGAAAGCGGATGATAGTCGTCCCCAGCCGTCGCGCTGCCGTCCTCAGAGTGAACTGAAAAGGATACAACAAAAGCGCTCGGATGAGACAACTCAAAGTGAACCGCGAACTCCGGACTGCTTTCCACCAGGGAATCCGCACGCCACTCCAAGAATGGGATCGAATCGTCGTTCAGCAACACGAGGGTGGCGTTAGGATGAACATTCCCCGCAACTCCCGCGGGAAGGAACTCGGCGAGGGTTAACGTGACTTCTTCGTCCGCCTCGAATACGACGTCGCCCAGCAACTCCAGAGGGACGTTGCGGACGGTTTCTCCAGCCGAAAAATGCGCCACCACCGGTCCAGCGCTCAGGTCCACTCCCGGAGCCGCCGGGTTCGCTGAGGAACCCGCAATATGAACCGCGACCGAAGAGGCGATCCCGGTAGCCACGGAACGTTGCAATTGTACGCTCTCCAACAGGGCCGGTCCGTCGCCTTCCGGGATCGAATACGCCGCCTCCGTGAAGTCATACCGGGGAATCTCATCGTCACCCGGAATCGTGATCCGCATCTGCGAAATCGCGCCCAGCACACCGGGCTCGGGATCCCCCAAATCGAGAACAAGCGTTTCCACCGGCTCAGGCGCGTCATCCTCCACCAGCGTGAACACAAGAGACGCGGACGTCTCGCCCGCCGGAATCACCAGCGGTGACGCATCGCGAGGATCCACCGAGTAGTCAGATTCCGATGCGGTGGATGCCGGAGATACCGACCATGGAATGGTCACATTGCGCAAGATGGGGCGATCCAGTGCGACGAGGACGGACACGGAGCCCCCTTCAGAACCGGCTGCTACGTCGCTGTCGACAAAAGCCGCGCGCAATACCGAGTCCGCATCCAACGGATCTGTTCCCGTGAGGTATTCCTCAAACGTGGAAGACAGATCACCGTCGGGGTCGTCAAATGCATCCGTGAACGAGCCGGCTGGGAAGTTGTCCGCGATCCAATCGTTGGGAAGACCGTCCACTACCGGATTGGGTTCGGAATCAGGCCGAAAGGAAATGATCCGCACGTCCGCCCATGGCGAAGCATGGACGCCGTCCTCGGCCCGATAAAGAGCGCGGTCGTAGTAGGCGCTCCCGTTCAGGTCGAGCCTTGGACTATCGAAATAACCGGAAGCGGCATAAGACAACATCGCCCCGTTGAGCGTGAAGCTGCCGTTGTTGGAGGTGGTGCGGGATGTATGCAGTGAAAAGCTGAGCGCCGGCGCCGGACTCTCCAAGTCCGCGGCCAGGAGGCCGATCCGGTTTACTTCGACATGGCCGAGAGTATATCCGGTTGGGTGCGTCGTGATGTCGAGGACACGATCGGGAGCAACAGGAGGTTTGTTCCCGATGGGGTAGGACCGCTCCACTGTTTCTACGTCATAGGGCCTCAGATCCGCGCCGCGGCCATCGAGATGAGCGCGGTAATACATGAGTGCGTCCTTGCGCTCCGCGTCCGTTTCATCGGGATCCTCGCTCGAGTGCGCCAACCCCAAGGCATGCCCTATCTCGTGGCACAGCACTTCCGTGAGGGTCGCCGGATCGCTCAGAACCGGATGGCGATGGTTGATTTGAACATAACCCTGCGTAGTGCGATGAAACTCTCGCGCATAGACCCGGCCGCCGGCTCCGCCTTCCGGCAAGCCTCCGTTGACGAGCCGGAGTCCGCCGAAACCCAGCGTCGTGCTCTGCGCAATCGCTTCGTGCAAATCGTGGAGCTGCACGCGAATCCGGCCGTCGGCGGCGGTCGACGCTGAGACGGCTTGCCCGAAGGAAACCACACCCTCAAAATGAAACCGCACTCCTGTAGCCGCCGTCCAAACGGCGCAAGCTTCTTCGACGAGTTCGAGGGCTTGGTTCGCCGAGATCCCCTCAGGAAGCGCGTCCATATCGATAAGATAAGGAATCGGATCACCTTGATCAGGGAAGGGAAACCTGGCCGGGTGTAACCCCGAGCCCGCCGGCACGTCGAATTCGCTGAGACCGGAGTCCGTGACGCTGCCGAAGCTGATCGCAAGCGTGTCCTCTGGCGGGTCTTCCACGGCGGCAAGATCGGCGCTGCTCGGCGCCAGCCCCCTCCAATCGCCGCCAACATCACCCTGCTCTCTACACAACTCGGCCAGACGCGCGAGCCGGCGATTCCGCTGCAATCCAACCTTGGATTCATCCGCCGGGCCGGAGCCATCGGGCCCTCCCGTCAACTCGATCTCTCCATCCTCGCGCCGAATCGCGCAAAAAAACCGGACCTCCCCCTGTCGTAGCGGCGCGGAGAGGCTCGAACAATCGGCCCGGTCCCCAAGCCCGCCCCCTGGCAAAACCAAAGTGAGCCGCCGCGGAAGACGCCCTTTCCATACGGACTGTGTTTCTACGATCACGCGCGTCTCTAGGCAGCCATCCGGCCGCTCAATGGCGCGCCCACCCAACACTCGAGCCGTGAACACGACTTCCGCGGCGCGAACCAATTCGTCTTCCGAGAGAGGCGCGTACGTGGCCGCAGACGCAGAGGCAATCAATGCGCCCAGCAGCACGAGGGAAGCGCAACGTTCCCAACTCGTCGCAAAATCGACCAAAATACCCGGGCAGCCCCAATCCCACACTTGCCGGACACCTGGTGAAACCCAAAATCGTTTCAACACCGCCCAGAATGAAGCACGATCCTCCCCAGGCTGGCAAGTTCTCCTCTCCTGCCTTTTCTGGAAAGCCTGTCCCGATCGGCGCACAGCCAGTGTCAAGCCCGTTCCGGTCTCGACTTGCCATTGACCGCAGGCCGCGATCCGGCCTAGGGTGGCAATTCCTCACCGTCCCGATTATGACGCACTGCATCCGCCCACTCGCGCCCCTCTTTGGCCTTCTTCTCCTCGGTTCGCTGGCGCTCTCGGCCGAAGATCATCCCGGTCACCGCGTACTCCTGCAAGGTAACGGGAAGCTGGCGCAGGTTTCGCCGTCCGGAGAGATCGAGTGGGAGATGCCGTGGGGCGACATCCACGACATTCACCTTCTTCAGAACGGCCATATTCTGGTCCAGGAACAGATGCGCAGAGTCGTCGAGATCGACCCGGCGACCCGCGAAACGGTCTGGAGCTACGACAGCGCCGCCTCACCGGATAACGAGGGAAAACGTGTCGAGGTGCACGCTTTTCAACCGCTCGGCAGCGGCAAGGTCATGATCGCGGAGAGCGGTCCGGCCCGGATCATCGAAGTCGATCGTGAAGGCAGAATCCTGCGCCAGATTGCCCTCAAAGTGAAGGAACCCCACCCGCACAGCGACACGCGGCTGGCGCGAAAACTCGCGAACGGTCATTACCTCGTGTGCCATGAGAATGACGGGGCCGTGCGAGAATACGACGCCGAGGGAAAGGTCGTATGGGAATACGCGATACCGTTATTTGGTAAGACGCCCAAGCCGGGACACGGCCTGGAAGCCTTCGGGAACCGTTGTTTCGCCGCAGTCCGTTTGCCGAATGGCAACACGCTCGTGTCCACGGGCAACGGACACAGCGTGCTCGAGGTCGATCGGAAAGGTGAGATCATCTGGCAACTGCATCAGGATGACTTGCCCGGAATCCGCCTGGCCTGGGTCACGACTCTCGAAGTTCTTCCGAACGGAAACTACGTGATTGGCAATTGCCACGCCGGACCTGGCAACCCCTTGCTCATCGAGGTCGATCCAAAAACGAAGAAAGCGGTGTGGACCTTTGATGGGTTTGACCGGTTCGGCAATTCCGTGCCGAACTCCCTCCTTCCGGATTTGGCCGGCGACACGATTCGTTAGTCCCGGCATCGCGGGTTGCCGCATCTCTTCACCATGCTGCTCTCATGATCACGCGGCGGCGCCATCCGGTTTCTTTCCTGACGGGCGCCTTAAGTCTCTTATTCATCGCCACCTGTTCCCGCGACGAGTCCACCACAGGAAAAGGCCGCTTCGCTGAAGGCGCGGGCGAGACCGCGGCGGTGAACACGGCCACGGCCGACGAGGGTCATCCCGCAGGGGAAGATCTCCTGGAAGCCGTTCCAGGAATTGCCTCCAGCGACTTTCGCCGCGAGCTGAGTTCCGTCATGGAGAAGGTGGACGCGGCGGTCGACGAGGGCTGGGACACGGAGGTCTTCCACGAGGAAGCCAAACATCGCCTGGAACGGATCGGAGAACTGCTGGCGAGAGCCCCCAGCGACGCCTCGGAGATCGCGCAGCTCGCGGCGCCCTCATTCGCCTGCAACGAGATTCGACCCACCAGTCTGGCCGAAGCTTTCCGCGACTCCATGATCGCCGTCTATCGCCCGGGTGGTTCGATTTCCCCCGCGATGCTCAAGGAAACCGGACCGCCAGCTCTCGCTGATGCCCTGCGCCGGCTTCGCGCCGTATTCACTCCCTCCGGTGAGGTCCACGCCAAATTCAAGATCTTCCGCGTCGAACCCGCTCCGGACTCGGTCCGGACCGACGCCTATCTGATGCTGGACGGTCCTTTGGATTCCGGTGAAGCCCAGGTCAACACGACTTGGAGCTGTTTCTGGGAACGCAGCCCCGCGCATCCTCGTCTACTGCAAATCCTCGCTACGGAGTATGAGGAGATCCGGTCCACGCCGGCGGGAGGGCTGCGTTTCAACGACGTTGCGCCGGCGGTCTTCCGCGATGACCCCGCCTTCCAAAATCAATTCAGCCGGGGAATCGACTACTGGCGCGACCGGATCCAGGGGGATTTCGGCATCGACGTGAACGGGCTCCAGGGCATCGCCCTGGGCGACGTCGATGGCGATGGACTCGAGGATATCTACATTTCCCAACAGGGGGGTCTACCCAACCGCCTTTACCTGCGCCGGCCAGACGGCAGTCTGCGCGACGTCTCGAGAGAAGCCGGGGTCGATTGGATCGAGTTGACCCGGGCGGCGCTCTTTGTCGATCTGGACAACGACGGCGATCAGGATCTCGCCCTGGCTCAAGGCTGGTATTGGATGCTGATGGAAAACGACGGCTCCGGGCGCTTTACCAAGCGTCACGAGCAGCCGGCCGGTGGCCAGCTTCATTCCCTCACCGCTGCGGACTACGACGGAGACGGAGATCTCGACCTTTATTTCTGCGGGCGCAACCCCCGGCGGGAACAGGACCAGCCGGAGGGAATTCTGGGCACTCCCATACCCTATCACGATGCAAACAACGGCGGTCCCAATCTCCTCCTTCGCAACGACGGCGACTGGCGCTTCACCGACGCGACGGCCATCACCGGGCTCGACGTCAACAACCGGCGCTACAGCTATGCCGCCGCTTGGGAAGACTTCGACAACGACGGCGATCTGGACCTTTACGTAGCCAATGATTTCGGCAGAAACAATCTCTACCGCAACGATCTCGAAATCGACGGCGTCTTTCGCGACATCGCCGCCGAGGCCGGAGTCGAGGACATCTCCGCGGGCATGTCCGTCGCCTGGGGCGATTACGACCGCGACGGCGCTTTCGATCTCTACGTCGGCAATATGTTCTCCTCGGCCGGGAACCGCATTGCCTACCAACGGCGGTTCCGAGGCGGTGGCTCCGCTTCGTTGGATGCCTTCCGGCGGCACGCGCGCGGCAACAGCCTGTTCCGCAGCCTGGGCAACGGGCAGTTTGAGGACGTCAGTGTGGAAGCGACGGTGACCATGGGCCGCTGGGCCTGGGGTTCCCTCTTTGCCGATCTCAACAACGACGGCTGGGAGGATCTTTACGTCGCCAACGGTTTCATCACCACGGAGGACACGGGCGACTTATGAAGCTTCTACTGGCGACAGGTCGTGTCGCAATCTCCGGAAAGCGCCGCTCCCGCCTCAGCGGATCTCGCCGCCTACCGGAGCGGCTGGTCCGCCCTCAGTCAACTCATCGGCGAAGGACATTCCTTCAGCGGTTATGAGCGCAACAGCGCCTTCCTCAATATCCGCGGGGCCCGCTTCGCCAATGTGTCGGCTTGCACAGGACTCGACCTCATTGACGACGGACGCGCTATTGCCGTGTGCGATTGGGATTTCGACGGCCGTCTCGATTTCTGGTTAACCAACCGCACCGCGCCACGCCTTCGCCTGCTCCGCAATGCCTCTTTCAGCGAGGAAAAGGACCGGCCTCACTTCGCGGCCTTCCGATTGCAGGGGACGCACGGGAACCGCGACGCCATCGGCGCCCGGGTCACTCTTCATTTCCGGGAAGCCCAACCTCCGCTCATGCGCGCCGTGCGGGCGGGCGACGGCTTCCTGGCGCAATCCAGCCGGTGGATCCACTTTGGTCTCGGCGACCGTTCCGATCCGGCGAGGATCGAGGTGCGCTGGCCTGGAGGAGCCTCCGAGTCCTTCGAGATTCCCGCGCCGGACGCATTTTACGAAGTCGTGGAAGGACGCGCCGGCCTCACAAGCTGGGAACCCCCCGCCATCTCTCCATCGCTTCTGACTCCGGAGTCGCATCCGGCTCCGGCTCCGCTCGAATCCGTCGCCCGGCGCACTTGGATTACCGGAAGGACGCCCTTCCCCTCTGCACAATGGTTAGACTGGAGCAACAAGCCCCACACAATCCCTAACGCCGCGGATACTCCGCTCTTGGTGAATCTGTGGTCGATCGTTTGCCGGCCCTGTCTCACTGAACTCGATGAATGGAAAAGGCGTTACGCCGAACTCGAAGCCGCGGGCCTGCCGGTCTTGGCGCTTTCGGTAGACGGCATCCAACCCGAGGATCCCCGCCGGGAGTCAGCGCAAAAATTTATTCAGGATCTGGCGCCACCCTTCTCCAAGGGCTTGGCTTCCGCGGAACTCGTCGAAGCCATCGAGATCGTCCACCGCGCCTACCTCGAGCTGCAGCAGCCTCTCCCTATTCCGGCGACATTTCTCTTGGACCGGCGCGGCCGCATCGCGGCCATCTACAAGGGTCCCGTCTCTGTCGAACAACTCGTCGCCGACGCCGGTCTCCTGTCTGCCCCGGAGGATGCGCAGCGAGCCTCGGCGCTACCGTTCCCGGGACGGCTGGCTTCGCTTCCGTTTCCTCCGGATCCCGCGCGTATTGCCTCTGGTTACCTCTCCGCAGGCAAACCCGCTGACGCCGCCGCTTACTTAGAAAAGGTTCTCTCGACGTCCTCTTCCTGGCTCGAAGGACAACATGTGCCCGGCGGCGGTCAGGCGATCCTGGCGGAATGTTCCAGTCTTGCCGGTGAGATTCTCATGGACCTTGGCCGTCCCCAGGAGGCGGCGCAAGCCTGGGCCCGGCTTCTGCAAAGCAGGGGCGCGGACGCCCAGCCGCATCGCCTGGCTGGGGAACGTCTCTTGCAGCAGAATCTCGCCCGCGAAGCCCTTCCTCACCTCGAGCGCGCCGTCTCAATGACGCCGGATGGAGGCGACGCCGCGCTGCGCTTCAATCTCGGCCTGGCCAATCTGGGGGCGGGCCAACCCGCCCAGGCCATCGACCATTTCCGCGCCTCACTCATCATCGAACCAGGTGATCTTTCTTGTATCTATCAGCTTGCGAACGCTCTCTACGCCGCCGGAGATCGCGCCGCAGCCATAGCCACGTTTCGTCAGGCCCTCAGCATCGAACCCGGCTGGCCCTACGCGAGCCGGCAATTGGCCTGGATCCTGGCTACTGATCCCGAGAAAGGACTCCGCAACGGCTCCGAAGCCCTGACTCTGGCCCGCGAAGCCTGTCGCAGCACCTCATTCCAAGATCCTGCGGCGCTCCATCTTCTGGCCGCGGCGTTGGCGGAAACCGGCGAGTTCGCCGAAGCCGTCGAAACAGCCGACCGCGCCTTGACGCTCTTGGA
>DATKCT010000137.1:0-19998 GCA_035513055.1 Verrucomicrobiales bacterium | reverse complement strand
CGATTACCTTGGAGGATAAGTTTCACCTCGGTTCTTGCACGAAGGCGTTCACGGCCACAGCGGCGGCCGTATTGGTGGAGGAGGGAACCATCACGTGGCAGACCACGATGGGCGAGAGTCTTCGCGCTTTGCGCCCTGGCGCCGGATGGGAATCCGTTCGTCTCGAGCATCTCCTGACAAACACGGGAGGATTTCCCGGTTCGCCGCCCCCGGAAGTTTGGGAGGAGGCGTGGGCGGCGAAAGGCAGCGCCAGGCGTCAGCGTGAGAGTTTTTTGAAGGAGATGCTGCGCGATGAACCGCGGTTCACTCCGGGGGATGGCTTCGAATACTCGAACGCGGGATATGCTGCGGCCGGAGTTATGCTGGAATCGGCGGCAGGGGAGTCCTGGGAAGACCTGATCCGAACGAAGATCTTCGAGCCCTTGGGGATGAAGTCAGGAGGATTCGGAGCGCCGGGTTCGAGGGCTCGGACGCCGGACCAGCCTTGGGGACATGACTCCGAGGGCAATCCGGTTGCGCCGGGTCCGGGCGCCGATAATCCGCTGGCCATCGCGCCGGCTGGAGCGATTCATTGTTCGCTGCCCGATTGGGCGCGATTCGCGCTCTTGCATATGGAGCGGGCAGGGGGACGAGTCCTGAGGCGGGAAGAGAGTTTTCACAAGCTGCATACTCCGGTTCGCGAGAGGTACGCGATGGGTTGGTCGGTTGCGGAGAGGTCTTGGGCCGACGGTCCAGCGCTGACGCATATGGGGTCCAACACCATGTTCACCGCGGTCCTCTGGATCGCGCCGGAGCGGGGGTTTGCCGCCATGGTCGCCGCGAACATCTCGCAGGAAGCGGCCGCGGCCGGCTGCGAGGAGGTTGTGGGAGAGTTAGTCACGCGCTACCTGAAGTGATCATGGGCATGGAGCGTTTTCGTGTAGACGGCAAAACGGCCTGGATCACGGGCGGGTCCAAGGGGTTGGGTTTGCAAATGGCGCACGCTCTGGCCGAGGCCGGAGCGGACATCGCCATCAACAGCCGGCATGCGGATGAGGCGGAAGTCGCGGCACAGGCCATCGCGGACAAACATGGGGTTCGGGCCATCGGAGGCGCCGCCGACGTGACTTCGGCCGCGCAGATCGCCGCGTTTGTCGATCGCATCGCCGCGGAACTCGGCGCGCCGGACATACTGGTCAACAGCGCCGGGATCAACGTGCGGCTGCCGACAGTCGAGTTGTCCGAGGAGGATTGGCGGCGGGTGCTCGACATCAATTTGACCGGGCCGTTTCTCTGCGCCAAAGCGGTGTTGCCGGGAATGATGGCGCGGGGTTGGGGGCGAGTGGTGCACATGTCGTCGATGTTGGGCGAGGTGGGGTTGGCGGGACGTCCCTGTTATACTGCGAGCAAAGGGGGGATCATGTTACTAACTAAAACACAGGCCTTGGAGACGGCCGCCGCCGGAGTCACGGTCAACGCCATCTGTCCAGGACCCTTCGGCACGGAGATCAACCGGCCCCTGCTCGATGACCCGGAGAAATACCGCGCTTTTGTCGCCAAGATTCCGATGGGACGCTGGGGAGAGTTGCCCGAGATCGAAGGCGCAGTCGTGTTCCTCGCCTCGCCCGCGGCCAGTTACGTGACCGGAACAGCTCTCTTTGTCGACGGCGGCTGGACCGCCCAGTGAATCATGGAGTCCCCGGCCTTTGGGAACGCGGCGCAGGGCCAAGCGCCGCTCATTGGTCTATGCGTCTTCTCCTGTCGATGGCGCTGGGGCGCGGCGATTGGGGGATCCCCGGATGGGAGGTTTGAGGATGCCGCGGGCTTTCTCGACTATGCGCGGGGATTGGGAGCGGACGGCGTGCAGGCGCCGTTGCGGGCGGGCGAAATCGAGGCGGCTCGCGCGGTGCGGCAGCGCGTCGAGAATCTGGGAATGTATTACGAGGGCGATGTGCGGCTGCCGGAGCCGGACGAGAACCTGGCCCGGTTCGATGCGGAGTTGGCGCTGGCGAGGGAGGCGGGCGCAGGATTGGTTCGCGCCTATTTGACGGTGAGGCGGCGTTACGAAGCATTCGCTTCACGGGAGGAGTTTCGCGCTTTTCAGGCCGGCGCCAGGAGGGTTCTCCGGCGGATTGAACCGTTGCTGCGGAACCGGAGAATCCCGTTGGCCTTGGAGAATCACAAGGATCTGACCGCAGAGGAACTCCGGGAGTTGCTGGAGGGAATGCAAAGCGAGTGGATCGGGGTTCAGGTGGACACGGGGAACAACATCGCCTTGTTGGAGGATCCGCACGCGGTGGTGGAGGCGCTGGCGCCGTATGCGTTGTCCGTGCACCTCAAGGACATGGCCGTGGCGGAGACGGAGGACGGCTTTGCGCTCAGCGAAGTGGTTTTTGGCCGAGGGTTTCTCGATCTGCCGAGGATGGTGAAGACTCTTGGGAAGGCGAGACCGGGAATCGTGTTTAACGTGGAGATGGTCACGCGCGATCCCTTGCCTGTGCCCTGTTTGACGGCGGGGTATTGGTCGACCTTTCCCGAGAGGCGGACGCGCGAGTTGGTTGAAGCCATGAATCGGGTCAAGGCGAATCCGCCGCGCCATCCGCCTCCCCGGATCTTGGGCCTGGGCAGGGCCGAAACGCTTGCCTTGGAGGAGGCCAACAACCGGGAGTGCCTCGATTGGGCGAGAGCGGCGATGGGGGTGTGAGGGCCGGCGTGCTAGCCGTGGATGCCTGCCAGAATCCCTGCATTCTTCATACCGTTTCGTCGCGAGGCGCTGCGATCCCTTACTGCCAGCCGAGCCAAGCTTGACAGCCAGCCCCTCTGGGCTGCCCCTGGAGTTTTTACATTTGCTACTGGAGGTGGCCCCTAACTTCAATGGAAGGAGCCTGCAGAGCCTCGGGAGAAGCGAAGGCTTCCCAGCTTTAGCCGGTGGTGAAGCGATTGAATGATTGGACCATCGAAGGGGAAGGCCGCGGGCTGGCACCCCTGCCGGGGTGCGGGTGATGGATTGACCGTGTCCGGTGGTGGCGCTGCGCGCGACCACCGGCTACAAGCTCTGATCCCTTCGGGATCACCGCATCCTCGGCCTCCTGGGCAGGCCGCTACAAGCTCTGATCCCTTGGGGAGCACAGCATACTCGGCCTCCTGGGCAGGCCAGAAATGTTCAAACTCCAGATCCAGCCCCTCTGGGCTGCCCGAAACCGGGGCTTGCCGGGAAAGAAGACTCGATTATCGAAGTCGCCGCGCGGTCGAATTCCGTGGCCGTGCGTCCGCCGTCATGCTCCTGGAACTGTTGCTCGTCGTCGTATCGCTTCTGCTGCTTTTTGTGGGCGCTGAGAGCTTGGTGCGAGGGAGTTCCTCCCTGGCTCTGCGGATGGGGATGTCGCCTTTGGTGGTCGGGCTGACGGTCGTGGCCTTTGGGACCAGCGCTCCAGAGCTGCTGGTGAGTTTGAAGGCGGGGTTCGCGGGCAAGGGCGACATCGCCGCGGGGAATGTGGTGGGGTCGAACATTTTTAATCTCGCGGTGATTCTCGGCCTCACGGCATTGATCTGTCCGATCCCGGTGAAGATGCAGCTCATCAAGGCGGATGTGCCGGTGATGATTCTGGTGTCGGCAACGGTTCCGCTGCTCTTTTGGGACGGAGTCTTGAGCAGGAGCGAGGCGGCCCCGTTGGTCGCGGGCATCGTCGTGTATGTGTTGGTCAATGTGTATTGGGCCCGGAAGCAGACGACTCCGGCCTTGGCGGCGGAGTTCGAGGAGGGCGTGCCGAAACGGACCACACACTGGCTGGCCGACGCCGGTTTCGTGTGCCTAGGGCTGGGAGTCCTGATCTTCGGGTCCCGGTTGTTGGTCGACAATACGGTGGAAGTGGCGCGCTTTCTCGGGGTTAGCGAGGCGGTCATTGCGCTGACCATCATCGCGGCGGGGACGAGCATGCCGGAACTGGCCACCTCGGTGGTCGCGGCGCTGCGCAAAGAGCCTGACATTGCCATAGGCAACGTGGTCGGTTCCAACATCTTCAACGTGTTGGCGATCCTTGGCATCAGCGGGTTGGCGGTTCCGCTGACGGCGCCGGGAATCCACAGCGTCGATCACGCGGTGATGATCGGTCTATCCGTCGTGATTCTGCCGTTTTTCTGGAGCGGATTGGTGGTGCGGCGGTTGGAAGGACTGGTGTTGTTGGCGGCTTACGTGGGGTATCTGGCTTGGATTTGGCCGAAGTGAGGGACGGGCAGCGGAGGAGCGGAAACGACGGAGCATTTTTGGCTACCGGATTCGCGCAGCGCGTTGTAGGAAAGCGTGGATGAAACGCGCTTTTCTGAATCTGCTCCTTTTTTCGATGGCGACCGGCTCGATTTTTGGCGAAGACCCGGCCCCCGGCCGGCAAGTCGAGCAGAGCATCGACTTTGAGGGGGGTGGGAGCATGGGTTACTTGTTGTGGCTACCCAACGATTACGGAAAGGAGGAGGGGCGCCGCTGGCCCGTTGTCCTATTCTTGCATGGGCGGGGCGAGAGCTATGGGCCCCTGAGTTTGGTCGCGAAGTGGGGCCCGCCCCAGATGGCGGCTCGCGGCGATGACCTGCCCTATATCATCGTGTCTCCCCAGTGTCCGCGGGAGAGCGACTGGCGCCGGGAGGATCAGCAGAAGGGGGTGATGACCCTGTTGGAGGACATCTTGGAGAAGTATTCGGGGGACGCGGACCGGGTGTACCTGACTGGATTGAGCATGGGCGGCTATGGGTCCTGGCGCTTGGCAGCCGATCATCCGGATCGTTTCGCGGCGGTGATTCCGATTTGTGGTGGCGGGAATCCGGAGGACGGCGAAAAGCTGGTCCGAGTGCCGATCTGGGTTTTCCATGGGACCGAGGATTCGGCCGTTCCGTTACGCTTGTCGGAGGAGATGGTGGAAGCTGTCCGGCGAGCGGGAGGGGACCGGATTCGCTTCACGGTCTTGGAACATATCGGACACAACTCTTGGTCTGCGGCCTATGCGACGCCGGAGCTGTATCAGTGGATGGAGGCGCAGACGCGGGCGGAGAGCGCTGGGGAAGGCGCGGAATAAAAGACGCGGGACCCGGCCGCTTGCAGTTCGCGGGGATCACGGGCGTCCATTGCAGGCCGGCGGGACCTCCGCAACTTTTGAGCAATAGAGAGGTTTCATGCAACAACCTGTAGATGTAGTCATAGATGAAGAAAAGAACGCTCTTGATTCACGGTGCATGGGTCCTCGTAGCGGCGGGGACTTTTGCTGCAGGACGGTTCTTGGCGCCGGAGCCCGGCTCGCCGCGCGCGGCCCGGACTGGGACCGGCGTTGAGGGCCGGGGATTGGGTCAGCCGGGACTCCTGGGAGGAGGGCCGGGCGGAGCGGAGGAAGGGGGAAAAACGGGAGGTTCCGCGGGACGGAGCGCGCCGGGCGACGGCCCCATTTCGGTGGCGGGTATAAAGGGGCAGGTCGAGGCCTTTCTCAAGGAGAAGGATCCGGTGAAAGCCAATCTGGCCTTCGCGCGCTTGCTGGCGGGGCTGACCGAAGAGAACGCTGGGGCTGCTTACGAGGCGTTGAAGGCTTCCGGCGGGCGAGGCCGGGATTTCGGCCGGCATATGAATCTCTTCTTTCAGGCTTGGGGCGGGATTGATGGGCAATCGGCGGTGGAAGCGGCGATGGTGGAATCCGAAGGGGAGGGCCGGGATGGCGGCCGCGGCGGCAGAGGCGGGTTCGGTGGTCCGGGCGGTCCCGGAGGCAACAATGTGATGGCAGCTTTGTCGGGATGGGCGGCGAGCGGCGACTCCGAAGCGGCCCGGGAATGGGTCGCGGCCGTGGAAGACGAGAGGCAGAAGACGATGTTTACCTTTGGAATCATGGAGGGAATGACGCGCAGCGATCCGGATGCAGCCACGGCGTATGTCTTGGAACTGGCGGCGGAGCGCGCTGCGGCGGGAGATCAAGAGGGCGAAGGCGGCTTTTATCGCGGCCGCGGTTTTGATCCGACGAGCCGGTACATGGAAATGATCGCCAGCGAGCAAGCCAATCGGGGATTGGCGGCGGCTTCAGCTTGGGCGGAGGGCCTTCCGGAAGGAGAGATGAAAGAGGCGGCCTTCAGCCGGATCGCAGCTTCCTTGGCGGGCGAGGATCTCGATGCGGTGGCCAAATGGGTTACGGAGCATTCCTCTCAGGACTATGCGCAAGATGCCGTATCGGAAGTGGCTCGCCGGATGGCGAATACGGAACCGGCTAAGGCGCTGGAATGGGCGGAAGGTCTCACGGGAGCAGCGCAGTCGCAGGCGTTTTCCAGCGCGTTCAATCAGTGGACGGACCGCGATGCCGTGGCTGCGAGCGAGTACCTTTCGACCATGCATGCCTCGCCGCTTCGCGATTCGGCGGTGAGCAGTTTTGCGACGCAACTGGACCGCGAAGATCCGGAGGCGGCGGCGGCCTGGGCCTCGACCATTTCCGATGTGACTACGCGAGTGGAGACGCTGGAGTCGGTGGCGCGTTCGTGGATGAGGACGGATTCCGAGGCTGCGCAACAGTGGCTGCCGGCGAGCGGATTGCCTGCTGAAGTGCAGCAAGAGGTGCTATCCGGCGGAGGGGGAGGGCGTCCAGACTTCCGCGATTTCGGGGGCGGAGGAGGCCGGGGAGGACGGCGCGGCCGTTAACCGCCCGCAGCAGGCTGCGCCGGCCACTGATGACCCCGGCAGGACCGTGCCGTAGCGCGTCCCTCCACGGGGGTTAGGGAGCAGACCGAGGGACGGAAGGGGATTCCGGTGAGGTTGACTCGCTCTCTGGTTCGCCGCTGGCGGATCGGAAAAGGGAGCGGGGGAAATGTCTGGTCAGGAGCCCGTCTCCGGGGTGGAATAACCAGGCCAGGAGAAAGAGGAAACCGGCAGCGGCGGCCATCATGCCGGCGGAGCTGGTGGTATCGAAGCCGATAAGGCGCGGAAGGGTGATGGCGGCGAGATGGCCCAAGGCGGCGGACAGCACAGCGAGCAAGACGCTCAGGACGATGAGCGTGGAGAGGCGGCGGCTGAGGAGACACGCGGCGGCCGGAGGGACGATCAGCATGGCGATGACGATAATGCTGCCTACGGCTTCGAAAGCGGCCACTGTGGTGACGGCGACGTCGGTCATGAGCAGGTAATGCAGCAGACCGGAGGGGAATCCGAGAGTTGTTGAAAGGGCAGGATCAAATGCGCTGAGGCGCAGTTCTTTGAAGAGGAGGTAAACAAAGAGCACATTGAAGCCAAACATACCCGCCAACAGGAGAGTGGCTCGGGGAATGGCGAATCCGGATCCCGGCAAGGACCACGTGTCGAGAGGCGTGAGTTCGATGGCTCCGTAGAGGACGCAGCCCGGATCGAGGTCGACGTGGTCAGCGGCGCGCACGATGACGAGGAGACCGATCGCGAAAAGCGTGGTGAAGACAATGCCCATGGCGGCTCCATGTTCGACCTCGCCGAAGCGGCTGATCCACTGGGTAAACAAGGCGGTGAGCACGCCGACGACTGCTGCCCCGGCGAACATGGTGAGACTGGCGCGGGAGGCGGTGAAGAGAAAGGCGAGCGCGAGACCGGGAAGGACAGCGTGACTGATGGCGTCCCCCATCATACTCATGCGGCGCAGCAGGAGAAAGCAGCCGGGAAGCGCGCAGGCCGCGGCGCAGAAGGCGCCTGTCACGACGATCCAGGTATCGGCGCTTCCCCAATTCATGGCGCGGCGGCGGCTGTGATATCGTGCGGGCTGGCGGGTACGGCCGCTCTCGGTTGCAGTTCGGCCTCGAGCTGGTGGACCAGTTCGGCGCCGAGGATATGTTCGACCATGTCGGCGTCGCGGTCGACATGGCTGGGAGCGATATCGGCGTGACGGATGAGATAGAGTTCCCAGAGGCGGTGATTGCGAGTAATGCGCGCAGCTTCCCCGAAACCGTTTTCGGAAAGCCGGATCGTTCCTGGAGCAGACGGTTCGAGGTGATCTTCCCGCCGGGCATCACGGAGCAGTTTACGCAAGTGAGCGGCGGACCAGGAACGGTGGGCGAGCAGTTGTGGGAAGGGGATCGAGACGTTAGGGATGTGCGGTTGGTTCGAGCCGGTTTCGAGGATTTCGTAGGCGGCGCGCAACAGATGCTGGCGCCCGACTCGACGGCGGAGCCGGCGGTGTTCGATCCAGCGAAGCAGGACGCCGCGAGCGGTTCCGAAGAACATGCTGAAAAGAAAAATGGAGGCGGCGGTGAGGACGATGATGGCTCCGGCCGGAAGGCGGGGCAGCAATGCGCTGAACGAGGATCCGAACCAGCCGCTCACGGCGCCGATGACGCCAGCGAGCAGAATCATGGAAGTGTAGCGGTTGGTCCAGAAGCGGGCGGCGCTGGCCGGGGTGATGAGAAACGCGATGATGAGAATGAGCCCAACGGATTGGAGGCCCACTACGGTCACGGCGATCACCAATCCGATGAGGAGGAAGTCGAGATAGAGGGTTGGCCAGCCCTGAGCGGCGGCGTATTGCTCGTCGAAACAGAGCAGGGTGAGTTCCTTCAGGACCATGGCACAGGCGACAGTGGTGCAGAGGCTGACCCCGGTGATGAGCCAGAAGTCCGAGAAGACCATGGATGCGGTCTTCCCATAGATAAAAGATTCGAGACCAGCGGCGCTTCCTTGGGGCATGTTTTGGGTCAGCCTGAGGACAGCGATGCCGATTCCGAAGGACACGCTGAGGGCGATGCCCATGGCGGCATCGTCTTTGAGCCGGGTGGTGTTTCGGATGGCGAGCACGGCGAGCATTCCTGCCGCCCCGCTGGCCGTGGCTCCGGCGAGCAATCCGGGAAGGTTTTTTCCAGTGAACCCGGCGGCGACCATGAGCATGAAGGCAATCCCGATGCCGGGCAGGGTGGCGTGAGCCAGGGAGTCCCCCAACAGAGAGCGTTTGCGCAGGAGGAGAAAGGTTCCAACGAGGCCGCAGGTTGCTCCGAGAAGCGTGGTTCCGCCGACAACGAGGCGGGTGTTGTAGTTTTGGAGCAGGAGTATTTCTACAAATTCGCTAGGATCCGGCAGTGATTTGGTCCAAGCGCTCGCGGCGCCGTTGCCGGCCCAGACGGCGCTCGAGGCAAACAGGAGCAACAGCGCGGTGAGGGGCCCGCTTCGGGCCAGGATTCCCGCAAGGCGCATCCCTCTCATTGTGGGACTGGACATGAGGACTAGGAAGCGCCATGACGCAGCGCTTCGGCGGCGGCGTCGAGCACACTGAGTTTGCCGCCATAGGTCTTCTGGAGATTCTCGCGCGTGAAGACTTCGGCGGTCGGGCCGGCGGCGACGATCCGCATGTTCAACAGAACGACCCAATCGAAGTATTGGGCGACGGTGGAAAGATCGTGATGGACGACGAGGCAGGTGCGTTTCCGGGCTTGCAGTTCCCGGAGGAGTTCGACGATGGCGACTTCGGTCGCGGCATCCACGGCGCTGAACGGTTCGTCCATGAAATACAGAGAGGCATCTTGGGCGAGGGCGCGAGCGAGAAAGACGCGCTGCTGTTGTCCGCCGGAGAGTTGGCTGATCTGCCGGCCGGCGAGGTGAGCGATTCCGACCTGATCGAGCATGTCCCGCGCGTTCTGGAGTTCAACCGCGCCGACGCGTTTGAACCAGCCCAACTTGCGGTAGCTGCCCATGGCCACGACGTCGAGCGCGCTCACGGGAAAATCCCAATCGACGCTTTCTCTTTGGGGCACGTAGCCCACGAGGTTCCTTTGGCGGCGATAGGGTTGGCCGTAGATCTGAATCTCGCCGGAGGTGCGCGGGACGAGGTCGAGGCAGGCCCTGAGGAGCGTGCTTTTACCGGCTCCGTTGGGACCGACGAGGCCCACCAAGCGGCCCTCGGGAATGTTGAGTTCGATGTCCCAAATGACGGGCCGGCGGTGGTAGGCTACGGTCAGGTCATGGACGGTGAGCGGGAAAGCCGCCGGGTGTTCGGGGCGGAGGTCGACGGCAGACGAGGTCGCGCTGGCGGTGGTGTGCATGCGGTTGGCGTGTTCGTCAGGGTTGTTGCGGCGGCGAGACTTCGGTGATCGCGCTCAACCGGCCTTGCATGCCGCGCTCTGGAGCGTTGCCGCCGAGCGCCCGGGTGATGGTGGTGACGTTATGGTCGATCATCCCGATGTAGCTTCCCTCATAGGTTCCCGGCCGTCCCATCGCGTCGGAGAAGAGCTGGCCGCCGATGCGGACCCGATGGCCGCGAGCCTGGCAACCCTCTACGAGAGCGCGGACGTTTTTGTCAGAGACGGACGATTCCACGAAGACCGCGGGTATCCGGCGATCGACGAGCATGGCGACGAGGTCTTCGATATCGCGAAGGCCGGCTTCGGATTCGGTGCTGATCCCCTGGATTCCGCGGACTTCGAGGCTGTAGGCGCGGGCCATGTATTGAAAGGCGTCATGGGCGGTGACCAGGATGCGGCGCTCAGGTGGGATCGAGGCGAACGCCGACCGGGCGTAATCGTCAAGCTTGCGAAGTTCAATAAGGTAGGCTTCGGCATTCGCGCGGTAACTGTCCGCGTGGGGCGGGTCAAAGGTGGAGAGAGCTTCGGCGACGACGGGAACCGCTCGAATCCAGCCGCCGACGTCCATCCAGACGTGGGGGTCGTCATGGTCGTCGGGGCCGGAGAGGATGTAGTCGCCCTGTTCCAGAATCGCTTCGGTCACGGCGTGCACCGGCTTGCCGGAGCGGGCGACGCGCACGAGCACGTCGGTCATTTTTCCTTCGAGCAGCAGTCCGTTGTAGAAGACGATGTCGGCGGACTGGAGGAGCTTCACATCGGAGACGGTTGGTGTGTACAAGTGTGGGTCGGTGCCTTCGCCGATGATGCCAAGGACTTGGGCGTGTTCGCCGGCGATATGCCGGACGATGTCGGTGATCATTCCGACGGTGGCGACGGCCCGGTAGGCGCCCTCGGAAGGAGCGGATGGGCCGTGCTCAGAGCAGGAACTGGAGGAGAGGGCGAGAGCCAATGCTGCGCCGATGGGGGCCAGAAGGCGGCCCCAGGAGGCGCGAGATCCGGGGCTGTGCGAGGACAGGAGCAGGCGATTCATGAGGAGAAGAGTGGGCCCGGTATTTTGAGTTGTCAAATATCAAAAGCCGCGGTATTCAAATCATGGTGCCGACTAGTACTGTCGAGAATTATCTCAAGACCATCCTCCGCCTCAGCGCCGGGCTGGAACCTAGCGCCATGGTCTCGCCAGGCCGTATCGCCGAAGCCCTCGACCTCACGCCGGGCACGGTGACGACCATGATGAAGCACCTCGACCGGGAAGGCTACCTGCGCTACCAGCCGCGACAGGGTGTTCGTTTGCGGCCCAAAGGTCAGCGCGCCGCGGTCCAGGTTCTCCGCCGGCACCGGCTGATCGAGCTGTTTCTCGTCGAGATCCTGCGGCTGGATTGGGCTCACGTCCATGAGGAAGCCGAACTGCTGGAGCACGCGCTCTCCGACCGCGTGGTCGAGCGCATCGATGAAATGCTCGGCCGTCCCGCCTATGACCCTCATGGGGATCCCATTCCGGGCGCCGATGGAGTTTTGCGCGAGGAATGCTTGCGCCCGTTGAGCGATTGCTCAGAGGGGATCTACGAACTGGTCCGGGTGGTCCGGGAGGATCCCGAGTATCTGACCTGGCTGCGTGATCGCGGCTTGATCCCCGGCGTGCAGGTGACCCTGGAAATGCGGGACCGTCTGGCCGGAATCCTCTTGTTAAAGGTCGACGGCGAGGAGGCGTCTCTTCGCATCGGCGAGCCCGCGGCGGGATGGCTGCGGGTGCGCGAATGTTAACCGGCATTTCTCATACTGTTTCGTCTCGAGGCTGCGAACCCCTTACTGCCAGCCGAGCGAAGCCACACAGCCAGCCCCTCGGGGCTGCCCGAAGGGCGGAGCGACGGCAACGCCGCGCGCATCGAAGGACTGCCGGCGCCGGTCAAAAACCGATGGAGCCTCCGCCGTCGATGGGAAGACAAACCCCGGTGACGAACTTGGCGGCGGGCGAGCTGAGGTAGACGGCGGCGCGGCCGACGTCGGAAGGGTCCCCGAACCGGCCTAGGGGCGTTCGAGACAAGATGCGTTGGCGGCGCTCGGGATCGCCCTCCAAAGCCCGGTGCAACATGGGAGTATCGATCCAACCGGGCGCGATGGCGTTGACTCGCAGGCCCCGCGGAGCGAGATCGGCGGTGAGAGCGAGGACGAGACCCCGCACGGCGGCTTTGGCGGCGGAGTAGGCGACGACCTTGGGCATGCCGATGAGAGCGGTCATCGACGATATGAAGAGGATGGAGCCCCTGCCCGCTTGGATCATGGGAGCTGCGAAAGCGCGGGAAAGCGCCGCGGCGGCGGTCACATGAGTGTTCAGAACTTGGAGAAACTCCTCTTCGGTGACTTCGAGGGCGTCTTTCTTCAGATGAATCCCGGCGTTATTGACCAGGATGGAGGGGGCTCCGCATTGACGCACGATATGGTCGCGCAACGCGGGGGCCGCTTCGAAGTCGAGCAGGTCGTGGGGAATGGCGAGGGAGTTGTTTCCCAGCTCGTGGGCGGCCGTTTCGAGAGGTTCACGCCGCCGGCCGGTGAGGATGATCCGGGCTCCGGCTGCGGACATAGCGCGGGCGATGCCCAAGCCGATGCCGGTGCCTGCGCCGGTGACGAGGGCGATCTCGCCGTCCAGTCGAAAGGGATCCATGCGATGCGCGAGCTTCTTTGGGCGGACAGGGAAACGTTCAGCCCGGTTGGTCCACGCCGCGGCTGGGAGATTCCGAATCGCCGGGAGCCTCCTCCTCCTTGAGTTTCGAGAGCGCGGAGAGGGGGCTGAGGATCATGAAGGTCAGCCAAGTCAACGGCCAAGAAAAGAGCCCGATGCCAAACATGACCAAGACGAGGTTGACTAGGCAGGCGACCCAATAGCTGATCATGAGCAGGAGGCCGCCTTTGACATTGCCTGCGTAGATGTTTCCGAGCCCGAAAACTTGGACCAAGCCCGGGAAGATCTCCAGCAGGACTGCGGCCACTGGGCTCTTCCCCTCGGCGGTGGGGTAAGGCTCGATCGCGGGAGGAGGCGAATTGCTATCCATTCCGGATCTATTTTGCCGCTTCGGAGCCCCGGTTGTCGAATCTGAATCTTCTAGTCGGCATTTCTCATACCGTTTCCTGGCGAGGCGCTGCGAACCCCCTTTTCTGCCGAGGCCGCGGGCAGCCGAGGGCGCAGAGCTGGATGAGTAGACCCCTGTTCAAGCCCGAGGCAGGAGGAACGAAGGCAGGATGCAGGCCGCCGCAGGAGAAAGGGTATGCGAAATGTGGGCTAGTCAGCCCAAATCTTCGAGACTCCAGCCGTCGCGATAGGTCTTGTGCACGCTCTGGTTGGCCTCCTCGAGGTTGGTGACGCGGAGTGCGGCGGCGTCCCAGGCCAATTCGCGGCCGGGATGGCGCAGGGCCACAGTTCCGAGCAAGGTCGTTTCGGCCAGAGGCCCTGCGTAACTGAAGTGTGAACCGGTCACTCCCCCCTGCAGACAGGCGTCGACGAAGGCGTGATAGTGACTGAAGCCATCGACGTCCGGACGCTTCAAGCCGCGGTTGCGGCTGTAAGGCAACAGTTGCGGTCCGGCGACGTGAGGCACGAGCAATTGTCCGTCTTCTCCCAGGAAGAGGCTGCCGCCGCCGGGAATCTCGCGGGCGTCGTCCTGGAAATCGAAAAGCTCCCGCGGGGGAATGCGTTCGCCGTCATACCAGGTGACGCGGATGCGCTCGCCGGCGGTGTAGCGGGTGCCGGGGAATTCGTATTCCACCGTGGCGCCATCCGGAAAGTTTTCGCGAAAAGCGGCATCGTCGGAGGTCCAGGCATCGGGAACATCGGCGCGGATGGTGAGGGGGGCGGTCAGTTCCACCGCTTTGAAGGGGGTGTCGAGGATGTGACACCCGAAATCGCCCAGGCCCCCGCCCCCGAAATCCTGCCAACCCCTCCAATTAAAGGGATGATAGATGCCGTCGCGGTAGGGGCGACCGGGAGCGACGCCGAGCCAGAGATCCCAGGCCAGACCTTCCGGAACGGGATCGGCTCCTTGGGGACGGCCGCGGTAGGGAAAGCGGGCCCCGCTCCAAGCGTGGATCTCGCGAATGCGGCCAATGACGCCATCTTGGAGCATGCGCACGGCCATCCGGTATTCGATGGCGGACTGGATTTGGTTGCCCATTTGGGTAACCACTTGATGTTTCTCTGCGGTTTCGCGCATGACGCGGGCTTCCGAGACGGTGTGGGTGAGGGGTTTCTCGCAGAAGACGTGTTTGCCCAGCCGCATGGCTGAGACGCTCACCGGCGCATGCATGTGATCGGGAATGGAGACATTGAGGGAGTCGACGCGATCGCCTTCCTTTTCCAGGAGTTCGCGCCAATCCTGATAACAACGGGCTTGGGGGAAACGCTCCCGGGCGCGCTCGATGCGGGAGGCGTCGACGTCGCAGAGGGCGACGACTTCGAGGCCCGGATGGGAGGCGAGATTCTCGAGATCGCTCCAGCCTTGACCGTCGGCTCCGATGCAGGCGTGTTGGAGGCGGCTATTGGCTGGCTTGGCTTTGCCCGGGGCCGGCAGTACGAGCGGCAAGGCTGCCGCCGAGGAGGACCGAAGGAAGGACCGGCGAGTGAGTGGAGGGAGCGGCATGACGGCGGGAGTCGAGGTGGAGGACGTTTTCCGCGCGGATTGTAGGCGAAACTTGAATCTCAGGCAAAGGGCATTCGAGCTTCGATGGCAGCGACCAAGTCATACTATTTTTGAGCCCCAAAAGAGAGTCCGGAGAGGCAAGGTCCGATTGTGTGGCTTTCGATTAGCCATCAATGAGTTATCCCTTACAAATGCGCTGGGTTGAAGGACCCTCACGAATCCTGTTTTCGCAGTACAGTGACTTGCCGATCCGTGCAATTTCCGGCTTAGGAGTGGCGAATTCAGGACCGGACCGGTTTCGAAGCGACCGCCCGGGTCCCGGGGGAATTGCACGCTGGGGTGGGTCAACTTCGACTCCGGACGGACGCTACCCCCGACCTTGTTCCAGTTCGCGCGGGCAGCCGGCCCCAGCCTCCGAAGTCGCTGATCGGTCCCGCCTGCACAGAGGCGAGAATTGGTGGGGGTTCAACTCCTCGTCGTCGATGCCGGCACGCAGGGTCTCGGCGTTGGGCACTTCTACGAGCAGATGGAAGTGGTTGCACATGCAGCACCAGGTGATCAGCCGGATGCCGGCAAACTCGGTGTAAACCTCCAGAAGCTCGCGTCAGTTCGCCTTGGCCAGCTCATCGAAGATGAACCTCCCCTCGATGGCCCGCGTCATGACATGATAGAAATTGCCCCGCCGGGCCGGATCTTCCAATACGCGTGCTCGTCGCATGAGCGCAATCGTGGGGCCAAACCCGGCCGCCGTGCAACAGTAAAATACACTGTCCCTAGTTTTCTCTGTGGGACGCCTGTGAAGTAAAGCTGGTAATTCATTGTTTGGCAGCGGGGTGCGACGTTGGCTGTTGTCCCTCAAGCCAGTCTGCAAATACTTCATTCATTCGACGGGCAAACTCAGACTCGGAATTGTCCCGGGCGCTCGAAAAGTAGCTTTGTAGCTCTCTCGGAAATTCAGGATGTTTCTCACCGTAATGCTCAAAAAACCTCATAACCATATCAGAGTCTGGATAAGAGATTAAATACAATCGAGAAAAATCACCGTGCAGAGTATACAGCTCCCTACCCAACACAAGGCCTCTAACTCTCGTCGACAATCGCGCCAACCTTTCGGTTTCCAGGGGTGGTAGTTGGACGTGCAACTTTAAATACTGGCTATTAACCGTATCTACCCGGCGACAATACACCTCCCATTCCTGCGCACGATCCGCCCAAGAAGGAAACGAGATAAATTCTTTATAAACTAACGAACCATCCCGCATCGAAACATGGATTGTCGCGTGTCGCTCTACGGCTACCTCCAGTATGAAGGCAGCTAACAGGCAACAAAATGCAAATCCGAGAACCTCGCACCTAGTTTTCATTCATCGATGAACTCCGTTAGCAACATATAAGTATATGTATTTGATAGTCGGTGAACACTTGGAAGCGTCGTCATTAGCGCCCCAGTATCAGGATGCCAATATTGCATTGGGAACATCGTCTGCGCGTCAACATACCAGCCTGGAATCCTTCCCCGCGGCTCGTGCCAATACCCGTAGTCTTCAACGCCAGCAAATCGATGAGCGAACTCATGAATAAAAGCTCTAGTCAGATTTCGCCGATCCTCCATATCTAGGTTCTTGCAGCAGATATAAATAGCTCCATAGTAATTTCTAGTAAGACGTCTTTTGAGCGTGTACCCAGCAGTAACGGAATCGTCAGAGTCCTTTCGCTTGCACTCCTTTCCATCACAAACTACTTCAATTTCCGACTCAGTAGCTGCTTTCTTCATTCTGCTTACAGCATTTAAAACTGCGGTAATTGCATACGGGTAGACCGCCTGATCCACCCTATCTACATACCAGCGAAGCATGATGTCATCTAGCTCCGGATGCTCAGGATCCTCAAAAACTTCAACGGCTTGCTCTAGCGCAGTTTCCATTGTATTTCCAATTTCCTGAAGGATACGCTGATTCTCTGCCGAACAGTTTCGGTGAAACTTAAAGCGAATCAAACCGACCGCATCAGCTCCATTCACCCCATCATTTCCCACAAACCCATACACGTTTAACCCCGCCTTCTTTCCCGATGGGATCTTTATTGAGCCACTTTCCTCTCACGGGATCATAATACCGGTATCCATAATACGAGAGCCCGCTCTCCCGGTCCGTCCACTTCGTGCTGAAACGCCAGGAGTTGTTCTCCGCATGACTTCCGCTCCTGCGCAACTCATTGCCGAAGGGGTCGTATTCATAGCGCGCGGTTCGATAGGCAGAGCCGGACATCTCGCTCACCAGTGCCATCACATTCCCGTTGCCGTCATACGCAGGGAAGTGCACCCCGCTCACCGTCCCAGTCTCGCCGGTCAGATCTAGAATCGCCGCCAGGCCCCCTACGCCACCGGTTGCCCCAAGGCTCCCTGCCAAAAAGAGCAGTGAGTGGGGCAAGAACCCTCTCGTTCCAAGGGCTCCACGAGCAGTTTGCTCCGGGATCCGCCTGCCGGCGCTTGAGCCCGCCATCGCGGGAGACTCTGAGGATTGATCTGCCGTTGCCGGCAGAACGCCGAAGAACAACCAGGCCTTGTCCTCCTCCATTGAACGCTGTCGTGCCATGCGCGGATCCTAGCCGCTTCGGCCGCCGGACCGAGCCGAATCCGACGGTGCTCGCTCGGACGCTTACCTCAAGGTAAGAGCCCGGTGCGGTAGTTCCGCTCGCCGGGATCTGTGCGGGGCCGCGGGTTAACCCGCGGCCCTACCGCGACCCTACCGCGACCATTAGTGTCAGCATTACCTGACCCAGGGGACTCTATGGCCGCCTGCTATTGCCCAAGCACTCGCATATAGAGCCGACCTGCGGCGTGCGACCACCTCTAAGTCTAAGCGCCCCTACTCGTTCCTGTCCAATCCTTCCGAGCGACGCGGCCCTCTTTCTGGCCGAATGTCGAGTGTCTCAATCTCGCCCGCTTCTATTAACTCTCTCGCAATGCTCTCAATGCTTCGCTGCTCAGCCTTTGCCCTCTTAGAGCCAGCGCAATTGACGCACATCCAAATTGTCCCTAGTACCGGTATCAATTGGCACTTCTGCCACAGCCACACCGTCCACTTTCTCATATATGTTAATCCCCAAATACTCGCTCTTCCAGATCCAACCGCGCTTGGTTCACCAGCTCCAAAAACTTTGCGAAAGAGACCTGTGCCTTCACAGTCTCATAATCTTCCTCGTGAAGAACGATCTTCATCTCGTTTTGTTCATCTATTATCACTAAATCTCCGCTTACAAAGTTGCCCAGAACCTCCTCATCTAAACTCATAACGCCTCGCTTCACCAAAAATCGCTTTGTTTGCTGCGATAGCGGAACCTCAAAGAACTGAAACAAATGGGTGCCGTCAGACTCTACCACCCTTCCCGCCTCCTTTTTCAATAATTCTCTAATTCTCTAATAGTCGCACGCACAATTACATTCTTTATAGCGGTGATGGAATACCGGGTGGAACCTCAAACGGCGGCACCCGCCCCAGGTTTCCATCTCGCGGCGGCCGGATCTCCTCAGGCGGCGCGAAGGTCGGCGGTAAAGGTTCCTGGGCCCGGATCGAGGATCCGAGAATGACACAGCTCAAGACGGCGCTTCGAAGCACCACTCCTCCCTTCATAGATTCAATAGTGTTGCGAGCGTTTGGAGTTCGGGAAGGGCGGGAATTGTTATTGGGTCCGCATGAATTGGCCTGGCAGACAAGCCAAGGCAGCCCACTGGGCGGCCCCTACACTCCACGGGAAAGGGGACAGAAGCAAGGGAACACCCCCCATTTCGCGTCATATAGGGCTTTCCAGCGGACAGTTCCGACGGGTGAACAGAACGGACGTGGGCCAAGTCATACTATTTCTGCACCTGAGAGAAACGGTCCCGGCCGACAGGAACCTATCATGAGTCTTTCGACTGGCTATCAACGAGTTATCCCTTACGAACGCGCTTGGTTAAAAGACCCTCCTGAATTCTGATTGCGCAGGACACGACCTGCCGATCCGTACAATTTCCATCTTAGGAGTGGCGAAAACAGGGCCGGACCGGTTTCGAAGCGGCCGCCCGGTTTCCGCCGGATCTGCACGCTGGGGTGCGTCTACTTCGACTCCGGGCGGACGCTACCCAACCTTGTCGCTGCCCGCACGGGCAGCCGGACCAGCCTCCGAAGTCGTTGACCGGTCCCGCCGGCCCAAAGCCCAGGGGTTGGTGGGGGTTCAGGGGGAGGAAGTACGAATTATGAAGTATGAAAGTTCGTGGCAGTTCATAATTCATAAGTCTGTCCACGATTCGGCAAGCTGGCGAGTGTGGCGTTGGGAACAGCTTGGGCAGAAGCAGCGACTCTTGCAGGTGAAGGCGAGGAGCCTTTCGTGGCCGCAGTCCGGGCAGCGAAGCCGGGTGAAGCTCGCGGCGAGATCGCCGCAGCGGTAGTAGGATTCCACCGCGCGGACAGCGTCGTCGCGCAGAGGGCCGCAGGTTTTGCGGTAACGTCTGGACTCATAGGCTCAATGGCCGGACGCCCGGCCTGGCGTCGGGCTAACCAAACCAACAGACGGTAGACACACTGGCGGCCAGTCGAAAGTCGACCGGTGGCCACCGCCCGCATCATGGCACGACCAGGCGATAGAAGGAGGCTGGGTGCCGTGCCGGCGACCCGTCGGTGAATAGATGGGTTGTCCCGGCGCTCTTTCGCGACATAACTGTCGTCCAAGCCGTCAAGTCGGTCGAAGCCTGGAGGGCGTACACAAAGCCGGCCACAGGCTCGGTTATGGCAAGCTCAATTCCCGGCCCGTCGGGCGACCATACCGTACTGGCGAAGGCAGGGAGCGGACCCGCGTAAGGCTGACGTTCCGATGTGGAGGTGATCGCGACCCCGCCGTCCACAGTGTCGAGCCGCAAGTCCATCGCAATGTTCGACGGCAGACTGCCGGCTTCGACCAGGTCATTCAGCGTCGCTCCCGGCGGCAGCGTGATCTCGGTGGCCGCCAGAAAGTGAAATACGGCTCCGGTGTGTGGGAGGAAAACCTCCTCCACTCCGTCGGCGGGATCAGGGTCGATAAGGATCAAACGAATTCTTGCGCCCTCCTCGAAGGTCGCCGTGCCCGTAACGACGAGTTGATCATGGTTCGCGCCTGTGAGCGGGCCACCGATCTCGATCTCGAGCACGCCAGCGGCTCCCTGCGTGTAGTCCCCTTCGATCGTGAGCGTGCCCGGTGAACTGCCGGGCGCGACCGTGCCGGCAAAGTTGTTGACGCCACCCGCGACGCCGGCGCCGCCGGGAGCGACGATCGTGCCATGACCGCTCAACGTGCCGCCGTTGCCGATGACGAGCGACCCGGCGACTGGCGCGGC
>DATKCT010000136.1:0-14852 GCA_035513055.1 Verrucomicrobiales bacterium | reverse complement strand
CCCTTTTTCTGGACCCGCACCGCAGGAGCATTTGGCGGGAATGCCTACTCGGTGGTCGGACCCAACAGCCGGCATTCGTTTGGGCTGGATGCGGAAAGTTGGTCGGAGGAGAACGACAACGCCTTCAATTATTTCGAAGCGATCGCCTATGGTTCTGACCGGTTCGCCGCGGTTGGCCTCAACGGCCGCACGGGTTATTCCACGACTGGGCAATGCGATCTCGGGAGATCATGACCTTTGAGGCGCAGGCTGCGGCGGGTGAGGACGAAGGGTTTTGGGTGATCGTGACCTCGCTGGCTGATGACGAGGTGAATCCGTGAAGTATGCCGGAGAATCCCGTGGAGGCGATTGACCCCTCCCGGATGCGAGCTGACTTTGGTTGCAAATGACGCATACGGAACTCAGGAGCAAGTCCGAGCGAGTTGACTCTGATCAGAATTCTCGCGTCAAGCGCCTGCGCACATCGCTCAGGACGTCTGCCAGGGCGCGGATGTCGCTGTCCGTCATGTAGGTTTGGAGAGTGGCGAGGATTTGAGCGTCGTCGGCAGGGTGGGCGAGGAGTAGCAGGCCGATAGCGGACTCGTACACTGTGGCGCGGGCGATCTGCCCCTGACGGTAGAGGAGAGGATTTACAATCCCTAACGCTCTGCTTCAGTGCGCTCGATCTTGGACGGAAGCGAGATTTAATACTTTCTGGAACCGATGACCTCGGCGGCGACGGATTGATCGAAGACCTTATCCTCGACGACGATCTTCTTGGGCAGCGTTTCGCCGGCGAGGGCTTTCTCGACGGCATCGAAGGCCATGGGGCCAAGGAGGGGATTGCATTCGACCGTGCAATTGAGCGTTCCCGCCACCATGGCTTCGAAGGCGGCGCGGACGCCATCGATGGAGACGACGAGGACTTCTTCTCCGGGCTTGCGGCCGGCGGCCTGGAGGGCTTGGATGGCGCCGAGGGCCATATCGTCATTGTGGGAGTAGACAGCGGTGAGTTGGCCGCCGTATTGGGTGAGCAGAGCTTCCATGACCTCTTTGCCTCTCTCGATGTTGAAGTCGCCGGATTGCGAGGCGATGATTTCCATACCGGGTTCGGCGTTGATCACTTCTTCGAATCCTTTCTTTCGATCGATGGCGGGCGCTGCTCCTGGAGTTCCTTGCAACTCGATGATTTTGGCCCTGCCGCCGGTTTTCTCGCGGAGCCATTCCGCGGCCATCCGGCCTTCGGCGACGAAGTCCGAGGCGATCAGGGTCGTGTAAAGGGAGGGATCGGCGGCGACGCCGCGGTCGACGAGGATCACGGGAATCCCGGCGTCCTTGGCTTCGCGCAGGACGTCTTCCCAACCGGTTTCGACGATGGGAGCGAGGATGATGGCTTCGACGCCTTGAGAGATGAAATTGCGGATAGCGGCAAGTTGATTCTCTTGCTTGCCCTGGGCATCGGAGAACTTCAGGTCAATCCCGCGAGCAGCGGCTTCGTTGCGGATGGACTGGGTTTCGGCGACGCGCCAGGAACTCTCAGCTCCGGCTTGAGCGAAGCCTACGACATGTCCGCCTGCGGCGTGGCGGTCACAGGCAGGCAGGAGGAGAGCAGCGCTCGCGAGGGAAGCAAGCGGCAGGGCGAGAAGGGCAGTGCGGGAGCTGATTCTCATAGGAGGCCGTGGAGGAGGGTAGGACGTTTAAGAGTTAGGATTCGGGCTGCCGGAACGGCTGAGAGCGCGTTGGAGCACAATGAAAGCGAGCAAGAGTATCCCCATGGCGATGCGAAGCCAGGATGAATCGAGGCCCCCGTGGAAATCAAGAGCGGTCTTGATGGACCCGAAGATGAGGACCCCGAGGAAAGTTCCGAATACGGAGCCCACGCCGCCGGTGAGGAGAGTTCCGCCGATGACCGCACAGGCGATGGCGTCGAGTTCCATGCCGAGCCCGATGGCGGGATTGCCGGAACGAGTGTTAAGGGTCATGGCCAGACCGGCGAGAGCGGCGCACAATCCGCTGAGCGCGTATACGGTCACCCGGGTGCGGGCAATAGGCAAGCCCATAAGGAGGGCGGTGTCCTCGCTGCCGCCCAGGGCATAGACATTGCGGCCGAAGCGGGTTCGGCGAGCCAAGAGGATTCCGGCCGCGAGCAGGACGAGAAACATCCAGGTAGCCGTGGTCAGCGGCGCGCGCCCGGGGACCAGGATGCGGAACGACGCTGCAGCGTCGAAATGAGGATGAGAGATCGTGAGCGACTGGAGGGAGACGGCGAAGGCAAGGCCCTTGGCCAGGAACATCCCGGCGAGAGTGACGAGGAAGGGAGGGAGCCGGAAAGAGTGAATGAGTAATCCTTGGCCGGCTCCGAAGAATGTTCCCACGGCGGCGACAGCGAAGGCGGCGGGCAGGGGATGGAGTCCCGCTTCAATGGCGCGGGCCAGGAGGATGGTCGAGAAGGCCAGCAATGTGCCGACGGACAGGTCAATTCCGCCCGACAGGATGACGAAGGTCATCCCCAAAGCGAGGATGCCCAGGTAGGCGTTGTTGCGCAGGATGTTGGCGAAGACGAGCGGGCGCAGGAACCCTGGGTAGAGGGCTCCGGCCGCGGCCAATAGCAGGAGCAGCACTGCCGCGGTGACGAGAGTGGGCAACCAGCGTTGGCGGAAGGCGAGATTCATGGATGGATCAGGCCGCTGCCGGCCGGCGGAAGAGACCGGCGGCGCGTTTTCGGAATTCTCCCGATTGCAGCAAACAGACCGCAACAATAACGAGGGCCTTGGGCACGGGTGTGATCTCCGGGGGCATTCCCTGATTGATCATGGTCAGGGTGAGCGTTTGGATGAGCAGGGCTCCGGCGAGGGAACCCGCCAGACTGAAACGCCCGCCGGTGAGAGCGGTTCCGCCCACCACGACGGCGAAGATGGCGTCGAGTTCGACGAGTTCGCCTAATCGGGAAGGATCGGCGGTTTCCACGCGGGCTGCGGCGATCAGACCGGCGCAGGCGGCGGCGATGCCGCTGAAGGTGTAGACGAGCGCTTTGATGCGGGCGGCGGGCAGCCCGGCCAGGCGTGCGGCGGTTTCGTTGGAACCGGCCGCGGCGATGAAGAGTCCTAGGGGCGTAAAACGGACCACGGCTGCGGTTGCCAACAGCGCGGCCAGCGCCAGGAGAGGCGGCAGCGGCAGGATCCAGAAATGCCCGCTCCCCAAGAAAAGAAGCGTCTCGTTTTGGATGGGGCGGGGTTGTCCGCCGGCGATGAGCATGGCCACGCCGCGTCCGAGGACCATGAAAATGAGGGTGGCGACGATGGGCTGGATGCGCAGGCCGGCGACCAGAAGGCCGTTGGTTAGACCTACGGCGGCGCCGGCCGCCAAAGAGGCCGCGAAGAGGCTGGGGAACGACGCGCCGGCGGCGGCCAGCACCGCGGCGGTTGAACCGCTTATGGCCATGACAGAGCCTACGGAGAGATCGACTCCCTTGGTGGCGATGACCAGGGTCATGCCGATGGCGACGAGGATGATTTTGGAAGATTGAACGGCGATGTGCACGGGATTGCCGACGAGACGGCCCTCGACAAACGCGAGCCGGAAAAAGCCTGGGGCGAAGATGCCGTTGAAGGCGAGCAGGAGGAGGAGGCCGGCTAAAGGCCAGAGCCAGGAGCGTGCGACGGCGCTGGAGGTTCGGCAGGCCATCATGCAGGGGCCGGATCCCCGCCGGGCGCGGGTTGCCGCACGGGATCGGCGCCTGCGATGGTGTGCATCACAGTGGTCGCGTCGAGCTGAGAACCGCTCAGCTCAGCGGCTTTGCAGCGGTCCCGCAGCACGGCGATGCGATCGCAGACGCGAACGACTTCCTCGAGATCGGAGGAGACGAAGAGCACGCCGCGGCCTCTGCGGCGCAGACGGGAGATGAGGCGCTCGATCTCGACTTTGGCGCCGACATCGATTCCGCGGGTAGGTTCATCGAGGATGAAGAGGGAAGGTTCGAGACAGAGCCAGCGCGCGAGGAGCACCTTTTGCTGATTGCCCCCGGAGAGATTCTCGATCGGTGTATCCAAGGCCGGCGTCTTGATGCGTAGCGCCTCGATGAATCGATGGGCCAATTCCTCCCGCTTCGCGCGGGAGAGCCGCCGCAGGGTTCTGCGAGAGGCTTCCATTGCCAGCACGAGATTGTCGCGCACGGACAGTCCGGGGATGATTCCCTCGCTCTTGCGGTCTTCGGAGCAAAAGGCCATGCCGTGCCGGATGGCATCGCGTGGGGAGCGCAGCGGAACCGGTTTTCCGTCGATGAGAATGGCTCCAGCGCTGCGGCGATCCGCTCCGAAGAGGAGGCGTGCGGTTTCCGTCCGGCCGGATCCGAGCAGCCCGGCAAGACCCAGGGCTTCGCCCCGGTGCAGTTTGAGGTCGATATTCTCAACGGCGCCTCGCCGGGTCAGACCACGAGCTTCCAACAGCGGCGCGGGTGCGGCATCCTTCTGATCATGCCCGTGCGGTCCTGGGCTGGTCTCAATGGAGCCGGAGGCGGTCAGTTCTTTTCCGAGCATGTGGGAGACCAAATCGAGCCGGGAGAGCTGTGCGGTTGGGAAGACCCCCGCGAGATGGCCGTTGCGCAGGATGGTGATGCGATCGGAAACGGCGTAGACCTGATCGAGGAAGTGGGTGACAAAGAGGATGCCCAATCCGGCGCCGCGGAGATGGCGCATGAGCGCGAAGAGTGCGGCGGCTTCCTGTTCGTCGAGGCTGGAGGTGGGTTCGTCGAGGATGAGGACGCGGGCTTGGACATCGAGGGCGCGGGCGACGGCGATGAGCTGTTGGACGGCGAGGGAACAGGCTCCGGCCGGTGTGCCGGGGTCGAGCCCGGCCAGGCCGACACGTTCCAGGGCGGCGGCGGCCCGGCGGCGCAGGCTTTTCCAGTCGATCCAAGCGGGATGGCCGGGTTGCCGTCCTAACAAGATGTTCTCGGCGATGCTGAGCGCCGGCAGCAGGTGGATTTCTTGGTAGACGGTGCTAATCCCGAGACGTTCCGCATCAGCAGGCGAGCGGGGCTGGATCGGGGAGCCGCCGGCGAGGAGTTCGCCGCCATCGCGGGGATACACTCCGGTAAGCACTTTGATCAGGGTCGACTTTCCGGCGCCGTTCTCTCCTATGAGCGCGTGGATTTCGCCGGACTGGAGGGTGAAGTCAACGCCGTCCAGAGCGCGCACGCCGGGGAAGACCTTCACCACGGCGCGGGCTTGAAGCAGGGGAACATTCGCCGTTGCGGTCATGTCAGGTCTTTGCTGGGACGGGAAGCAACGCGGCGCCTGGACCCGGCCGGGTGGCGAAGATCGAGGGCTCAATACCGGTTTGCTCGAAATAGCGATCATGCAAGGCGGTGATGACGGCAGGCAGATGCTGGTTGCGCACGAGGGAGATGGTGGAACCTCCGAAGCCGCCGCCGGTCATGCGGGTTCCCAGCACGCCCGGCAGCGGAGCGGCGATTTCCACGAGGAGGTCGAGTTCGGGACAACTGACTTCGTAGTCATCGCGGAGGGAGGCGTGGCTGGCGGCCATGAGTTGGCGCACCGCATCCCAGTCGGCCCGATGAATCGCTTCCGCGGCCCGGCGGGCGCGACCAATTTCGGTGACGACGTGCCGGGCGCGCCGGAAGAGGGGGTCGGGCAGGCGGGGACGCGCCGTTTCCAACTGGGATTCGCGGGCATCGCGCCAGGACGAGCATTGCAGCAATGCGAGTGCTTCCAAGCATTGGCGGCGACGGGCGGCGTATTCGCCGTCGGCCAGGGAGTGGCGGACGTTGCTGTTGGCGATGAGCAGGGATATGTTAGGATCGGGGAAGGGGATCCATTCGAACTCCCGGCTTCTGCAATCGAGAAGCAGCAGATGGTCTTGACGGCCAAAGACGGAAGCGAACTGGTCCATGATGCCGCAGGGGACGCCGGCGAAGTCGTGCTCCGCCTGCCGGCACAGCAGGGCCTTGTGAACGGGATCGAGAGGAGCTGCGGCGAGGCTTTCCAAGGCCGTGGCGAAGCAGACTTCGAGCGCGGCGCTGCTGCTGAGACCTCCGCCGGGCGGGAGATCGGAGTCGAGCACGGCCTGGAATCCGGGCACGGGCATTCCTTCTTCCAGGAGGCCGTGAAGGACCCCCCGCAGGTAGTTTTCCCAGGAACCCGCGGAGGCGCGGGGCACGGGCGGGGAGGCTTCCATCTCGAGGACGAGTCCGTTGGTGAGATTGTGAATCTCGATGCGGGAACCAGCCCGGGCTGCGGCGGCCAGGACTGTCCGGCGCCCGATGGCCGCGGGCAGGACAAAGCCGTCATTGTAGTCGATGTGTTCGCCGATGAGATTGACGCGGCCCGGTGCGGCGGCCAGGAGGGTGGGAGCACGCCCGAACTGGTCCACAAAGGCCTCGAAGGCGGCTTGGTGTGGGGGGTTGGAAGGGGCGGCGGCTGGGTCCGGCGAACGCATCTCTGGCCTATGTGACAGCCGGCGGAAGTCCCGTCAATGGCGGGGTCGGCGCCGGGCTCGGAACCTCCGGACGCTCTTGCTGCTTTGCAGCGGGCGCGATCCGTGAGATGAGTTGCAGAATGGAACACACTTTCCTATCGACGCGTCGCCGCTTTCTCCGCAATTCCGTGGGAGCGGCTCTGGCGGCGCCCTATGTCACTTCGGGCCTGCGCGCAGTTTCTCCGAACGGAAAGCTGCGCCACGCCAGTTTCGGAGCTTCGGGAATGGCTTGGGCCGATATCCAGAGTCTGACCGCGAGCGAACATGTGGAACTGGCGGCCGTGGCGGATGTGGACGCCCGGCGGCTTGGCGAAGTGAAGGCGGCCTTTCCCGGCGTCCACGTCTATGCGGATTGGCGCGAACTGCTGGAGCACGAGGGCGAAAGGATCGATACGGTCAACGTCTCCACGCCGGATCATATGCACGGGCCCATCGCGCTGGCGGCGATGGGCCTTGGGAAACACGTCTATTGCCAGAAGCCGCTGGCTCAGAATCTGGCGGAATGCCGGCTCATGCGGGAAACGGCAAGTAAAAAGGGCGTGATGAGTCAGATGGGGATTCAGGTTTCTTCGATGTTCACGGAACGGCTGGCTGTGCAGTTAGTCCGGGACGGGGTAATTGGAAAGGTCAAGGAGGTGCACACCTTCAGCGAGAAACAATGGGGCGATCCCGCTCCGAGGCCGCAGCGCAGTGATCCCGTGCCTGAGGGATTGGATTGGGATTTGTGGTTGGGGGTGGCGACGGAGCGGCCTTATTTAGAGGGTTACTATCATCCGGGGGCGTGGAGGAAGCGGCGGGATTTCGGCACGGGCACGCTGGGCGACATGGGCTGTCATATTTTCAGCGGCTGGTTTCGTGCGTTGGACTTGACCGCTCCGCGCAGCGTCGAGTCGTTTGGCCCTGCTTCCAATGCCGGCAATTGGGCCATCGATTCGCGCATCGAGTATGTGTTTCCGGGGACAGCGCAGACAGCGGAAGAGAGTGTGCGTGTGGTTTGGTATGACGGCGCGCAACGGCCGCCCGAGGAGACTGGGGCCTTGGTGGGCGGCCGGGTTCCCGGTCAGGGCAGCATTTTGATAGGGACTGAGGGGGTGCTTCTGGCTCCGCACATGGAGACCCCGAAGCTGTATCCGGAGGACAAGCACCAGGGGTTTCGCTTCCCGCGATTGGAACCGCGGGATCATTATCTGGAGTTCGTGGAGAGCTGCCGGACGGGGCAGGCCGGACCTTCGGCGGCATTTGATTATTCCGGGCCGCTGACCGAAGCCGTATTGTTGGGATGTCTGTCAACGTTGTTTGCCGGACAGCGTCTGGATTGGGATGCCGGGCGGATGGAGATCACGAATCAAGAAGAGGCCAACGCCCAGGTGAGGCGGGTTTACCGCGATGGGTGGGCGCCCGAGGGACTAGCGGGGTGAGGCGGGGTGGCTGGGACGGCTGGGACAAAGAGGGTCACCGGAGCGAGATCTCGAAGCTCTCAGGCCACAGGTTCGATGTGGGCGCTCATGCTGCCCCGGCTGCGGGAAAGGCGGGGATCGGGTCCGTAGTTGCGGATGCGATGGCAGCCCCACTCGGCTTCGGCCTTAGGCGCCACGTGGACGATCACCCAAATAGGGGCTAGGGTCCGGATGGGCCGGCTTCGACCCATTCCAGATTGAAGGCGGCGTGGGTGATGGTTTTGAGGGTCTGTCCTGCGCTGGAAGGCAGGAAAGTGGAGTAGGAAACGTGGAGCGCGCCGTCTCGGGCTTCGATGACGGACGGGTAATGAAACTGACCTCGGCCCGGCTCCGATTTCTCGAGATGACGGGTTACGGGAAAGGTCCGGCCTCCGTCTTGGGAGAGGGAAACGGCCAGGCTATGGCGTCCTTCTTCAGTATCGTTGTAGACTGCGAGAAAACGCCCGTCGCGCAGGCGTATCAATTCGAGACCGGAACCCGGGTTAGCTAACTGAGGATGATCTTCCACCGGGGACCAGGTTTCCCCGAGATCGCGGGATTCGGACACGTGGACGCGCTTGGGCGGAGGCCCATTGTCGCGCATGAAGGCCACCAGCGTGCCGTCGTCGCGCCGGGCGAAACTGGGTTGGATGTTGCCTCCGCCAACCATGGGCTCGCTGAACGACCACGAGTCTCCCCCGTCGTCGGTCCAGGCGGTGAGAGAGAAGGAGAAACCGTCGGAGTAGAGACCCACGAGCATGCGGCCTTCTTCGGAGATGAGAGGGTGAGCCCGCGTGAACCAGCCGATTCTGCGGGTGAGTTTATCGTCCGCTTGGCGGAAGTTGGCGGCGGCCCATTCGATGGCTTCCGGAAGAAGTCGCCGGTGGCTGAGGTAGGCAGCGGTCTTTTCCCGCACGAGGGCTGGGAACCGGTCGCCGGGCTTGACGTGGAGAACCCGTTCGATCTCCCAGTGGGGAGGACCGTCGGCGCTGTAGCCAGAGCTGATCCTGTATTTCATCAGTGCGGACTCCCAGCGGTTGTCCTGAATGGTTGGCCAGAGCAGCCAGAGGCGGTGTTCCCGGTCGACGATCATGCAGCAGTTGGTGTCGGGCAGCCCGGGGGTGTCGGCCATGAGAAAAGGTTCGCTCCAAGTCTCTGATCCCGCGCGCAGGCGGGCCCCGAGGATCTTGACGTCGTCGGCGGTGCGTTCGCCCGATCCGTGAAACCAGCAGGCAAGAAGGTCGCCGTCCGGCGTTTCCACGATGCACGATCCATGATTGTGCCAGGATTCCGGGGGGAAGATGGGCGCCACACGGTGTTGCGGGGCGGCGAAGGCGAATCCGGGCAGAAGCAGGGCGAGCAGAGAGGGAGGGAAGAGCCGGCGGGCCCGGAGCGGACCTGGTGGCCGAACCCGCAGAAAGGCTGGGATCATGAGGAGATCGTAGTGTGTGTGAGGAGCGCTGACAATGATTTGGAGCGGGCGCCGCCGAGAGTCTTTGGCTGGGGAAAGGGCGCCCCGGAGTCCGAGGCGGGAAGTCGAAGGGAGTCGATCATTTTCAAGCGACTACTTGCGCGCCGGATCCGGCGGGCGAGGTTGGCGGGAGAATCCGGCTATTTTCACCCTGTGTCCGCCTGGTCTTGGAAGTCATTCTGGAAACTGTTTGCGGCTGTAGGGGCGATGCAGGCGTCACCCATGTGGTCCGCCATTGTCATCAACGAATTCCATTACGATCCCGAGCCGAAGACCGAGCGCGTGGAATTCATTGAGTTCCACAACAGCGGGAGCGAGCCGGTGGACCTCTCGGGATGGGCGCTGACTTCGGGGGTGCGATTTCGCTTTCCGGAGGGGAGCGTTTTGGAAGGGGGAGGTTATTTGGTGCTCGCCGAGGACAAGGCCGCCTATGACCAGAAGTTTGGGAGCATCTTTTCGGGAGGGATTGTCGCCTTCGCCTCGTGGGAGGACGGTGTGCTGGCCAACGACGGTGAGCGCATCGTCCTGGAGGATGCAGAGGGCCGGGTGGTGGACGAGGTCGATTTCCGGCTCGGATTCCCCTGGCCCGTGGCTCCGGGCGACAACACGGGACGCTCGGCCGAGTTGTTGCATCCCAGGTTGGAGAATGATCTCGGGGGAAGCTGGCGGGCTTCGCTGGACCGCCCCACGCCCGGGAAACGCAACAGCGTCTATACCGAGGAGGCGCCGCCGCAGTTGCGCAAGGTCGAACATAGGCCGCGGGCGCCGCGGACCGGAGAGGAAGTGCTGGCGACGGTGGAGGCCAGCGATCCTGACGGTCTCGACTGGGTGCATCTCCTCTATCAAACCGTCGAGCCGGGAGAGTATATCCGTCGCGCCGACGCCGAGTACGAGACGGCCTGGTCTGAAGTTCCCATGCGGGACGATGGGTTGGAGGGAGACGAAGCGGCGCACGACGGCGTCTACAGCGTGCGTTTGCTGGCGGCGCTGCAACAGCACCGGCGGCTGATCCGTTACCGGATCGTCGCGGCCGACTCGAAGGGAAACCGGGTGCAGGCTCCGTTTCCGGACGACGCCCGGTCGAATTTCGCGTGGTTTTGCTATGACGGAGTTCCGGCCTGGAGGGGAGCGGACCGTCCGGGCGTGACCCCGGCCAAGGAGTTCTCGGCCGAGACGATGAACGCGCTGCCCGTTTTTCATCTCCTGGCGCGTGAGACGGATGTGCTCAGCGCCCAGTATGATGCGCGCTACAACGACAACGTCTACCGGTTCGAGGGGGCGCTCGTGTTCGACGGCGAAGTCTACGATCACGTGTTCTACCGGGTGCGGGGACAGTATTCGACTTACAATACGGGCAAGAACAAATGGCGCTTCCGGTTCCATCGCGGGCAGCTTTTGAATATGCGCGATCATTTTGGCCGGTCCTGGCCGGAGCCGTTGCGGCTGCTCAACTTGACCGGGATGAGCAGCGGTTGGAATCCGGCGAACCGGGGTATGTCAGGGTTGGACGAGGCCCTGGCTTACCATCTGTTTGCATTGGCTGGCGTGCCGTCGCCGCAGGCTTCCTACCTGCACCTTCGCGTGGTGGACGCCGCGGCGGAAGCCTCCGCCTTTGATCAATATGAAGGCGATTTGTGGGGACCCTATGTGGCCTTCGAGCAGCCGGACGGCCGGTTTCTCGATGCCCGTGGATTGCCGGACGGGAATCTGTTCAAGATGGCGTCGGGCTCCAGCCGGCTGCTCAATCAGGGCAAGACCGAGCCGGGCGACCTGAGCGACCTTCGCGCATTTGTGAGCGCGTCCTCAGGTTACAACAGAGCGAATCCGGCGCAGCCTGTGGAATGGTGGCGGGAAAATGTGGATCTGGATGCTTACTACGGGTTCCGGGCGGTAGTGGAAGCCATCAATCACTCGGATCTGCGGGAGCAGGAGAACAGCATTTATTACCACAACCCGGAGACCGGCCGTTGGACGACGATTCCCTGGGACGTGGACCTGCTGTACGAGGAGTTCGACCGTTGGGGACCGCAGGGCGTCCAGACCTCGAGTCCCTTGGAACAATTCCGAAAGTGTCTGCAACATCGGGAACTCGAAGCGGAATTTCAAAGCCGTGCCCGGGAGCTGCGTGACCTCTTGTTGAACCGGGAAGCTCTGGGGCCAGTTGTGGACGAGTGGGCGGAGTGGATGGCCGGGCGCGTCTCCGGCGCAGCGAGAATTCCGGTGCGTGAAGTTCGGAAGGAAGCGACGGAGGCGGTCGTGACCACGGCGGCGCCCCATGGGCTCACGGAAGGAGGGGAAGCATACATGGCTGGGATCGATCCTGACATTTACAATGGCGTGAAGACGGTGCGGCTAATCTCTCCCACGGAGTTCGCCTACGCAGTTTCGGTCTTTACGCCGGTCCCCGCGCGTTTTGGGGAGGCTACGGTCTCCGGGGAAGCCGATCGACCGGGCTGGGCGGAGCTGGACCGGGCCGTGTGGGATTATCATCCGCGGTCGCGCGCCGTTGAGGGTCCGAGCACGGGCACGGGAAGTTTTTACATCAACCCCTTTCGCTACACCCGTTTTCCAGGAAAGGTGCGAGAGCTGGTTTCTGCCGACTTCGCCGGGATGGTGCGTTGGGTCAAGGATTTCACCGTTCCGCCGGGCTTTGGAGGCGCTCGATTGGAAGCGATGTCCGAGTCGAGCCGGGCGCCGGATACTCCCGAGATCCGTTATGCGGGTCTGGAAGGGTATCCCTTGGACGCGTTGCTCTTCGAGGCGTCGGCGTTCTCCGGCGGGACGCTATTTGAGACGCAGCAGTTTGCGGGCATGCAGTGGCGAGTAGGCGAGGTGAGTTATCCGGGGATCCCCGGTTACGAGCCGGGAAGTCCGCGCATCCACGAGGTGGAGGAGTTGTGGACCAGTCCTGTTCAAGGCGAATACATGGCCGTAGGACGCATTCCGCCAGAGGTATTGCGTCCCGGACGCAGTTACCGGGCCCGAGTCCGGATGAAAAACCAGCTCGGTCATTGGAGTCATTGGTCGCAACCGCATTCCTTCCGTCCTTCGGCGCCCGATCTGACGTCCTACCGGAGCCGTCTGGCGATCACGGAAATTCACTATCATCCATCGCCGCCTTCTTTTGACGAGATGGCGGCGGGATTCGAGGAAGCGGATTTCGAATTTGTGGAGATTTACAATCGTGGACCGGGCCTGGTGGATCTGAGTTCTCTGCGGTTTACCAAAGGAATCGATTTCGATTTTGCGGGGTCCGCGATCATTCAATTGGAGGCGGGCGCCGTGGTGGTGGTTGCTCGAAACGCGGCGGCACTGCGCCTGCGCTACGGCGACGCTGTGCCGGTCGCTGGGGAGTGGGGCGAAGCGAAACTCGATAACGCCGGGGAACGGCTCAAGCTTTCCTATGGGGCCGGACTTTCCGTGCTTGAGGTTACTTATCACGACGGCGCTCCCTGGCCGGAGGAGGCGGACGGAGAAGGGTATTCGCTCGAAGTGCGGGTTCCGGCCGTCGAAGGTCTCGGCGCCGAAGGGTGGCACTGGGGCCTGAGCCGTGAGCTGGGAGGGTCGCCCGGGGCGCTCGCGGGCGAAAGCTGGGAGGCCTGGCTAGAGCGTGAGTTCACCGGCGAGCAGCAGCTTGACCCGGCGGTGGCGGCCGCTGGCGCGGATCCCGATGGCGATGGTGCGAGCAACCTGTTCGAGTTCGTCGCCGGATCTGATCCGCACAGAGCGAACCCCTTGCCGTGGAGGATTGAGGGAGACGGCAGCGAGTTGACGCTGAAACTGCCGGTGCAGCCAGGCTTGCGCGATGTGGCCGTGCGATTGGAGGAGTCAGCCGATCTCGAGACGTGGCGAACGCGGCAAGGGCCGGTGGATCTGGCTCGGGAAGCTGGCGGAGGCTGGGAATTGCACTGGCGGCTTCCGGCGGAGGAGGGTGCGCCGGGCGTCTATTACCGGATCGTTGTGCGGAAAGTGATGGGAATTTCCCCCGCTTGACTTCCACGGGATCGCCTTTCCTTGTTTTCGGAGCCCGGTTTCCGGGAAGACCTATTCATCATGAAGGAGCGATTTTCGTATCTCAGGGTTGCGGCCGTGGCCTTCGTCGCTGGGGCCGTCTCGACACGGGCGGCGGCCGGAGCGGAAGACGCCGAAGCCACTGTCTTCGAGAAGCTGGTGGCCCCCATTTTCAGTGCTCGCTGTGTGGAATGTCACGGGGAGGAGACAACGAAGGGCAAGCTGCGCCTGGACAGTCCTGAGGGGATCACCGCAGGCGGATCCGAGGGCGACACGGTCGTAGCTGGCGCCTCGGCGGACAGCGTATTGATTTTCAGGATCACGTTGCCGAACGAAGATGATGAACGGATGCCGTCGGAAGGGGAACCGCTGACGGCGGATCAGATCGAGGCTATCCGGTGGTGGATCGACGAGCAGAAGGCGTCCTTCGAGGTAAAGCTGGCGGCGGTGCAGGTCCCGGACAGCCTGCAGAAGTTGTTGAGTGGTGAGGGTGTGGCGGCGGCTGCCGGAACCAAGGCGGAACCGGAAGAGGAAGCGCTCAAAGAGGTGGCTCCGGCCGACCCGGCGGCGATCGAGGCGGTGACGGCGTTGGGCATCCTGGCCACGCCGCTGGCGCAGAATACCAATTTGCTTCACGTAACTGCCGTGAGCGTCCGTGATCAGGTTGGCGACGAACAGGCGCGTCTACTGGAGCCTTTGGCCGAGCAGATCACCTGGCTCTATCTCAACAACACGAAGATCAGCGATCAGGCCCTGGACAGCATCGCCAAGCTGAAGAATCTAACCCGGCTTCATTTGGCCAATACGGCCATTACGGACGCCGGGGTGGCAAAGCTCGAGGGATTGGGAGACCTTGAGATCCTCAATGTCTACGGCTCGCAGGTCACCGACGCGGTGCTTCCGTTGTTGGCGAATATGAGCCGCTTGGAGAAGGTCTATCTCTATGAAACCAAAGTTTCTCCGCGAGAGGCCTTTCGGTTCCTTCAGAAGAAGCCGGACCTCGATCTCAATCTCGGCTGGGAATTCGAAGACTTCAAACAGCTCAACACATCCTTTGCCCACCGCGAAGCATTTGATGATGCCGTGGACGGCACGCCGAATGAGGGGTCGGTAGGCTTTGCCGAGAACGCGCCACAGCAGAAAGCGGGAGTCTTCGATGGGAAAGTGTTCCTGGAAGTGGGCGACAAAGCGGGCTACGACAAAGGGGAAGCTTTTTCGGTCGCGAGTTGGGTCAAAGCAGGGGAGCAGGAGGAGCAAGTGATTGCGGCCCGGATGGATACCGACGATGCCAATCGCGGATGGGACTTGCATTTGCGCGGCGGGAAACCGGTTTTTCAGTTGATCAGCAATGGGGAGGCCGACGGGATCCGGGTGGCGTCAACGGTCGCCATTCCGGCGGGTTCCTGGCATTATCTGGCCGCGAGTTACGACGGGTCCGGCAAGGCGGAAGGGGTGAAACT
>DATKCT010000135.1:0-10135 GCA_035513055.1 Verrucomicrobiales bacterium | reverse complement strand
AGGTCTCTACCTTTTCAACACGGGTTCCCAGACCTTCCTCGCTCACCAGACCGTCCCGAACCTGTCGCTGGCGGGCGGCACGCTCGCCGGCGACGCCGCGCTCACCATCACCGGCTCGGCCTCTTGGACGGGCGGGCTGATGACCGAGACCGGTCGCACCGTGGTCGCGGAGGACGCGACCCTAACCATCAGCGGAAACTTCGGCAAGGGAATGGACGCCGGACGCGTGCTGGAGAACCGCGGAACCGTCCTCTGGAGCGGCGGCGGGATCAACCTCAACAACACCAACCAGGGAGGCTCGGGCAAGATAGAAAACGCCCTCACCGGCGTCTTCGTGATGCAGATCGAGAGCGGCTCGATCTCCGCCTCGGGATTCGGCGACCTGAACACCCCGCCTCTCCCGTCGTTCGACAATGCGGGGACGCTCAGAAAAACCGGTGGAACATCCGAAAGCATCGTCGCTGTGCCCTTCACCAACACTGGGACGGTGGAAGTGGAAACCGGGACGCTGCGCCTGACCGGCGGCGGGAGCAACGCCGGAAGGGTGAGCGTGGCTGCCGAAGCTGCTTTGGCTCCGCAGACGCTAGATTTCCTGGAGGGTTCGCAGCTCGAGGGGGAAGGTCTCTACCTTTTCAACACGGGTTCCCAGACCTTCCTCGCTCACCAGACCGTCCCGAACCTGTCGCTGGCCGGCGGCACGCTCGCCGGCGACGCCGCGCTCACCATCACCGGCTCGGCCTCTTGGACGGGCGGGCTGATGACCGGGACCGGTCGAACCGTGGTCGCGGAGGACGCGACCCTAACCATCAGCGGAGGCTTCGGCAAGGGAATGGACGCCGGACGCGTGCTGGAGAACCGCGGAACCGTCCTCTGGAGCGGCGGCGGGATCGACCTCAACAACACCAACCAGGGCGGCTCGGGCAGGATAGAAAACGCGCCCACCGGCGTCTTCGTGATGCAGATCGAGGGCGGTTCGATCTCCGCCTCCCGATTTGGCGACGTCGAGACCCCTCCTCTCCCATCGTTCGACAATGCGGGGACGCTCAGAAAAACCGGCAACGGATCGTCTACCACCTTGTCAGTTCCATTCACCAACACTGGGACCGTTGAGATGCTGGGCGGGACGCTGAACGCGACCGGTTCAGTTACCCTTACCGCAGAGAGCGCTTTCCGCTTCGTGATAGGCGGGCCGTCTCCTGGCGCGGACTTTGGGAGGTTCACCGCCACGGGAACTCTTGATCTAAACGGGACGATCGATTTCGCCCTGGCCAACGAGTTCGCCCCGGCTGAAGGCCAGCGCTTCACAGTCATGGCTGCCGGCATGCTCGCCGGGGAGTTTGCAGATGTGCTAGGAAATGTTCTTCCGAACAGACTCTTCTTCAGCCCGGACCAGCGCCTCCGGGAGCTGGTCATCCTGACCAAGAGCGGCCTGCCGGCGCTCGAAACCGGAGCCTGGCCCGCAGGTTCGCAGTTCCGTATCCGGGGAATCCCCGGACAGCTCTATCGCGTCTACGCGAGCCCCGGTCTCGGAGCCGGCGGATGGGCCCTCCTCGATACCTTCATCATGCCCGCGCACAGCTACACCGATTTCATCGACCCAGAAGCAGCAAGCTTCCGCCAGCGCTTCTACATCGCGGAATTTGTGCCCGCAGATCCGTAACAATGCAAATCGTTAAGCGCCCACCGCCGGACCGCAATTGATGAGCGCTCCGGCGTCATGGTTGAATGTTCCATTTGCTCTTCCGATGCTCTGTTGTTTGGCGCCTACAGTGCTCAGAATCATCGACTTGCACGAACCCGGGGCGATGCCCCGGGCTGTATTGTGCAGGGCTTTCAGCCCTCAGAAAGCGCCAAAGGCGCGAGATATCGTAGCCCGGGGCAACGCCACAGGTTTTCGTAATCCGTTCTATTGAGGGCTGAAAGCCCGCGATAATTCGTCTGCCGAGAGCGCTAATCAATTTCCGTAGACCCTTAACAATGCAATTTAGACGCGATCCAGGATCTCCCGTGCAAAGGGGTCGCCTTCCGCGGCAAGTTCCTTGAGGTAGCCCAGGGACAGTTTGCGGACGGATTCCTCAGGATGCCGCAGTCCCAATTCCGCCACCTTCGGCGTGAGGAAGCGCCCCAGCATGAAAGCCGCTTCTTCGGCGCCCGCCGAAGGGAGCCGGGCCAAATACTCCCTCTCGGCCTTGGCCTCGAGGAAGGCGATATCCTGCATGTCCTTGTCGCGGTCCGTCGCCTGCTTGGTGACGAGCAGATCGATCGCGTCCGGCACACGCGTCCCGTCGTCGAGAGCAACCGCCCGCTCCCAGACCTCATCAAATTCGGCGATCTCCAACTCGTTCGGTTCACGGAAGATGTCCAGGGGACGATCCAAGCCCATCACCCGGAAGACTTTGTCGTCGCCAATCACGTTCGCCAGATCCTCAGCGGGAAACGGCGCACACGTGCCGATCCGAACCGGACGCGCGGATCGGCTGGCGAAGACGACCCCACCCACCTCGGCAGCCCAATCCACCGGGCTTTCCAGAGGTTCCACCCAGACATCAGCGTCGTGCGTGTTTCTTCCCAATCCGTGAGAGATCACGGCAACCCCTCCCAAGGTGATGACCCTGAACCGGGCCGCAAGCAGGCGGATCAATCCGTCTGCGGTGGACGGATTCCCCATCGTTCCATGTCCTCCTTGATCCGGTCGGAAATCCACAACGCGTCGGCGACCGAGCGCACGCCGCCTGGCAGCCATGGCTCCGAATTGTCGGGGATCTGCTTTTTCCCCTGAGCGACACGTGTGTTTCCCTCGGGTTTACCCTGGCGGCGGCGCATCACGGCACGCGACTTCATCATTGAGTAAAGCCACTTCTGCCGTTCGACGTCAGGCCGGTATTGTTTCATTCTAGGGAAATCCTAAGCCATGACCGCGGAGTCCGCCAATCCGTATTGGGACGCCTTTCTTTGCATCGAGATGGAACCTCCCCTCGCCGGAGCCGGCAGCACGGTTTCGCAGACCCAATCTCAATGCGATAGGGCGCTGCGCTCCTTTCGCCCAAGAGAATCGCCTTGAAGGCTCCCTGAGAGAATTCTAGGCTGGGTTCATGCATCGCCCCAGCGCCGGCAAGTCCGGCTGACTTTTCAGGAGTTATGCCGCATGCTGCATAGCTCGCTTCTTACACAGCGTGTGGCTGAAAACTATTGTTGGTCGACTACATCCCACGCATGACCACCTCCCTCATCAAATGGAATCCTAAGCGTTGGCAATGGAAGTCATTGGCGCAGGATGTCGAGGCAGTGCGTAGTATGGGTTCCGCTGGCCGATTAGATAAGAAGTCTCCGCGCCTCACCTTGCCGTTCTTGGACTGCAGCGAGTCGTCTCACTCCCTTCGCGCGTTATCGACCTGGTCAGTACCGCTGTTGCGCAGGATTACATACCTCATCTCGATGGGGCTGGCGGCGGCACGAGGAAGTCAAACTGCGCGGCAGGGGTCGTGGATGGCATGCTGGAGGCGAGTTACCAGGGCGCGAGAGGACTCGTCGCCTGGGAGAACCGAAAGGGGTTGACGGCGGATCAGGATGCGGGTGTGGCCTATAAGCGATGCAAGGCCACCGAGGCCGCCGCCCGCGTCCAGGCTTGCCAGGCCGGCCACCCCGGCGCGCCAATGGGCCTGCTCGGCTTCTGCGCCGGCACGGCCGAGGCCATCTTCGCGCTGGAGGTGCTGCCCGGGAGATGACCTGCGCATACTCGTGACGACGCACATCCGCGAGGAGGTCCTCTCCCGCGAGGCCCTCGCGCCCGGCGCCGCGCGCGAGACCGTGCTGCGGGATTTCAACGAAGAAGGCCGCCGCCGCGAACCGCGAGGTTTTCGACCGGCTGTGCACGTGCTATGCTATGATGTCTCCGTGGGCGAGACCGCACTCACCGGGGCCGCCCCACCGGCCCCCACAACTGCACAACGATGAGTCGCTGGCTCACTCTCTTCCTTCTCATCTTCACCACATGGGCGCACGCCCACGAGGTGCGGCCCGCGTTTCTCGAACTCACCGAGCGCGAGCCGGACGAGTTCGATGTCCTGTGGAAGGTTCCCGCGCTCGGCGGCACACCGCTGGCGGGCGAGGACATCCCTCACCTACAAAGGGTGGCCACCCCCCCTCCTGATTTGCCGGGCGCCATGCCCTGCGGCTGCCCGGCGCCGGCCTTGGCCCAACTCTCCCGCTGGGCCCTCCCGATTCATCCCTCGCTCCCGAAGAACGCGGAGATCGTCATGCCGCCGAAGGTCGAGCGGCTGCCAGGCGCGGAACTCCATCGTTGGACCATCCGCGTGCCCGGCGGCCTCGAGGGGTGGGAAGTCACCGCGCATGGGCTTTCGGCAACCATGGTCGACGTCCTCGTGCGTGTCGCGCTCGCGGACGGACGCGTCGTCTCACGGTTGCTGCGACCCGATGCGCCGTCCTTCACGTTTTCTGCCGAAACCACCGGGCCGGCGTCGGCCGGCTACTTCGTCCTCGGCGTCGAGCACATCCTTTTTGGGATCGATCATTTGCTCTTCGTGCTCGCGCTCGTGCTCATTGTCTGCGGCGTCGGTTTGCTAGTGAAGACGATCACCGCCTTCACCATCGCGCACAGCATTACCCTCGCCCTGGCCACGCTCGGAGTCGTGAACGTCCCGGCAACCCCCGTCGAGGCGGTCATCGCGCTCAGCATCGTTTTCGTCGCGGCGGAAGTCGTGCGCGCCCGCCGTGGCGAACGCGGGCTGACCGGGCGGGCTCCATGGCTCGTCGCGGGATTATTCGGGCTCCTCCACGGCTTCGGCTTTGCCGGCGCGCTCAGCGAAGTCGGACTCCCTCCGAACGACATCCCGCTCGCCCTGCTCTTCTTCAATCTCGGCGTAGAAGCCGGGCAACTTGCCTTCGTCGCCGCCGCGCTCGCCGTCATAGCCCTCCTCCGCCGCATCCGCCTCCCCGAATGGGCTCCATTCCTCCCGCCCTACGCCATCGGTTCGCTCGCCTCGTTCTGGCTCATCGCCCGCGTGGCGGCGATCGGCTGAGGACGTTCCACCCCGTTCACCAAACTCCTTCGCACTGTCCAAGTCATGAAATCGCACCATCCAACCCATCCAATGGCCTTTCTCCAACGCAATCTCATCGAACAAACCATGAAACCAATCCATCGCATCTCCTCCGCGATCTCCGCCATCCTCGGCCTATCGCTCGTTTCCCTCGCCGCGCAGGAATCGGCTCCCCCCAGCGACGCCGGGGCGCTCAACAGGGAAGCCGCCGAACGCGTCCATCAGAAGCGCCCGTATTCGCCATACGCCGACCGCAAGTTCCCGGCGCGACCCTATTTCGGCGACACGCATTTACACACCGGCTTCTCGTTCGATGCAGGCGCCTTCGGCTGCCGCCTGACGCCGCGCGACGCCTATCGCTTCGCCCGCGGCGAGCAGATCATGGCCTCCAGCGGCCAGCCGGCCAGGCTCTCGCGCCCGCTCGATTTCCTCGTCGTCGCCGATCACTCCGACAACATGGGCTTCTTCCCCGACCTGCTGGCCGGCAAGCCCGAGATCCTCGCCGATCCGACGGGCCGCAAGTGGTACGACATGATCCAGAACGGCAAAGGGGGTGAGGCGGCCATCGAGATCATCAGCGCCTTCTCCCAGGGCAAGCTTCCGAAGGCCTGCATCTATCTGCCTGGCACACGGGCCTATCGCGGGGCGTGGCAGGAGACCATCGACGCGGCGGAGGCCTACAACGACCCTGGCCATTTCACCGCCTTCATCGGCTACGAATGGACCTCGAACACCGGCGGCAACAACCTCCACCGCAACGTTATCTTTCGCGACAACGCAGACAAGGCCGTGCAGGTGGAGCCGCTCACCACCCTCAAGCCGCTGGGCAGCGACAACCCCGTCGATCTGTGGAAGTGGATGGACGACTACGAAAGGAAAACCGGCGGCAGCGTCCTGGCAATCGCCCACAACGGCAACCTGAGCAACGGACGGATGTTCCCGGTGGTCGAGGCTTTCGGGAAGGCGATCGACCGCGAGTACGCCGAGCAGCGCGCGAAGTGGGAGCGGCTCTACGAAGCCACCCAGACCAAGGGTGACGGCGAGGCGCATCCTTTCCTCTCGCCGAACGACGAGTTCGCGGACTTCGAGCGCTGGGACTTCGGCAATCTTGACGGCAGTGCCGCAAAAACCAACGAAATGCTGGAATTCGAGTATGCCCGCTCCGCCTTCAAGAACGGCCTCAAGCTGGAAGACAAGCTAGGGGTGAATCCCTACAAGTTCGGCCTGGTTGGAAGCACCGACGCGCACACCGGCATCGCGAGTATCGAGGAGGACAACTTTTTTGGCAAAACCACCCCGCAGGAACCGGGCCCGCACCGCATGACGGCCACCTTCTTTGACACCAAGGAGACCGGCATCAGAGTCATGGACTGGGAAGTCTGCTCCGCCGGCTACGCCGCCGTTTGGGCCGAGGATAACACGCGCGCCTCCTTGTGGGACGCGATGCAGCGCAAGGAAACCTACGCCACTACCGGCTCGCGCCTTGTCGTGCGCTTCTTTGGCGGCTGGGAGTTCGAGAAGGCCGACGCCTACACCCGCAGCCCCGCCCTTGCCGGCTACACCAAGGGCGTGCCGATGGGCGGCGATCTCCACGCCGCTCCGGAAGGTAAGGCGCCGAGCTTCCTCGTCGCCGCAATGAAGGATCCGATCGGCGCCAACCTCGACCGCATCCAGGTCATTAAGGGCTGGATGGATGCGGAGGGCGAGCTGCACGAGCAGGTCTACGACGTGGTGTGGAGCGGCGACCGCGAGCCCGGCGCGAACGGCAAACTCCCGAGCGTTGGCAGCACCGTGGACGTCGAGAACGCGACATGGACGAACACCATCGGCGCACCCGAACTCATCACCGTCTGGAAAGACCCGGACTTCGACGCCAAACAGCGCGCCTTCTACTACGTCCGGGTCCTCGAAATCCCGACTCCCCGCTGGACCGCCTACGACGCGAAACGCTTGAGCGTGAAGCCACTCCCAGAGACCCGCCTGACCATCACCGAGCGTGCCTACACCTCGCCCATCTGGTATACGCCCGGGGAATGACCCGTGAGCAATGGGCAGAGTCGAAGCAGACGCGCTGACCCACTAACATCCCAATTGCGAATGGAAAGGAAGATGGACTCCAATCCCCTCTTCGAGTTTTAAGGAAGCGCAATGAAACGCTGGCTCAAGGAACCGCTGCTTCACTTCGTCCTGCTCGGGGCGCTGATCTTCGCCGTGAACGCGTGGCGCGAAGCTCGGCGCGCAGCAGAGGATGCCACCGCGCGGATCGACGTGACGATGGCGGTCGTTGAGCGGCTGCGAGCGGGCTACGAGCGGCAGTTTGGCCGTCCGCCGGACGAGGATGACCTGCGCGGGCTCGTGACTGCGCACATCCGCGAGGAGGTGCTCTGCCGCGAGGCCCTCGCGCTCGGACTGGATCGCGACGACACGATCGTGCGCAGGCGGCTGGCGCAGAAAATGGAGTTCCTGACCGACGACATCGTGGGCGTGGCGGAGCCGGACGAGGCGGCGCTGGAGAACTTCTTCGCGGAAAATGCGGAGCGGTATGCGCGAGCGGCGCGCGTCAGTTTCCGCCACGTCTATTTCAGCCGGGAGAAGCGCGGCGCGGATGCGGAGACCCTGGCGCGCGCGTCGCTCGCGTCACTGGAGAATGGCGCGAGCGATGAGACGATGGGCGATGCGTTTCTGCACGGGTTCGAGTTTGCGGAGCGCGAAGTCGAGGAACTGGCGGCGCTGTTCGGGCCGGACTTTGCCGCGCGACTCGCGGCGCTACCGATGGGCGCGTGGCAGGGTCCGCTGGCGTCGAGCTACGGGCTGCACCTGGTGCGGGTCGAGGCGCGCGCGGAGGCGAAGCCGGTGACGCTCGAGGCCGTGCGCGCGACGGTGATGCGCGATTTCAACGACGAGCGCCGCCGCACCGCGAACCGCGAGGTCTTCGAGAAGCTGCGCGAACGCTATCAGGTTTTCGTGGACGAAGCCGCGCTCACCAAGGCCGCGATACCCCCCAGCAAAGCGGCCCAACAATGAAAGGTTGCAACGCCGGTCGGCATAGTTACGCTTCCTACCATCTGGCGCACTTCCGCAACGCCTCAGACCTCGCGCTTCAGCTCGGCCATCACAACACGGAAGTCCTTTTTGCTCATTACCGGGAACTAGTGTCGCCTGACGCAGCCGCCGCCTACTGGAAGATTTATCCTGGATTGGTTTGGAGAAGGTGGTCGCCTTAGGCGTTCAGGGGTGAAGAACGCTCGCCTAGCTCGTCGAGTGAAAACAACTGTAAAACCGTCTCGCCATTGTAAGTTCCGCGCCGGCCAGTGGTCGCTGCATGTAAAGGTGGACCGGACGGGACTTTTCGAGCCGGTAGCCCCGGCCGCGAGGGGATCAACGCGAGCGGCGGGTTAGGGTCGATGCGGTGGCCGGCCTTTCCGAAGGACGCGCGGATGACTTGGTAGCGTGACTTGAGGTCGCCCTGCGGGGCCGCGTGGGCGGTCGCCGGAGCCCTCCGCGCACCCTCCCTATTCCTGCGGCTGCGGCTCCGCCGCCGGACCAGGAACCAGACAGACCCGGAAACCCTGGATGCCCCTGCGGTCGACAGGCCATTCCCCGTAGCGGTAGGCCGAGCGGCGGTAGGCCGAGCGGCACCCGGCCGCGAGGTTGCCCCAGGACCCGCCCCGGACCACGCGGTAAACGCCCTCTCTCGGCCCAACCGGATCCACGGCTCTGCCTTCCTCATACTCCCCATACCAGTCCTCACACCATTCCCGCACGTTCCCATGCATGTCTTGCAGCCCGAACGCGTTCTCCGCTTTCCCACCCACTGGCTTGCTCTCGCCCCCAGACTTGCCCTTAAACCAACCCGCAATGAGCGGCAATGTGTGCAACCATCCCTCAACCCTCGAGGTCTTGCCCCCGGAATTGCCAGCATACCACCCCGCCAGTTGCAGCGCCTCCTCCCCATCTCCGGTGAAATAGACCGTGGCTGTCCCAGCCCGGCAGGCGTATTCCCACTGCGCCTCGGTAGGCAGACGAAACTCCCAACCCGGATCGAGCTTTCCCTCCCGCCGCACCCGCTCCGTCAATGCTACCGCGAAGGCCTGCGCTTCCTCCCAAGTCACGTTGTCCACAGGCAAGCCGTCCCCTTGAAAATGACTTGGATTGTCCGGCATAAGCGCTTTCCACTGCGCCTGCGTCGTCTCCGTCTTCGCCATCCAGAACCCCCGGGTCAGGGTCACCTCATGCTGAATCTCATCCGCCAGCCGCCCCGCTTCACTGGCCGGGCTGCCCATCAGAAAGGTTCCCGGAGGGCACCAGCAGAGGGTCAGCTCCACTCCGTTTCCCAGGTCGGACACCCGCTCTTCAATCGCCCCCTTCCCGCCGAACCCTCCCCACTTCCATCCGCCGCCCAGCAGGAGGAAGCCCACGACAATTCCCACCAACCCGGAGGCGATCAGAGTCCTCCGCATCCTGCCCGCTCGCGGCTGTTTGGCCATTCCGATACCAATCACGCCTCCCACCTTCCTCTCCAATTCGGATTCCTCCACCGGAGCCTTGTCCCCGGGACCCTGGTTCAGAGGAAGCCGCCCCGCTGCACCTGCTGCCCCCCTGGCACCCGTCATTTCTCCCTCGCTCCCTAAACCGAACTTTCCCCAGAATTAGGGCCTCTCATCAGGATTAACTCTCGCACCATCATCGAGTTGTGCAAAAATTCCGGCCGCATTGTGTAGCCACGAAATATTAGATTTTCTTCTTGAATATTCTCGCTTTCCGTAATATTCTCCCAGTATGGCAAGGAGATCCGAGGCTGTCCATGTAGCCACGAATAAGAAAAAATACAAGGGCAAGATCTACTACACCCACCTGCTGCGCCGCACCTTCCGCAAGGACGGCAGAGTTCTTCACCAAACCCTCGGCAATATCTCCCATCTGCCCGCGGATCTCGTTGAACTCATCCGCCTACGGCTGCGCGGCGAGTCTGCTCCCGGAGCAGGTCCCTGGAGAATCTTGCGCTCTTTGCCTCATGGCCATGTCGCCGCCGTCTTCGGTCAACTCCAAGTTCTCGGCTTAGAGTCGATCATCGC
>DATKCT010000134.1:0-10622 GCA_035513055.1 Verrucomicrobiales bacterium | reverse complement strand
GCCGCCAATCCTCCGGGACCTTGCGCCGATTGTCCTGCTCCTTCCACCAGCACGCTTTTGAAGCGCTCCTCCCACACCGTGCCATGCCGTTCATGCCGGCTATTGAACCACAGCGAGAACTTGTGTTTGAACTCCTGCATGAAGCGCGAGAGCTCAAAGAGGCGTTCCCGCACCGATCCGGCGATTTCGGCCAAGCGGCCGGCCTCACCATCGGCCTGGCACTGGACCCCTCGCGCCCAGTTGTCCACTTTTTTATTTGGTGTCTGACACATTATGTAGCAGGAGGTGGAAGTGGTTGCCCAGGCAGCACCTGGCCAGGGTGCGCAGGCCGCTGAAGCGCAGTTGTCTGCGCAAAAGGGTGCGGAAGAACTCCCGTTCGCTCTCGCCGAAGACGATGTGACGGCCGGCGAAACGGGAGACGACGTGATAGCAATGGGTCTGCCCCTTGGGACCGAGCAGGAAGCGGCGCAGCTTTCTCATGCCGCCACCCTGGATCCCCCGCACCCGTTCGTCCACTTCTATTTTTAGTGTCTGACACGATAACCAATAACCAACGGTGTCCAAAATTCGCGTCATGACCGGGCGTAGATTTGATCGAGACGGGCGAGGGCTTCTTTCCAGGAGCGCTTGGAGTCCAAGTGATTCTTCAACCAGCGGACGAACTTCACGCTGCGCTGAGTGAAGCGCTGCAGGCAGGTGTGGACAAAGCTCAAGCCCCCGGCTCCGCATTGCTGGGATTGCTCGTGGCGCTGGGTGTTGCGCTTGGCCTTACGGCGAAGTTCGCTTTGGTTGCGCACGGGGCTTTGCTCTTCGATGAGCCCCTCCATGAGCAGCGTGCTGCCGGCGTGGTGGCAGCGTGGTGGCGCAGTCCGTGGCCGCTGCTCGGGTCCTCCAGAGTGCGGAAGCGCTCATAGAGTGAGCCCAACTGCTGGGCCCGCAGCGGGCAAGGTCCGCTGATGGCAGCTTCGGCCTCCAACAGGGCCTTGGGCAGCTTGGGCCGGCACAGCGTTTTGCGGTCCCCGGCCTTGAGTTCCTTCAAATAGAGTTGCTTGGCCTGAGCGTGTTCGGTGTAGTAATCGCGCGCACTGCGAGAAAAACCCGCGCTGGCTCCTGCTTCTTGGAAGCCGCAAGCCCGGTAACAGACGCCGCGATAGCGCGATTCGTCCACGAAGCTTTCCACGACAAGCACGGGGTGTCCCCACTTTCGCTCCCAGTCCCGGGAGAGCCTGCGCAAGGCCAGCGCCAGCACCTTGGAGGCCAAGTTGGGGTGGCGTTCTCTTTCCACCAAGAGCAGGAAGCGGCTGTTGTTGACCACCAAGCCCAGGCGCCGGACCCGCTGGCGCGCACTCCAACCAATCCACTTCTCCCGCCCCTTGAGATGCGGGGCCGCCCCGCTGAAAGCCAGCAGCCCTACCCAGCGCCCATCGACTTCCGCCACGTAGCGCACATGCCGTCCCCCGATCCGGCTGCTCCGAAGGTAATGCCTCTGCTCCAGCAAGCGGTCGAACTGCTCCCGCTCATGTTCTTCCATGAGCCGGATCTTCACCCGGCTGCGCAACTCACAGGCCCGGGTGCGGCTTTTTCATCCCGCACTTCCTGCCAAAACGGGACTCAAAAAACTAGTTGTTTTTCACACTTTTCTTTCCAGGGCTTGTCATCTGCTCCGCAGATGAAACAGCTCTGCACGATTTATCGATTGGAAGCTAGTGGGCCTCCAGCCAGTTCTTCCCGAAACCGGTTTCCACGACAATCGACGTCTTGAGCGGCAAGGCCGTGCGCATCCTGTCCTCCACAACTTCCGCGACCGCCTGCCGCTCCTCTTGCAGAACGTCAAAAACCAGCTCGTCGTGGACTTGAAGAATCATCCGGCTGCGAAACCTCTCGGCTTCGAAGGAATTCGCGATGCGGATCATCGCCAGTTTGATCATGTCCGCAGCGGCGCCCTGGATCGGCGTGTTGATGGCGGTCCGCTCCGCAGCAGAGCGAAGGTTGCCGTTCTTCGAGTTGATGTCCGGCAGGCTGCGGCGGCGCCCCGCAACGGTCTCCACATATCCGCATTCTCGCGCCCGCTTTACGGTGTTCTCCATGTACCGCTTCACACCCGGAAACCGGCGAAAATACGAGTCGATGATCGCGGCTGCCTCCCCTCGGGGAATCCCGAGCCTCTGCGAAAGACCAAAGGCCGAGATGCCGTAGATGATCCCGAAATTGACCATCTTGGCGGTGCGCCGCATTTCAGGCAGAACTCCGTCCAGACCGACGCCGTAAACAGCCGCGGCAGTGGAAGCGTGGATGTCGAGATTGTGCTCGAAGGCTTGACAGAGCGCCTCGTCTCCACTGAGTGAAGCCATCACCCGCAACTCGATTTGGGAATAGTCGGCCGACAAGAGCAGCCATCCGGGGCCGCGGGGCACAAAGGCTCGGCGGATCTCCCGTCCGGCTTCTGTGCGGATGGGGATATTCTGCAGATTCGGATCGTGCGAAGCGAGCCGCCCTGTGGCGGTCATGAGCTGTTGAAAGGTGGTGTGAATGCGGCCGCTCCGCGGGGAAACCTGGGCCGGCAACGTGTCTACGTAGGTGTTCTTGAGCTTGGTCGCCTCGCGATAATCCAAGATGTCCTGGACAATCGTATGACGGGATGCGAGGGAGGTCAGGATTTGTTCGTTGGTGGCGAATTGACCGGTCTTTGTTTTCTTGGGTTTCTCAGCAAGCGCCAAGCGTTCGAAGAGGATCTCCCCTAACTGACGCGGCGAGTCCAGATTGAACTCGACTCCGGCGAGGTCCAGAACCCGCCTGCGCAGGGTCTCCGCGCGGGCGCTCAGAGCACGGCCTACCTCCGCCAGCGCCGCGGTGTCGACAGCGATGCCCTCATGCTCCATATCGGCAAGCACCGGGAGCAACGGGAGTTCGATATCCCACAAGACCCGTTCCTGACTGCTGCCGGACAGCCGGGGCTCGATCTTGACGGCGACGCGCCAAGCCACGTCGGCGTCTTCGGCGGCGTATTCCGCGAGCTGCTCTGGATCCTCGCGAGCAATCTCTTCCATGGCGCGCTGCTCCTTTCCGCGCTCGCCGATGAGCGAGGAGATAGGAATGGGAGTGTAGCCGAGGAGAGACTCCGCAAGATAGTCCAGGCGATGGCGCTGCCCCGGCTCGACCAAGCAATGGGCGAGCATAGTGTCAAAGCACCGGTTGTGGACGCGTATGCCGCTCCAGAGCAGAACCCCAAGATCGAACTTGAGGTTATGCCCGATCATCAACTTGCCGGGATCCTCCCAAACGGAGGCAAACTCGCCCAAAACCGCGGCGCAAGCCTTTGGATCCTCCGGCAGCTCGACATAACAAGCCTCGCCTTCCTTCCAACATACGGAGAAGCCCAGAAGCCGCCCGGTCTTGGCATCGAGAGAAGTGGTTTCGGTGTCAAACGCGAAACGATCGACACCGAGTAAGAGCTGGACGAGTTGAAACCGGGCAGCCGAGTCGTCGCCCGCGATGCGGCGATAGGAATGCGGTGTATTGCGGAGGCAGCGCAGCTCGGCGAAAAGAGAGCCCTGATGATCCGTTTTCACGCCTGCGCCCCGGCCGGCTTTGAAGTCGTCTCCGAAGAAGCGGCGGCCCAAGGCGTTGAACTCGAACTCTGTGAGAAACGAGCGTAACTGTTCCCGGTCCGGCTCCTGAAGCTCCAGCGCATCGAGATCGATATCGAGCGGCACATCGATTATGATCGTGGCCAATCGTTTGGATAATCGAGCCTGGTCCGCGTAAGCCAGGACGTTCTCCTTTTGTTTGCCCTTAAGCTCGCCGGCGTGTGCGAGGACGCCTTCGAGATTATCGTATTGCCGCACGAGCTTGCGTGCAGTCTTCTCCCCGATACCCGGTATACCGGGTATATTGTCGGACGCGTCTCCCCAGAGACCGAGGATATCGATGACTTGTCCGGGGCGATTGATCTCCCATTTCGCGCACACTTCAGCGGGGCCGAGGATCTCCTCTTCACCTCCCTGGCGACCCGGTTTGTAAATGCAAATGGCGGGTCCGACGAGTTGGGCAAAGTCCTTGTCCGGCGTGACCATGAAGGTTTGGTATCCACCCGCCCCTTCGGCCCGCCGGGCGAGGGTTCCGATGAGGTCATCCGCTTCGTAGCCGTCCTGTTCGATGACGGGAATGCGCAGGGCCTGGGCGAACCGCTTGACATGGGGGATGGAGGCGGCCAGTTCCTCCGGCATAGCCTCTCGCTGGGCTTTGTATGGGGGAAACTCCCGGTGTCTCGGCGTCGGGGCCTCGGTGTCGAATGCGACCGCGATGTGTGTAGGCTTGTGTCTCTCGAGGATATCGAGAAGGGTGTTGGCGAAGACAAAGATCGCGGAACTATTGAAGCCCGAGGATGTCCTTACCGGGTTTCGGATGAGGGCAAAATAGGCGCGGTAAATCAGGGCCATTCCGTCGAGCAAGTAGAGCTTTTGCGCGGCCATGGGCCATTGACCATGGCGAGGTGGAAATTGTCAACGTGCATCGGGCTCCATTTGGACTTGGCTTTCCCTATCGTTCTCCATCGTCCGAAGGCATCGTGGGACGCGAACGAAAGCTGCGCCCCGGTCCGAAATCCGCCACAACCCTGCTCCAGTCTCAGGCATGAACTCCCGAGTTCTCCTCTTTGTTTACGGAACTCTCAAACGCGGCTTTCCCCAGCATTCCTTGTTAGGAGAAGATGCGGTGTTTCGGGGCGCCGTTCGCACGGAACCGAGTTTCGGCCTCGTCGATTGCGGCGGATTCCCGGGGCTCGTCGAGGCGGAACCGGGTCAAGCCGTGCGCGGAGAACTCTGGGAGGTTTCGGAAGCGTTGCTTCCCGCTCTGGATACCTACGAAGGAGTACCGGAAGGGGAATACGTCCGTCTGCGGACGGCGGTGCAGCCCAGTCCCCCAGGAGAAGGAACCGTCTGGGCCTATCATTATTCGAGGGAGACCGGGACGGATGAAGAATACGGCGCGGAATGGACTGCGGCCGGATTGCAACGATGAGCCGCGAAACGGGAACTCGGCGGATCAAGGAAGACGCGCCGGAAGCGGGGCAAGACCGCCGTGTGGCCGTGTGGCTATCGCGTCCGCGCTACCCGGCCGTGCCCACTGGAGGCAGAGGTCTCCGGACGGCGGGTTTCCCTCTCCAAGAAAGCGCGCACGAAGTCGACCGTTTCGTCGACTACGTCGGCTTGAATGAAAACGAGATCGCCATTCCTCGCCGCGCGGAGGCCTCGTTCCACCGCGCGCAGGGATCCGCGGACGGCTTCAATCCGGCTGACCCGTTGGGTGCGGCTGAGGCCCTGGCGAAGCAGGTCTACGATCTCATTCTCGCGACGTCCGCGCAGATAATGATCCTCGTAAAGGATGACGTGATCGAAGGCATGCCCGAGCAACTCACCCTGCCGGACGATATCGCAATCGCGCCGGTCGCCCGCCATGGAGTAGACCGCCAGACGGCGCGTATGTGAGAAATGCGGAAGAGCGTCGATGATGGCGGAAAGCGCGGAAGGATTATGACCGTAATCGATGAAGACAGTGGCTCCGCGAAACTCGAGCTGGTTGAAACGGCCTGGCAGGATTTCAAAACTGGAAGCGAACTGTTCGGCTCCTCCAATGATATTCTGCGCGGCCACTCCGAGCGCCCAAGCCGCACCGATCGCCGCGAGAGTGTTTTCGACCTGGAAGGCGAGACGTCCTTGACAGGTCAGAGGAACCCGGTCCAACCGGATGAGCGGCAGTTCCTGTTCGGCATCGGCGAGGGTGATGAAACCGTCGCGAACAAACACGGCGCGACCGCCCCCGTGCCGATGACGTTCGATCACGGGGTGTTTGGCATCCGCAGCGAAGAAAAGAACCGATCCGGGACAGCGGTCAGCCATGGCTGCCACGAGCGGATCGGCAGCGTTGAGAACCGCGAAGCCTTCGGGGGCCACCGCCTCCACGGGAACACGCTTGACCTGAGCGAGCTTCTCAAGGTCATGAACGTCGGCAAGACCGAGGTGGTCGCCTTCTCCGATGTTGGTCACGACGGCGACATCGCAGCGGTCAAAGCCCAACCCCTCGCGGAGGATTCCCCCTCGCGCGGTCTCCAGCACGGCCATTTCCACCACGGGATTGGCCAAAACAGCGCGGGCGCTTCGAGGCCCGCTGCAGTCTCCAGAGTCGATCCGTCGATCATCGATGAAAATGCCGTCGGTACAGGTCATTCCCACGCGCGCGCCGGTGCCGCGCAGGATGTGAGAGATGAACCGGGTCGTCGTCGTTTTGCCATTGACGCCGGTGACCGCGACCACGGGGATCCGGCCGTTTTGTCCCGGCGGATAAAGCAGTTCCACAATGGCCTCGCCCACCGGCCGCGGAACTCCTGAGGAGGGAGAAAGATGCATGCGCAAACCCGGCGCGGCATTGACTTCAAGTACGGCGCCCCCCTGCTTCTCGAGCGGCACGGATATGTCGGAGGCCACGACGTCGACGCCGGCGATATCCAGGCCGACAACTCGCGCCGCCTCGATGGCGCGGGCAGCGACCGCTGGATGGACCTCGCTGGTCACATCGACAGCGGTACCCCCGGTGCTTAAATTGGCGTTGCGGCGAATCAGCACCTTCTGTCCCGCCGCGGGAATGCCGTCTTCGGTTAGCTCCTGCTGCGCGAGGACAGAAAGGGCGACCTCGTCGAGATGAATTCGGCTGAGGGCAGTCGCGTGATGGTCCCCCCGCCGCGGATCCGCGTTGGCCTGTTCTATCAACTGCCGGACGGTATGGGATCCATCCCCTATCACTTGAGCAGGATCCCGCCTGGCTGCGGCCACCAGCCGTTCACCCACAATGAGCAGCCGGTAGTCGGCGCCGGGAATGAATCTCTCGACGAGCACACCTTCGCTTTCGCGGCGAGCGGCAGCATACGCGGCGACGACTTCCTCGCCATTTGTCAGGTTAGCGGCCACTCCACGCCCCTGTCCGGCATCACGCGGCTTTACCACCACAGGAAAACCAATCTCCCGGGCCGCCTCGGCGGCGTCCTGGGCGGAAGAAGCGCAACGGCCCTCGGGAGCCGGCACGCCGGCCTCCTCAAGAAGCCGGCGGGTCAAGTCCTTGTCCTGAGCGACCTCTTGGGCAATGGCCCCAGTCCGGTCGGTCTCCGCAGCAATGATGCGCCGCCGGCGAAACCCTTGACCAAACTGCACCAGACTGTCGGTGTTGAGCCTGCGGAAAGGAATTCCGCGGGCCTGGGCGGCATCGACAATGGCCCGGGTACTGGGCCCGAGGCAAACGCGCTGCGCGAGGTCGCGCAGACTCTCCAATTCCGCCGGCAGATTGAATGCAAGATCCTGCGCCGCAGCCAGACAAAGCCGGCGGCCACACTCCAGGGCCGCCCGCCCGACATCCTCCTGATCGTACTCAATGGCAACCTTATAGACTCCCACATCCGAAGTCTCCCGGGCCCGGCCAAACCCCACTTCCGTGCCCGCCAGAGATTGAAGCTCCAACGCGACATGTTCAAGAATGTGCGCCATCCAGGTCCCACGCCGCAGCCGCTCAAAGAATCCCCCTCGCACCCCGACGCTGCAGCGGTGTTCGATCATGGTGGGAAGCCAGGCCATGATCCGTTCATTGAAACCAGGCATCGCGTCGGACGGCGAGCGCTCGAACTCCTGAATATCAACCCAGGCTTCGAGGACGGGAAAACTGGCCCAGATGTTAGGCCCGCGAAGCGCGTAGACACTGCGAATCTCCATTTTAGTTAATATATATGAAATGTCAGTATGCGTTTTGGAAACGAGAGGGCTCTCCTCGCAGGCGATCTCATCTCAGACAACAGGGTCGCGGAGTGCGTTCGGACATAGGGGTCCGGGGAGGACAGAATTCGACGCGGAGGATTTGACTAGCCAGGAACAAACCGGTCTCGAACGAGCCCGGAACCTGCGTTTAGAGAGGTTCAACCCCGCTTCCCGGAATCGATGCGATCCACCGGGGAAAAAGGCCGCCCCCCGTTGTGCGCGGCGAAACCAGCGCTCGACCCCTCGTCAACGGGCATTCCCGCCTGGCTCCCCCCGATTTCCTTGTCCCGCATGATGCGGACGGTGCTGTGATTGGACCGGAGGCCCTCATGAGGAGATCGGATAACGCGGATAAGACGCCCGCAGAGAACGCTCGAAAGGGAGATTGTCCAGCAGAAATCCGTGCCGTATGCGATTTTTTGCGCACACCTCACTGGAAAAGAAGACCTGCGGAGAGTTCAGCGGCAGGTGGCCTGCACACGATCGTCTTGTCAGCATTCCCAAGCCGTGGGACGCTCGGACCCGGTTTTAGCGCAGATTCAACACTCAGCGGGACCTTTTTGGCTTTGTGACCAACGGCACTTCAGAGGCTTGGGAGCGCGTGGCCCGGCAATACCGGGCCGATGCGGGAGGCTGGCTCGATCCGGGAGAGACTGTGCTGGGCTGGTTGGAGCTGGACCTAGACCGGGAAATGCGCTTTGGGAACAGTCTGTTGGCGCTGACCAGCAAGAGGCTGGCGCATTGGCGAACAGACCGGGACGGAGGTTGGAGTTCGGACCCGGAGGGGATGTGGGAACTCGAGCGGGGCGACAAACTTACGCTATTCGAGGAAGCGGGAATCATCACCCTGCGGTTGACGAGCGCTGAGGGGCCGCGAGCGGAATGGCGTTCGACCGCGGCTCAGAAGCCTTCGGCTGTTGCGTTCGCCGGGCTTCTGGGCGGCCGCCCCGGCGCGGCGCCAACCGGGCGCCTGCTCAGCATCTGTCCGGTCTGCGGGGCGGAGCTTCCCGGCGCCGGAGCGCCCTGTCCGGTCTGCGCGTCGCGGGAGCCCGCGGCGGGGAACCGCTCGCTGTTGCGCTTGTGGCAGTTCGCCCGCCGACGGTTCCGAATGATCGCCTTTGGCTTCTTTCTGACCCTGGCTTCGACAGCGGCCGGCTTGGTTCCGCCGTATTTGACGATGCCCCTGATGGACGAAGTCTTGATTCCCTATCAACAGGGTCAGGAGGTTCCGCTCCAGAGGCTGGTATGGTATCTCTCGGCCCTTGGGGGAGCGGCGCTGTTGGCCTGGGGGCTGGCCTGGACGAAAACCTGGGTCCTTTCCTGGGTGAGCGAACGCATCAGCTCGGATCTGCGGCAGCAGACCTATGGTCACCTCCAGCGCCTCGGCTTGGAATTCTTCGCCGGCAAACGCACCGGCGATCTCATTGCCAGGGTGGGCACAGACACAGACCGGATTTGTTATTTCCTATCGGTTCACCTCATCGATTTCGCCAGCGATATCCTCATGATCGCTCTGACCGCGGTCATACTTCTTAGCATCGATCCCGTGCTGGCACTCGCCACGCTGGGGCCGCTGCCCGTGATAGCCTGGCTGGTGCAACGCGCGAGGGAATCGCTGCGGGGCGGATTTGCCGTGGGAAGCCGCGCTTGGGGCGAACTGACGAGCGTGTTGGCGGACACGATCCCGGGCATCCGGGTGGTCAAAGCCTTTGCCCAGGAAAGCCGCGAGGTCCAGCGATTCCAGGCGGCCAACGAGCAGGTGTTGCAGGCGAACGATTACGTCAACCGGACCTGGTCGTTTTTCGGACCGATGGTGGTGCTGCTGACTGAGCTGGGCCTTCTGGTGGTATGGAGCGCGGGAGCAGGAGGAGTGTTCAGCGGCCGCATCACGGTCGGCGTGCTCACGGCCTTCTTAGCCTACATCGCGCGGTTCTACACGCGGTTGGAGTCCATGAGCCGGATGCTTGCTGCATTCCAACGCGCGGCGGCGAGCACGCACCGGGTGTTCGAAATTCTCGATCACAAACCGGGAGTGGTCGATCCACCCGATCCCGTCTGCTTGCCGGAAATGCGCGGTGAGGTGGAGTTGCAAAACGTCGGCTTCTCCTACGGCGAACGCGAGGTGCTGAACGAAGTGAGCTTGCACATCCGGCCGGGAGAGATGGTAGGATTGGTCGGGGCCAGCGGCGGCGGCAAGACGACGCTGATCAATCTGATTTGCCGTTTCTATGACGTGAGCAGCGGCGCGATACTCGTCGATGGCGTGGACCTGCGGCGGCTGAGTTTGGAGGCCTATCGCAGCCATGTCGGATTGGTGCTTCAGGAGCCCTTCCTCTTCTACGGCACCATTGCGGAGAATATTGCCTACGGACGGCCGGAGGCGGATCGAGCGGAGATCATTGCCGCGGCGGAAGCAGCGCGGGCGCACGATTTCATTGTGCGGCTTCCCGACGGCTATGATTCGCTCGTGGGGGAGCGCGGGCAGTCCTTGTCTGGAGGCGAGCGCCAGCGCATCAGCATCGCCAGGGCTCTCCTGGTCGATCCCCGGATTCTCATCTTGGACGAGGCGACCTCGTCCGTGGACACCGAAACAGAACGCGAGATTCAGCTCGCGCTCGAAAACCTCATCCAGGGACGTACGAGCATCGCCATCGCCCACCGCTTGAGCACGGTGCGACGCGCGGACCGGCTGGTGGTCCTCGACCGGGGACGGATTGTCGAGGAGGGTTCGCACGCGGAACTGCTGGAAGCCGGCGGGTATTACGCCCGTCTCCACGCCGCGCAGCTCGAACTGGGGCAGCGTCAGGCCATTTGATGCAGGCGGAG
>DATKCT010000133.1:0-14651 GCA_035513055.1 Verrucomicrobiales bacterium | reverse complement strand
TTTGTGGTGATGGAGACATGGGAAGACTGGCTGGCCAGGCATTTTACCGCAGAAGAGATTGACGATCCGGCGGTCTCGGGCGACCACGCCGATCCGGATGGCGACGGCTTGAGCAATCTGATCGAGTTTGCGCTCGGGTTGTCTCCTCACTCGCCGGACGCAGCCTGTCTCGACATGGAATCGAGACTGGAAGGACCGGTCGCCGTTGTCCGCCGCCCCGGTTGGATCGGCGATCTCGATCACCTGGTGGAATGGTCGGCCGAATTGCAAGAATGGGCGCCTTCCGATCCGGTGGAACCTCGCTTCACTCCGATCGAGGATGGTTGGCAGGAAGCTGCGGTTGCCCCTCCGGCAAGCCTGCGCGATGCCGGAACCGCATTCGCACGACTTCGGGTGCTGCGCCGGTTTGATGCGGGCAGGACGACGGTGATCGGCCGGGTCGTGAGCGAGTCCGGACTGCCCCTGGAGGGGGCTTCCGTTCGGCTGCCCTTAACCGATGTGGACCCGGTGCTAACTGATGCCGAAGGGGCTTTTAGCATTCGGCGTTTGCCCCTGCCCGAATCCGGACCGGTCCGGCTCAGTATCAGCCTGCTTCAGGGCGATCTCTACGGCCATACGGCGGTATCCATCGAAGGTGTGGAGGGCGGGATCTCTAATGTGGGCGACTGGACGCTGCCGCTCGCTCCGTTGGAGCCGGCCGGACTGGCTTTGATTCCTGCGGGAACTTTTCAGATGGGAGACGCGTTTGCCGAAGGTCATGCGGACGAATTGCCGGTTCACGAAGTCTACGTCAGCAACTTTCTGATCGGCCGTTACGAGGTCACCAAGGGACTGTGGGATTCTGTTAAAGAAGCGGCTGAGGTCATGGGCTACGACTTCGACAATCCCGGAGTGGGCAAGGGGCCGGACTACCCGGTGGATTTCGTGACGTGGTTCGACATGGTGAAATGGTGCAACGCGCGCTCCATCATGGAGGGGCGCGAAGCCGTTTACTATCGCGACGCGGCGCTTCAGGAGATTTATCAGACCGGCCGGTTGCAGCATCCTCACCCCAAATGGAACGGGGATGGCTACCGCCTTCCGACGGAGGCCGAATGGGAGAAAGCCGCCCGGGGAGGGCTCGAAGGAAAACGTTTTCCCTGGGGCGACACCATCTCGCATGAGCTTGCCAATTATTATAGCCTGAATAGAAGCCAACCTTACGACCTCAATGAGACGGTGGGGTTCCATCCTGACTATTACGACGAAGCAACAAATTACGGCGCCGCTCCCGTGGGATCGTTTCCTCCTAACGGCTACGGACTTTACAATGTGGCGGGAAATATCCGCGAATACGTTTGGGACTGGAACTTGTGGACTCTCGGAGGGAATTATTATTCAGAATCTGAGGTGGTAGATCCCAAGGGACCGCCGAGCGGACTTGGGCGGGTGTTGCGCGGCGGCCGCTGGGGCCGGGCCGCGAGCCACGCCCGTGTCTCGAATCGCCACGGCCATAACCCGGTTTATCTGAGCGCGCGCTACGGGTTTCGCTACGCCATTTCCATCGACACGCAGTGAGAGGCGCCGCGTCTGTTCTTGGGAATGGGGCCAGGAGGTCACAGAGGAAACAGAGAGGCCAAGGATCCCGTCGCTTGACCTTATGCTACCTCTGTTGACGCCTGTGAAAACCAGCAGGCTTCGGACCGCAACCGGCCCGAATCAGAACAGGGGATAAATGAACGGCGCCAACGACGTTCCGCCGAGCATGATCAGGACACCCAAGAGGAGGAGCACGACCACGATCGGCAGCAGCCACCACTTCTTGTTCTGCGCCAGGAAGCGAAGGAACTGCGAAGGCAAGCTCTCCCGGGGGGCTTCGCCAGCCCGGACAAATTCGTTGCCCAGTTCGGGATCCGTCATTCTCTTTGGCGCGGCATCGTGCGGGTTAAAACTGCCGGTAATACTGCTTCGGTTCGGGGGCTTTGCCAAGCGGGATCCAATAGCTGTCCTGATCCTCTCTCCAGGCCCGCTGGAGGGCGTCTCGTCCGGTCAATCGAAACCAGAGAGCCAAGGGGGTGAACAGCAAGTAGAAGGTGATAGCCAGAACGAGGTGGGAAATCAGCCAACCGATCGGGAAAGCCAGGGCCATCCAGACGCGGTAGATGATGGCTACACAACGCGGGCGAATAATCCCGAGGGCTCCGACCAACAGAGCGGCGGCCCAGATTCCCAGCGGCCAATCCCAACCGCCACGCCCGCTCCAGGCCCCGGTCCGCCAAGCGACAATCCCTCCGGCGAGGCCGAAGCCGGCCAGCCAGATCCAGGCGAATTCCCGCAGTTTTTTGTCGCTGGGATGCCAGTCGATGTCCGAAATCGTCATGGCCGGAAGGAACGCTCCGTTGCGAGATTCGCAAGGGTTCCCTGCTCGAGGGCGTCTTGATCTCCGTTTCAGGCGGCTCGGCGGACCAGCAGCCTTGACCGGCTCGGACGACAGTGCGAAAGGCCGCCGGTAGACAAGGCGAGGCCATGCGGAACCGCTTCTATCAGGAATTCGATCTGACGTCTTTGGGCCGAGGTTATCCCCGTCCTTCCGAAGACTACCGGACCCCTTTTCAGGTGGACCGCGATCGGATCCTGCATACGGCGGCTTTCCGGCGGTTGCAGAGCAAGACGCAGGTTTTCTCGGCGGGCGACTACGACTTTTACCGCACTCGCCTAACACATTCGCTGGAAGTGGCCCAGATCGGCAGGTCTCTGTGCGCGTTTCTGGCCTGGAAATCTCCGCTCATGACGGAGGATTTTTATATCGATCCCGATTTGGTTGAAGCGATCTGCCTTGCTCACGATTTGGGGCATCCTCCCTTCGGGCACGCGGGCGAGCGGACGCTGCATGCCCTGATGCGAGATTGGGGGGGATTCGAGGGAAACGCACAGACGCTACGGCTGATCACGGAGACAATCTACAGCGACTGGTCGAGCCGTTCGCATCGCGGATTGAACCCGACCCGGGCTTTTCTCGACGGCGTATTGAAATACAAGACGCTCCTTAGCGAGACGCCGAACGCGGCCCACCATTTTTTGTACAACGAACAGCGCGAGTATCTCTCGTTCGTGTGTGGAGGAGATATGGCCGCGCTGGGCGGGTGTCCTCCTGGGAAGGGGCGCGCCGTGTTGCGTTCGTTGGAATGTCAAATCATGGATTGGGCCGATGATACGGCCTACAGCCTGAACGATATCGTGGACGGAGTGCGAGCGGGGTTCCTCCACATCGAGCGGATCGAGCATTGGGCGGAGGGGCGAGACTTGGACGCGGAAGAAGCGGGGTGGGTCGAGGCATTGTTGCGCCGAATCCGGGAGCGCCGTTTGGAGGCGTCGTCCGGAAGGAGGATCGGGGAGTTCATCACCGCCTGCCGGCTCGAAGAGGATCCCGGACATCCTCTGGCGGGGCTTTCGCATCGATACGGTTACCGGCTCCGGGTGGATCCCGCAGTGCGGAAGGAGTCGGCCCTTTACAAGGATCTTGCGTTGCAAGCCGTGTTTCGCTCGGAACGGCTTCAGCAGCTCGAGCACAAGGGCGATGCGGTGGTTCGCCGCTTGTTTGAAGTGTTGCGGAACCGCTATCTCGACGAGCCGGCGGCAGAGGAGAACGCGGCCGGACTGCGATTGCTGCCGGAGGTACTCGAGGCGGAACTCGAACGGGAAACGGACGGGTGGAAAAGGGCGCGCCTGATCTGTGATTATGTGGCGGGGATGACCGACGGACAGGCCCTGCGGATGTACCGGCGTCTATTCGACGCCGATTTCGGGTCGTTCGCGGATCTGGTGGAGTAAGAAGATGGGCAGTGCCCCGTAGGCAGCGTTTTGGATGGGTCTCGCGCGGGCGTTAGGGCAGGGTCCAGAGCGTGACGGAGTCCTGGTCTTTGATGTAGATCCCGGTTTCTGTCACCACGGGGAAGGCGTGAGTGGCCGAGTCGGCGACTTTGATGCGCGCCAGCTCCGCGTAGGCATCCGGGCCGGGTTTGAAGGCGACGAGTTCCGCCGCGGGAGTCAGCAAGAAGATGACATCCCCTGCATCGACCAAGGAACCGTATCCGCCGCCTCCACCTCCTCCGCGACCTCCCCGGCCTCCTCCTCTGCGCCTGCCCTCGTTGCCTTGTTGCTGTCCTTGGGCGCGACCGGGCTCTTCACGTTGCGGTTGAACTGCCGGCTGGCCGGCCTCAGCTCCACTGAGAGCTTGGGTCCAACGGGTCTTGCCGTCGGAAGCATCGATGCAGAAAATGGTGTTGTCGCCGGTCAGTCCGTAGAGGTGACCGTCCTTGAGTACGGGCGTGCTGAAGCCAATGCTTTGTTCTTCGTTCTTCCACAGCTCTTTCCCGGCATAACTGTCGCCCTCCTTACCCAATTGCACGGCGGTGATGCCGCGATTCGACCCGCCGTAATAGACTTTCGAACCATCGAAGACGGGCGTGGCGGAATTGTAGCCGCGGCCCTGAACCCGGAACGGAGTCTCCCAAGCCAGCTTGCCGTCGCCGATGTTTACGGCCACGACCTTGGAGTCGGTCACGGCCACCAGGAGTGACTGGCCCCCGGATTCCACCCGCACAGGCGAAGCGTAGGCCGTGCCGTCACCCGTCCAACGCCATTTTTCCTCTCCGTTTTCGAGAGCGTAGGCGACAATGGCGCCGTCTTCGCGTCCGCCGAGTTGAGCGATGCACAGGCCCTCGACGACGAGCGGCGAACTGGATGTGTAGAATGACGGCCAGGATCCCCTGAAGTCGTCTTTGCGCCAGAGCACCGTCCCGGTTTCTGCATCCAGGCAGGACAAGACGCCGCGCACGCCTAGGGTGACGACTTTTCCATCGGCGACGGCCGGGGAACAGCGCGGACCGGAGAACCCTCGAGCGGGCCCGTCGGCTCCAAGCGCGTCGTAGCGATCCTCCCACAGTTCTTCTCCGGATTCCGCGTTGAGGCAGCGGGTCACTTCGGCTCCGTCCTGCCGGGTGAACACGTAAAGGCGATCGCCGGCCCGCGCAGGAGTCGCCACGCCGTCCCCGACAGGGACGCTCCATTTTTTGACCAATTCCTTGGGCCAGGTCTCCGGGGCCTTGAACTCGGTGACTTTGCCGTCGCGGCCGGCTCCGACCCACTGCGGCCAATCACCCGCCTGGGCGGAAAGCGCAATCAAAGGGAGGCCGGCGGCGCAAGCGAACAGACGGAATGGATGCAGAAACATATGCGGATTCGGTGAGGGGTTAAGGATCCAACCCCGAGCCGCGTGCAGAGTTTCATCTTCCCGATTGAGAATTTGAGGGCCGGAGACGGCAGCGGTTTGCAAGGAGGGCATGGTAGAAGATTATTAGCAGGCATGTCCTGGGCCCCGGCGTTTCCAGAGGGAACCTTGGGCGACGTTCCACTGGTATTTGCGAGCGTGCTCCCGGATGAGGAAGGGCAGATCGCGGGTTTCGACGAGTTCAAACGCGGGAGAGAGGGCCTGGGTGAGGCCTTCAAGGGTGGCGACGGCGCGGCCGGCGCCGTCTTGAAAGCCGCCGAGCCAATGTTGCCTTGGCGTGAATTCTTCGAGCCAGGTGCAGGGGGTCGTGAGGACCAATTGGCCGTGCGCCCGGACGAGATTGGGCAGGCGAGACAGAAGACGGTCCGGCTGCGGCAGACGGCAGAGCAGGTTGGCGGCCAGGACGGCGTCGAAGGCGCCGAGCGAGCCGGGCAGATCCATTGCGTCGCCCTGTTGAAAGCGGACTTTGCCAGGGCGGGTTCCGTCGGGCGGCCGCGCGACCAGTGGAGTGGTTAGGCGGCCTTCGTCCGTGCGCAGGTACGGAAGCGCGCCGGAGCGGGCGACGCTTTCCGCCGCATCGATGAAAGCGCTGGAGAAATCGATCCCGGCGACCTCGTCGCAAAAACGGCTGAGTTCGAGAGAGGAACGGCCTACGGCGCATCCCAGCTCGAGGGCGCGGGGTCCCGGCGGAAGCTCGCCGGGCCGGAACAATTCGCGCACTACGCGGACGGGAAAATGCAGCGCGGCCGATGGACCGCCGGGCCAGGGCAGAATCTCTTCGGAGCTACCGTAGTGGAAAAGGAGGTATTCGGAGACGAGCCGCGGAGTTTCGTAAATGTTCATGGGCCCGGCCGGCGGCCTCGGCGGCTTCACCCGTTGCGCAAGACGTCGAGGAGATAGCGGCAGGGCCGGAAGTGTTCGATGAGGACTTCCCGTTGTGCCCCGCGCCGCATGCGGACCTGACTGATATCGAAATTAGGCGTTTTGTGGGGGGCGAAAAGGATGTCGTCGTGCGTGGCGTTTTCGTGCCGTTTGAACATGGAAGGAACGATGTGGCCGCCGAGATGGTCGTCGCGGCCGGTGGCGAGATGGCAGGTGCCGAGTACTTTCTCGTCTTGGATATCGGCGCCGGATACGGGGAGCACCTGAGTGCCGAACCCGAGTTCGCCGAGGACGCCGGTCATGGGATCATCGGCGAGCCGGAGATTGTGCTGCGTGATGACGGCGGGGTCGCCCTCGATGAGTTCGGAACGGACGATGCGGCCGCCGCGAACCTCGAGTTTCCCGAGGGCCCCGCTTTCGTATTTCATCGGGAAGAAGCCTTCGGCCGATTCCGGCACAAAGTAGACTTCTCCGGCAGGCAGATTGGCCACATCGGGAGCGGAGCCGCGGCAAAGCCCGTGGCTTTTCTGAGCTTCCTGGCCGCCGAGTTCGATGCGGACGGTGAGCAACTCGCCGTTCTCGACTTGAAAATCGATCTCGACGGTGTCGGCGCGGGTGAGGGCCAAGCGGAGCTTCTCCGCGTCGCGGCTGACCTGTTCGTAGTCGACGGCCAATCCGGTCGAGAGGATGACGTCGTTGAGTCCGTGCATGGTGGCGCCCCGGAATCCGAAGCGTTTTGCCTGAGCGGTGAGTGGCGCTGTGGCGGAGAACGTGGAAATGCAGAGGACGATGTCGTAGGCCGGGTAGATGTCGCGTTCGAGACGGAGTTGGTTTCCGGACGGATCGACGGCGAGATCGGCGAGGTCGAGGTTGCTGCCGTGGGTCATGGGGAAGGCGAAAAAAGCGCCGTCGCGCAAGCCGAGGCGGTCCATGACGCCGTTGTGCAAGCCCTGATGAAAAACGTGGTAGGCTTTCGACTGGATGGCCAAGCCGGGATCGTCGAGGAAGGCGAAGTCGCGGACTTGCTGGACGTCTTCGAGGTCGATGAGGATGCAGATGCGTTGGCCTTGCGTAGGTTCGAAGACGGTGTGGAGGAGGCGCTCGAGGTCGAAGGGAGGAAAGCGCCTGAGGCCCGGGTCGGCGATGATCTCTGGAGCGTAGATGTCTGTCGTGATCACGGATCGAACCCGGGGTGGTTGAGGAGGAGCATCGAGAAACATGGCGGCGAGGCAAGGAAACTCTGAGTGGAGCTACGCTTGAGGGCGCGCGGAGGATTTAGATGGGAAGCTGCTTGCGGGAAGCAGCGCGGCGGGTTTGGATTCCGGCGGAGGGCAGCGCAGAAGCGGAGATTCATGAGCGAACAAAAGGCAGTTTGGATCACGGGCGTTTCGCGCGGACTGGGGCGAGCCCTGGCGGAGGGATTTCGCGAGCGCGGCTGGGTGGTGGCCGGATGCGCCCGCTCGGCCGAGACAATCGAGGAGCTGCGCAAATGTTTCGGGTCGCATCATTATTTTGGCGCGGCCGATGTGGCGGTGGAAGAAGCGGTGGAGGAGTTCGTGCGGGAGGCGCAGGCGCGCACGGGCTCACCGGATTTGCTGTTGAACAATGCGGCGCTCATCAATGCATCGGCGCCGCTTTGGGAGGTGGCGGCGGTGGAATTCGACCGGGTGATCGATACGAACGTCAAGGGCGTGGTCAACGTGCTGCGGCACACCATTCCGCTGATGATGGCGGCGGGGCGCGGGATCATCGTGAATTTCAGTTCGGGTTGGGGCCGATCGGCCAGTGCGGAAGTGGCGCCCTACTGCGCCAGCAAGTGGGCCATCGAGGGATTGACCGCGGCGCTGGCGCAGGAACTGCCGGAGGGATTGGCGGCGGCGGCCTTGAACCCCGGCGTGATTGACACGGATATGCTGCGCTCCTGCTTTGGCGGGTCCGCGTCGGCCTATCCAAGGCCAACGGATTGGGCGCGGCGAGCGGTTCCTTATTTGATCAGCCTTGACGCGCAATGCAACGGCCGGGCGCTGACGGCGCCGGGATGATCCCGAAGGCGGTTATGAGCGAGGAGGACGGCGCGAGCATCTTGATCAACGAGGCGGCGACAGAGGCATTCGGCGAGGATCTCGGGCGCGCGGCTGGCCCCGGAGATGTGATCTGTCTCTGCGGAACGTTGGGCGCCGGCAAGACTCGCTTGGTCATGGGGATGGCCCGGGCGCTGGGCTCCGGCGCGCTGGTGACGAGCCCGACCTTCTCCATTGTCCATGAGTATGTGGACGGAAGAGTTCCGTTGTTTCATTTTGACCTTTACCGCCTCGAGACAGCGGAGGAGCTGTGGGCTTTGGGATGGGAAGATTATCTGGATCGTGAGGGCGTGGTGGCGGTCGAGTGGGCTGACCGCTTTCCGGAAATGATTCCCGCCGGAGCCAGTTGGTGGCGTCTCGAGCAGGCCGGAACGGGCCGGAGGAGAATTGTTAGACGGCTGGGTATCGGGGAGGGAGAGCCGCGGTGAAGGTCCTGGTAGTGGAGTCGTCGACCTCGCGGCTGAGTCTGGCGTGGTTTGAAGGGAACTGCTTCCGGGCGGAGGAATCGATCGAGACTGAGCGAGGGCGCGATTCCGAATTGTTTCCCGCGTTGCGCCGTTTGTTGGATCGGGCTGGCGATTCGGGAGGAGAAGCCGAAATGATCTTGGTGGGCTTGGGACCGGGCAGTTACTCGGGAGTGCGTATCGGGATCGCCGTGGCCCAAGGTCTTTCGCTGGGATGGGGAGCGCGGGTGGCTGGACGGAGTTCGCTCTTGGGACTGGAGGTGGGAGAAAGTTGTGCGGATTATCATGTGGTGGGCGACGCCCGCCGCGGCTTGGCCTGGATAGCTCGAGTCTGCCGCGGAGAGCTGCGGGGAGAATTCGTGTTGCAGTCGACGGCGGAGATGGAGGGGTTGGTGCAGGCGCTCTTGGGCCAGGGTGCTGTTGTGGTCACCCCGGCCCCACCTCCGCTATTTCCCGGGGTTACCGTAGCGCGACCCCGCGCCGAATTGTTGGGACGCGTGGTTTTCGGACGGGGGGACGCTCGGCTGATGGAAGAGGGCGGGAATTACGGGCTCGAGCCGATTTATTTGGCGCCTCCCTATATCACTCAGGCGCGAAAGCGGCGTGGGACGGCGAGTCGGGAAGCGCGCGGGGAAGGAGAATTGGGAACCGAGACCTGAGAAGTGCGAGGCTTGGATGGGCCGGTGAGTCAGGGCAGGATTCTTCTTGGATTCGCGTCGAAGCAGGCTAAGTCTGGGGCTCCATGCTCTCGGTTGTTTCCGAACAGGCTACGCCGCGTCTGGGCCGGAATACCATTTTCGCGTTTCGCGTCGTTCTGGCCCTGTTCTGGTTGTACGACGGTTTGGTGGCCCGGATTCTTTTTCCGGATGCGTCGATGCTCGAGGGTTTTGGCGGCGCGGCGTCGGTGATGGAGCTGCCCGCCGGGCGGATTTCAGCGATGCTGGGGAGTGCGGAGATGGCATTGGCCGTCCTGGTGGCGCTGGGAGTCTTTCATCACTGGACTTGTCTGGCGCAGGTTCTCTTGGTGGTGGCCTTGGTGTGGCTGGGCTGGCCGGCCGGCGGCGGCTGGTTGCACCGGGTTTTTTCGGTTCTGCCGCTCGGGGCATGCCTCGCGTTTTTGTGGGCCTACGGCCCGGGCTCCTACAGTCTCCGTCCGCAGGCGAAACCGAAGAACGCGTGGACCCGGGGCTAGCTCTGCCTATTCTGCTGCGGCGCGCTGCTGGCTGCACTGCCTATGCACCCGTAAAGGGTTCGCAGCGATTCGCGACGAAACACTATGAGAAATCCGGGCTAGCGACAGGATGAAGGCGTTGGTGACGGGCGGCGCCGGCTTCATCGGCGCGCATCTGGTCCGGAGGCTGGCGGCCGAACCCCGCTCCGAGGTCGAGGGCGTCGTGGTGGTGGATCGATTGACTTATGCCGGCTCGCGCGAAAGGATCGCCGGACTTGGCGATGCGCGGGTGCGGTTGATCGAGCTGGACATAGTCGACGCTGCGGCCTTGTCCGGGCTGTTCCAAGCCGAGGAGGTTGGAGCGGTGTTTCATCTCGCGGCCGAAAGTCACGTGGACCGCTCGATTGCCGGTCCGGGCGACTTTGTCCGGACCAACGTGCTCGGGACGTATTCGGTGTTGGAAGCGGCCCGGCGGCGCTGGGAGAGCTTGAGCGGAGCGGCTCGCGATGTATTTCGATTGGTGCATGTGTCGACGGACGAGGTGTTTGGAACGCTCGAACGGGAGGAGGCTCCGTTTCGGCCGGATTCGCCGGCTTGTCCCAACAATCCTTATGCGGCGACGAAAGCGGGCGCCGACATGTTGGCGCGCGCTTGGGAACGGACCTACGGCCTGCCCGTGGCGACTGTGCATCCCTGCAATGTCTACGGGCCCTGGCAACATCCGGAAAAGCTGATTCCGCGGATGATCTTGCGGGCTCTGGAGGGGGGGAGGCTTCCCCTGTATGGAAGAGGAGACCAGCGCCGGGAGTGGCTGTACGTCGAGGATGCCTGTGAGGGAGTGTTGGCGGCGTGGCGCCGGGGCCGTCCGGGAGAGCGGTATTTGTTGGGAGGGACGGGGGACTGGGCCAACCTCGACGTCGCGGAAGCCGTCCTTGAGCGGGTGCGCCGTGTCCCTGGGAGAGGAAAGGAAGCGTCCGTCGAGTTTGTCGAGGACCGGCCCGGGCACGATGCGCGTTATGCGCTGGACGCAGCGGGGGCGCGGGAAGCCTTGGATTGGAACGCCGCCACGGACTGGGGAGAGGGTCTGGACCGCACCGTCCAATGGTATGTCGAACACGAACAGTGGGCCCGGGAAATGGAATGGCGCGCCGGGCGTTGGGGGATTGGGCGTCTCCGGCGTTGACCCGCATTTCTCGAACCCTTCGGCTGTGGCGCGCCGCACCCCCTGAAGCTGAGGAGAAGCCTCCGGCTACTCCCGAGGCTCTGCAAAGCTCCTTCGATTGAAGTTTGGGGCCACGTCCAGTTCTGGCCAGCCCCTAAGGCCGAAGATGCGGTGATCCCGAAGGGATCAGAGCTTGTAGCCGGTGGTGGCGCGCAGCGACACCACCGGATTCGGTCGATCCATCACCAGCACCCCGGCAGGGGTGCCAGCCCGCGGCCTTCTCCTTCGTTGGCTCATCGAATTGGATCCCGGACTTCTGACGAAACTCAATCCACTCCGCTCGAAACGATTTCCTCCGGTGGTGCTCCTCCTGACTATGGAGAAGATGACAGGAGAAAGCAGCCCTGTGTAGGTGGAGGGCATGGGCAGCCGCTTGCTGGCACCCCTGCCGGGGTGAGGATCGACTTGCAACTCACACCAGTGGTGTCGCTGCGCTTCACCACCGGCTACAAGCTGAGAAGCCTCCGGCTTCTCCCGAGGCTCTGCAAAGCTTCCGAGGCTCTGCAAGCTCCTTCGATTGAAGTTTGGGGCCACGTCCAGTGGCAAATGTAAAAACTCCAGGGGGTGCTCCGCACCCCCTCCTACCAGCGTTCCGCTTGCATCGGGCTTGAATAGGGTGTACTCACGCAGCCCTACGCTTTCGGTCGCGCTCGGCCTGGGCAGTAAGGGCTTCACAGCGCCTCGCGACGAAGCGGGCATGAGGAGTGCGGGTTAGGAGGGAAACTATGGCGTGCGAAACGGGGGTGCAACGCCGGGGCGTCTTGTTGGCCGGAGGATTGGGGAGACGGCTTCTTCCGCTTACGACGGCGGTGAGCAAGCAATTGCTTCCCGTTTACGACAAGCCCTTGTTCTATTATCCGCTCTCCGTTCTGATGCTGGCTGAGATCCGGGAGATCGCGGTGGTTGCGGCTCCGGAGCAAGTTCCGGCCTTTCGGCATCTCTTGGGGGACGGCAGCGCTTGGGGATTGCGATTCCTCTATCTGGAGCAGAGCCAGCCGAAGGGTTTGGCTGCCGCGCTGCTTTTGGCCCGGGAGTTTCTCGCAGGCGGACCGTGTTGTTTGGCTTTGGGCGATAACATTCAGAGTACTCAGATGGGCGAGCCTTTCATGCCGGGGCTTCCTTGTTCGCGCGGGGCTTGGCGGCGGAAGGCGAAGAGGTAATTGTTGAACGGAGTGCGTCCATAGAGGGGACGGACGTCGCCGGACAGTCCGGCATCGTGGAGCCAGGCGCTCAGGGTTTGCCGCTCTGGGTAGGTCACGGGCGCCGATTTCATCCAGAACGCGAGTTTGGCGAAATGGTCGGCCGCGCGAGTGACATGATAGCGCCAGCCCGGTTCGCGGAGACCGCTGCGAAGTAGGAAGCAACCTCGAGGGGAGATGCGGCTGGCGGCTTCGCGCACAAGGCTTTGTTGCTGCGAGTCGGGGAGATACTGGAGGATGTCGAGGATGGTGACGCTGCCGGAGAAGCTGGGCAGCCCTTGACGCGCGTCGGCGACGTGGAACTCGACACCGGGATAGCGCTCAGCGACGCGCTGGGCCGCGGCGATCTTGGAGGAATCGAAATCGAGCCCGAGGATGGGCGCGGCGTACCCGCTTTCCCTCAGGTAGGCGGCGAGAATGCCGATGCCGCAACCCACATCGAGGAGCGGCGGAGGGTCAGGATGGTCGAGGAGGACGGAGGCGACGGAGCCGTAGAGGGGGTCGGTTTGGAGTTTGGAGGCGGCGTAGCATCGATGATAGGTCGAAAGATAAAGAGAGGCGATGCTGCGCGGCCCTGGCGACGGGTGAATCATGAGAACTGTGCGCTAGGGGCGCTCGTCCATGTTTCGGTAACGCCGCCAGAGGATGGAGGGGATACGGAGGGGCCAGACGGTGAGGAGACGCAGGTGCATCCAAGTCAGCAGCACGTTGTCGCGAAGGTAGCGAAAATGAGAGACGCCGCCGTCCTCAGGAGAAGGGTATCGTACCGGCGTGTCGAGATTGAGGGCGGGGACGCCGCGCCAGCAGAGACGCACGGCTGTCTCGGGATCGAAATCGAAACGCCGGGCCCAGCCGGTTTCTTCCATGACCGAGAGGAAGGGAGCGATCGGATAGACGCGCATGCCGAAGAGCGAATCACCGATGCCGCCGCCGAGCGTCTCGAAGGCGGTGAGAGCGTTCGAGTTTTTTCGCCAAAGCACGCGGATCAGGGGCGCGTCGGGTCCGAAGACCGGCTTTCCGAGAATCATGGCGCCGGGATGGCGGCGGGAGGCCTCCATGAACTGCGGAATGCGGTCCTCGGGGTGTTGCCCGTCGGAGTCGAGGCACAGGAAGTGGGTGAACCCGGCTTCGGCGGCAAGCCTGACGGCCGTGAGGACAGCGGATCCCTTTCCGCGATTGAGTGGAACATGGATGGTGCGGACGCCCGAGAGTTCGCGAGCGACGGCGTCGAGGAGGGCAGGCGTGCCGTCGGTCGCTCCATCGGTGACGATCCAGACTGGGCTCCAGTGTTGTCGCGCTTTTCGGACGACTTCAGGGGCTCTCCATCCCGCGTTGTAGCTTGGAATGATGACGAGACGGCGGGAGTCGCCGGGCATGCTGCGGAAGCTAGAGGAAGCGGGTGAGGTGGGGAAGGTCAAAGTCGTCGGCCGGCTGGAGGTGAGGTGGGGCGGAAGGTCGTGGAGGCCTATGCCCCGGGCTTGCCATCGGGCGGAGGTAATTTCAAGATCAGCTTCCGTCATGCAGAAACGCCGATTGGGTGGCAGTGGACTGGTCGTTTCCGAGATCTGTCTGGGAACGATGACCTTTGGGATTCAGGCGGACGAGGCGACAGCTTTCCGCTTAATGGACATGGCCTTCGATCGCGGCATCGACTTCTTGGACGCCGCAGAGATGTATCCGGTGCCGCCATCCGGGAAGACCTTTGGGACGACGGAAGAGATCGTGGGCCGTTGGCTTCGGACCAAGCCACGGGACGCGGTCCTCGTGGCGACGAAGATCACTGGGCCGGGGCACGGATGGTTCACTCCGCCGGTTCGCCACGGAATGACCACGCTCGACCGGCATCAGATCGTGCGGGCGCTGGAGGGGAGCCTGAGGAGGCTCCAAACGGATTACGTGGATCTCTATCAGACCCATTGGCCCGATCACGGCATGCGGCCGGAAGAGACGCTGGAAGCGCTCACCGGACTGGTCGAGGCGGGCAAGGTGCGCGTCATTGGCTCGAGCAATGAGACTTGCTGGGGACTCATGAAAAGCCTTTGGACTGCGGAGACCTGCGGACTGCGGAGGTTCGATACGGTGCAGAACAACTTTAGCTTGATCAACAGGCGTTGCGAGAGCGAGTTGGCGCAGGTGTGCCGGCGGGAAGGGGTGAGTTTGCTGCCGTATTCACCCTTGGGTGGAGGTGTCCTGACCGGGAAATACAACGGAGGAAAGTATCCGGAGGGAGCGCGCTTCAGCGCCTACTTGCAGACCGGCAACGAGCGACAAAAGAGGATGGCGCGCCGCTTCGTCAATGCGCGGACGCTGGAGGCGACGCAACGGTTTGCGGCGATTGCGGCGGAGGGGGGACTGAGCCTGAC
>DATKCT010000132.1:0-41056 GCA_035513055.1 Verrucomicrobiales bacterium | reverse complement strand
CCGGCTGGTGGTCCTCGACCGGGGACGGATTGTCGAGGAGGGTTCGCACGCGGAACTGCTGGAAGCCGGCGGGTATTACGCCCGTCTCCACGCCGCGCAGCTCGAACTGGGGCAGCGTCAGGCCATTTGATGCAGGCGGAGTGAAGCGGAAAAGACCTTGCAACTTCCATTTCATGAACAACGGATGGACATGATTTCCGTGGCCGGAGGAGCGTCGAATTCCACCCCGGCCGTCCTAACCTATTGCGCCGATGAAGGAGAATAGCCGAAACACTATCAGATACGCATCGGCAGAGATCACGCCCGCCTGGTCTCTGCGACGCAATCCAGCCGGCGGTCTCGAGCTGATCGAGCCCAATGGAACCGCAACAGCCGTGCGGCCGCGCAGTCTCTTTCCGGTAACCGATCCTGGGCATTGGATCGTGTTGTGCGCCGACAACGGCTCGGAAGTGGCCCGGATTCGCGATCCAGACTCCCTGGCGCCCCAAGAACGGGCGGTCCTGCGGGAGTCGCTGGCCATCTCCGGGTTCCTGCCGGTGATCGAGCGGATCCGGCGCATCTCCGGAAGAACGGCTCCTTGCGTATGGCAGGTCGAGACGGACCGGGGACCGTCTGTCTTTACCTTGATCTCGGAGGACAACGTGCAACTGTTAGGGAATCGCCGGGTCATGGTGCGGGACGCGAATGGAATCCGGTACTTCATCCGGGATCTGGCCCAACTGGATGGAGGAAGCCAGCGCTTGATCCACCGGTTCCTCTAGCCCACATTTCTCATACCCTTTCTGCAGTGCCGCGCTGCGCTCCATCCTGCCTTCCGTCCGCTCGCCCCGGGTTTGAACAGGATTGGGAGAATTGTAGAAGTCCGGCCCGACTCGGTCAGGGCGAATGCGATCGGGGAGTCTCCCGGCCGAGGAAGCGGCGGAGAATCACGGGAACCGCGCGGGACCGGACGTCTCAGCAATAGGGGGCTTCTTCGCCGCGCCTGCGGTTCTTCCTTCCCTATCAGGGACGCAATTCGAGCAGAGCGGGCCAGGAGGCGTCGTTGCCCGCGACGGTCACGCGCAAATGAAAGTAGCGCGTCATCGGCTTTGCCTGAGGTGATGCTGTCAGGAAAAAGGTTCTCTCGGCCGCGCCTTCGGGGATCAGCAGTCCGTTCAAGCCGATGTTGTCCACGAAGACGCCGTGGGGAAGGTTGCGCCCGGAGTCATCGGCGCCAAAGGAAACGGGACCGTCAAAGCCGTTGCGTTCAATGCGAACCCGGGCGGTGATGGTTTCTCCCGGACGCAGTGGGAAATGGAAAGGCTCCCCTGGTTTCGCGTTCGCCTCTTCGCCTCCGTCCGAGGGCAAAATCCGCACCCGGATCTTTCCGGGGTCCGCAAGGCGAATCTCGCCGAACGATCCGGCCTCGTGAACGACTTCGCGTCCTCCAATGGTTGCCGCTGCGGTGAGGCGGGTGAGGCCGGTGGATTCGGGCGGCGGGGCGGAAGCGTCGGCTAGAGCGCTGATGACTCCCACAGCGGTTTCCTGTCCCGCTTCGATCACGACCGGGGAGGTCGCGTGGAAACCCGTGGGAAGGCCGCTGATGTCCACGCGGATGTCTCCCTCAAAGCCGTCGATCCGTTCCGCGCGCAATTGAAACTCTCGTCCGCTGCCCGGGCTGACCGCGGGATCTGCCCCGTCCAGGTGGACGCGAAAGTCCGGCTGGGCCGGGCGCACCGTTAGGCTATAGCGGAACTCTTCCCCTCCGAAGCCGCGAACATCAGTGACGCGGATCAGGTAGGCCGCGTCCCTGGGCGGAGTGAAAAGGAGATGCGAATCCCGTTCGAAACGCCGTCGCGCGTCGTCGTCGTTTTCATAATGGACACGGAAAACGGGCAGCCCATTGGGGGGCGGCTCGGTTCCGGGCGGGTGTTGCCTGACGATATAACAAGGCGCGTTGAGGGCATGAGTCCGGGCTGTGGTGTCCAGATAAGTGAAGCGCCGGCCGAACCCCGGGTAGACTTTGAAGCCGGAGTCCGGACCGCGCGGATACAACCACAAACGAACGAGTTCCCCTCCGGCGTAGAGGTGCTCGTTCAGCTCCATTTCCTCCCAGTTATGCAGCCGGAAATCATCGGAAGTAAAGGAATCTTTGCCGCGAAACGTAAACCAGGAGTCGCGCACGGCTTCGAGCACGGCCCGCTCCACGGGTTCGCCTTCCGCATCCAGCACTTCGATGAAGGAGTCGAGCGGGCTTTGGTCGCGGGCGGCGCGAATCTCGAGGACGAGAACTTCGCCGGCCTGGGCTTGGAATGTGTACAAATCCGCGTCTCCGGGCTCCTGAATGCGACCGGTCACGACCCCCGGCGCCCTCGCGAGGTTGGCCGTGGCGGGACCGTCGTTTGGTTCGCTTTCTTCCACAGCGTTCGGGGGAGGAGGTTCTTCCGGCGCCTCCGCGGCCAGGTCTGCCGGCGATGGAGGCGCCGAAACCGCGGCGCCGGGCGGCGATGTCCAGGCCGGACGGAGAGCGAAGATTTCCATGGCTCCGTCCATGACGGCCACGGCGACGACGGCGGAAGCGGAATCGATGGCCAGCGCTGTGGGCACGTCGGAAAGTCCGGAGAAACGGCGGGCGAGAGAAAGAGCGGGCAGTTCCCAGAGAGCCACCGCAGGCTCGTCGCCCGCCGAGACCAGCCAGCGTCCGTCCGGCGAGATGGCCAAGGCGACGATGGCCCCTTCGTGGGCGAAGCGGACTTCCCTCAATGGATTCGCGGCGAGATCCTGACGCGACACGAAATCGTAAGCGCGAATGCGGTTGTCGGCTCCGCCGATGTACAGGCGGTCGCCCCCGGGGGCGAAGGCGACGGCGAGTTGTTCCGCGAGAGGCTGGTTCAGCGTGTCGAGTCGCTGTCCGGAATCGACCTGCCAAAGTTTGACGGTCTGATCCGCGCTGGCGCTGGCGAGCACGGCGCCATCCGGGCTGAAGGCGAGATCGTAAACTGCTCCGTTGTGCCCTTCCAAGGCGTGCAAGAGATCACCGGTCTCCACATCCCAGAGACGGATGGACCGGTCGTAGCCGGCGGTGGCGACCAGATCGCCCGCGGGCGAGAACTCGGCGGCGTAGAGCAGGTCCTGGTGCTCTGCGGCGCCGATCCGCCGCAGCAGGGTTGCGTCCGCGAGAGACCAGAGGGTGGCCTCGCCGGAAAGCCCCGCAACGCCTCCCGCGGCAACGATCCGGGAACCGTCTTGGGAAATGTGGAGGGCCGCTATTTTCCCTGGCGCTCCCTCAAAAGTGCGAACCGGCTGGAGCCGGACGGCGTCCAGCAGGAGCACGGAACCGTAGCGTCCCAGAGCAAGGTGTTCGCCGGAAGGATCGTAGCCCAACGCCGTGATGGCGGCGGCGTTGACCTTCGCCGCTGGCAAAAGAGGAAAAGCGGGCGACGGCAGCCCCGTCTCCTCCGGGGGCGGACCCGGACAACCGGCATCGATCCAGCCCTTCAATGCCTCGAGCGCTTCGCGCGGGGGTTGCGGCTCGCGCCGCGGCGGCATGTAGGGTTTCTCCGCGCCACTCACTAACTTCCACACCAGACTTTCTTCTGACCTTCCCGGTATCAGCGCCGCTCCGCTGTCCCCTCCCTCCATCAGCGAAGCGAAGTTTTCCACGGAGAACCCGCCCTCGTAGTCGTCCGGATTGTGACAGCCCGCACAGTATTCCCGAAGCAGCGGCGCGATCTGCGCGGCATAACGGCCGTCCGGGGCTGCGTCGCCGCGTTTGGCGTCGTCCTGAGCCGCCGCCCAGGCCGGCAGTGAAAGGAGAAGGGTGATCCAGAGGCAGGAGCGCAGTCCCATGATCGTGCGGCGGTCAGTGGGTGAAGAGAAACTCGCGGCTCGTCAGCAGCGCCCAAAAAATGTCCTCGAGCACGGCGCGGCGTCCGGCTTCTCCACCCTGAGCGATCTCAGCAAGTAAGGCGTCCGTTTCCTCCGGGGTTGGGAAGCGCGAAACCGTCCGCAGATACATCTCTTCCAGGATACGCAGGCCGGGCCAGCCCGCAGCGATCCAGCCTGTCAATGGACTTTTCTCGGAAGTGAGCCGCCGGTCGATGGTGTCGCCGTTGGAAAGATGGAGCGCCTGCACCATGCTCGGTTCGTTAGAGCGTTCGCATTCGCAGGTGATGGCACGTTCATTGCGGCCGAAGGTGGTGAGGAAGCGCGACTCGACCGCGGAATCGAAAAGCTCGAGGGCCCGGGTTCCTTCCGGGTAAAAGTCCGTGGGCTGTTGGTCGCCGCCCGGGAAATCGATGGTGGTGAATTCGCCAGGCAAACCGGTGGACTGAGCCACCGCATCGAGCAGCACTTCGGCCATGAGACGGCGGGGATAGTAGCGGGAATAATGCCGCCGGTCGTCGCGGTTGCCGGGCAAGGGCCGGCTGGAACGTTGGTAGGCGGCGCTTTTCAGGATAAGGCCCATGAGGGCCCGCAGGTCATAGTCCTGGGCGATGAGATAATCGCTCACCGCGTCGAGCAGGGCCGGGTTGGACGGCGGATTGGAAACGCGCAGGTCGTCGACCGGTTCCACCAGTCCCGTTCCGAAGAAGTTCGCCCAAATCCGATTGGCGATGGCCCGGCTGAAATAGGGGTTCGCCGGAGACGTCAACCAGCCGGCCAGCGCGACCCGCCGATCTTCTTCCGCGTCGAGAGGAAGGGGTTCGCCGTCCAGCGGCGTCGGCGGTTGAGGCCGTCCCGTGCGGGGCTGCAGGAGATCGCCCCGGCTGCCCACTGACAAAGTCAGACGGCCGTCCCCGCTCCGCGGTTCCCCGCCCCAGCCTTTGGTTCGAACCCGGGCAAAGAGGTTGGCGAAAGCGTAGTACTGGTCGTTGGTCCATTTCTCCAAGGGATGATTATGGCATTTGGCGCAGTTGATGGACAGGGAGAGGAAGGCTTGACTGACGTTCTCCGCAAGGCTTTCCGGATCTTGATGCACAGCGTAAAAATTCGTTGCGCCGTTCTCGAAACTGTCGCCTTTAGCGGTGAGGATCTCGCGGACGAATTCGTCCCAGGGCGCGCTCAGCCGGACCCTCTCACGAATCCAACCGTAATACGCTCGGACGGCTTCCGGCCGGAGCAGATGGCCGTTGACCAGCAGCACATCGCTCCATTTATAGGCCCAGTAATCGACAAACTCGTCGCGGGCGAGCAACCGGTCCACCCACCGCTCCCTCCGGTCCGGCGCCGGGTCCGATAGAAATGCGCGCGTCTCCTGGGCGCTGGGCAGGGTTCCGATGGCGTCGATAGAAGACCGGCGGAGGAACTCGGCGTCGTCGCAAGGAGGGGAAGGCGGGAGACGGAGGCTGCGCAGTTGGGACAGGATGAGATCGTCGAGGAAATTGTTGCGGGGCGCCTCGGTGTAAGTCGATTCAGGAATGTCATTGGGATAGGCGGCGGTGATTCGGGAAACAACGATGCGGCTGGAAAACCAGGCGATCACTGCGCCTTCCCCGGGTCCGCTGACGGTGACGCGGCCGGACTCGCCGACTTGAGCCACGGTTTCTTCGGCCGAAGAAAAGAGGGTCCAACGCGTGACGTCCTCTTCCCGGCCATCGCTGTAAAAGGCGCGCACGACTTGCGAGAAGGATTGGCCAGGGCGCAGCACGGATCGATCCGGGAGAATCTCAAGACGGGTGAGCTGCGGATCATCCGGCTGAGGCGGAGGAGAACCAGCGGTGATCCAATCCGCCAACAGGTCATAATCGCGCGAACCGGGCTTCAAGCGCTTTCCTCCCTTGTGCCGCACTGCCGTGGTCGGTTTCGCTAACAAAAGACTCCGGCCAGGATCGGCGGGTTCGATGCGGCGGCCGCGGGCTTCCCGGGTGATGGCGCGGTAATCGGCTTCGGGATCGTAGGCCCGCAGCGACAACCGGAACCCGCCCTTTCCCGCGAGCGCGCCGTGACAGGCGCCGGAATTGCAACCCGCTTTCGAGAGCGCCGGCAAGACGTGGCGATGGAAATCGACCGGCCGCGACGCTTCGGCGCCGGTCACTTCGACCCGGGCCTCGGCCGTGCGGGACTCCGACCGGGCGGTAACCACGGCTTCCCCGTTCGCGCGGGCCACAGCCACCCCCGCTTCGACAGCGACGACGTCAGGATTCGAGGACGTCCACTCCACCGCGCCCGCTTCTCCGGTGATCTCTTCTCCGCTCAATCGAAAGGCCAGAAATTGCTGCCTGGCATCCAGTCCGTGTAAAACGGCCTGACGCGGCAGCAGAGTCAGCGTCTCCTGAGCCGGGGCGGCGGCCGCGACGAATGTGGCCAATAAGGAAAGGAGCGGAAGCGCAACCGTTCGCCAGGGCGCCCTTTTCATTGGGCGGGAGCGTCGCAATCGATTCACGCGAAGAGTTCGTGGATAGGTTCTCTGCCGAAGTCCACCAAAGGAAAAGGGCGGCCGCCAGGCCCGGGCAGGTGGGCGTGCGGATCCAGGCCGAGGCTGTGAAAGATGGTGGCGACAATGTCCCCCGGCTGCACCGGACGTTCCGCCGGCGTGCCGCCTATCGGATCGCTTCGGCCGATGGCGCGCCCGCCTTGCACGCCGCCTCCCGCGAAGGAAACGGTGAAGCACTGGGGCCAGTGGTCGCGCCCGCCCGCAGGATTGATCCGCGGTGTGCGGCCGAATTCCGCCAGCCCCGCCACCAGGGTCTTCGGCAGGAGTCCGCGAGCGTCGAGATCTTCCAGCAATGCGGAATAGGCCTGGTCGTACATCGGCGCCACGATGTTTTTCATGCCGTCAATGGAGGTGAAGGGCTTGGAACCGTGGATGTCCCAGGTGATCTCGTCGAACACGGTGAGGAAGGTGTTGATAGTGACGAAGCGCACTCCGGATTCCACCAGGCGGCGGGCCAAAAGACAGCACTGTCCGAAACGGTTGAGACCGTAGCGTTCCCGCACCGCTTCCGGTTCCTGGGAAAGATCGAAAGCGGTCCGGGCTTCAGGGCTGGTCATGAGCCGGAACGCCGCGTGAAAATTCTCGTTGAAGAGCCGGGCGTCCTCGCTGGCCTCGAAGCGCTCGACGGTGTCGTCCACCAGATCGCGCAGCCGCAGGCGCCGCTCCAGACGCCGGGTGCCGATGTGATCGGGCGGAAGCAGATCGGGGACCTTGAATCCGGCCTGAGAAGGATCGGCCATCAGTGCAAACGGGTCGTGGGCTTTCCCCAGAAATCCCCCCGCCTGGCCATTGGGCAAGTTTCCGCCGCCGCGTCCCATGAGTTCCGGCAGCACCACGAACGGCGGAAGATCGCTGCGGCGTCCCAGCAGATAGCTGAGGACCGAACCCGCGTGGGGACTGTTGATGCCCCCGGTGAAACGGCGGCCGGTTTGCATCATCTGCCAGCCCGCGTCATGCACAGCAGCCCCGTCGTGGTGACAGGAGCGGACCAGCGAGAACTTGTCGGCGACGGCGGCGTGGCGGGGCAGGATCTCGGAAATATCGATGTCCGGCGACTTGGTCCGGATGGGCTTGAAAGGCCCCCGGATCTCCGCGGGCGCATCGGGTTTCATGTCCCAGAGATCCAATTGGCTGGGACCGCCGAGATTGAAGATGAGGATGCAGGCGTTGTCTTCGCAGCCGGGCCGCAGGGTTCCTGCTTCTTTGGCGGCGAGAAACTGGGGCAACGCGAGACCCGCGGCCGTGAGAGAGCCGACCTGCAGAAACTCCCGGCGGGTCTTACCGCAACAGAGTCGAGCTTGGCCGTCACCGAAAAAATCGAGCATGGCAGTGGGTAGCAAAGGGTTTGGGTCTGGAAGAACACAAAGAAAACACAGAAACCGGCGTCTGGGGAGCGCGAATCACGCGTTGGGGCGGAGATTCGGCCACGCTTTTCCTCCGTTGTCTGTTCACCTTTCAAGGTCTTCTTCCAATACGGCTCAAGCTTGGGCCGGAGATTTCCCCTCCGCTCTCTCCAGCGACATCCGGCCTCGCGCCACCGTGACCGCCTTCTCCAGTGGGTTTTTGTGACGCCCCTGTCGCAGAAGAAGCGACCTGGGCGCTTGGTGTGCTCCACGTTTCATCCCCCGGGTTCCTCCGTCCTGCGTCCCGGCCACAATCGGCATTGACGGTGATCTCCCGCGTTTTGTAGTATTATCACACAGCGGGAAACGCCGTGTCGTGGCCGGTGGAGAATCCGCATCACCGGTTTTGCCGCGGCAGAAGTTTGCGGGATTGATGATCCCGGGAGATTCATGACGCGCACGCCCAGAATCGCTCTCGCAGCGTTCACGCTCGCGGTGGGGTTGTTTGCGGGCTATTTTATCGGCTACTACAATATTGCGGAGTGGCCTCCGAAGCCCCGGGCGGGGCCTCCGAGGCTACTGGAGGAACTCGAAAAGCCGGACGAAAACGCGCTGCCGGTGTTGCGTCCGGAGACTTTGGCGGAGACGGCCGCGAAACTGGACGAGGTCCTTTTGACTCCAGAGCGGCGGGGACGCTTCCGCGTGGTTCTGGCCACGGTGGAACGGCTGGATGCGCCGGGAATCGAGACCGCGATGGCCGCCTTGGAGAGGGTTCCGATGTCGCTGGACCGCATTCTCACGGCGCACCTGCTCATGCAACGCTATGCCGAGTTGGATCCACGCGGCGCGCTGCGCTTTGTTGAGGAACTCCCCACGTGGCGCCGGGGCTTTGGATCTGCTTCGGCCTTTGGGGCCTGGGCCGCAACTGATCCGGAGGCGGCGGCAGCGCATTTCATGCACAATCGATCGAGCGTGGGCGACGACTGGGGTGGGCCGCAAGCGATCAATGGCGCCGCGGTGGCCATCGCCACGGAGTGGGCCCGGGCCAACCCGGAAGCAGCGATGGACTGGGCCTTGGATCTGCCGCCGGAAGCAGCGAATCAGGCGCTGCACGCCATTTACCGGGAATGGACCGCCGCCGACCCGGCTACGGCAGTCAAACAGGCCGTCGAACTCGAACTCGTGCCGGAGCAGAGAAGCGCTGTCTTCGAGCAGATCGCCGGACAATGGAGTCAGATCGATCCACAGGCCGCTTTGCAGTGGGCGATGAGTCTTCCGGCGGAGGAAGGGGCTCAGGCGCTGGTCCGCTCTGTGGGAGGATGGGCTCAGCGCGCTCCGGCGGAAGCCGCCGCTTACCTCGACGCGGAACCCTCGGCCGCCTCTTCCGAAACGATTGCGGCGGTGGCGGGCTCGTGGGCGGCGGAAGCTCCTCCCGACGCCGCGGCATGGTTGGCGACGCAGCCCGACGAAAGCGTGAAAACGCCGGCGATGAGCCGCGTGATCGATTCCTGGGCCCGGGTCGATCCCGAAGCTGCATCCGCTTGGCTCACGGAACAGCCTCCCGGACCAAGCCGCGACGAAGGCATTGTGGGTCTGTCCAACGCGGTGCTCGGCAGCGATCCGGAAGCAGCTACGATCTGGGCTTCGGTAATCGAAGACAACTCAGCCCGCGCGCTGCAGGTGAAACGGGCGGCGCGCGAATGGCTGCGCAGCGAACCGGAAGCCGCCGCGGAGTGGTTGCGTGGCGGCGCAATCCCTGCGGAATGGACCGCGGAACTGCTTGCCAACGGGCAGTAGCCGCGCAGGGAAACGGGGAGGAGACCGTTTGCGGCCGCGTTTTTGACCCTGCATCGGCGACCATGCCGGGGCGCCGGGCTGCCGGGCTGCCGAGCAAAAGAGAAAGTGGTCTCGCGGCTGCTCTTGGCTGCTTTGTTGGCTGCTTTGCTAACGTCCTGCGCCCGCGGCGGCCATGAGTTGAGCCAATGCGCCAGTTAGGGTGTCGAGCGCTTGTTCCCCCGGCAGGGTCAGGGTCAACTGCGGTCTCCCGCTCTCGTCCGCACCGAGGCATGCGGCCAGGCCGCTCCGTATAGCGGACACCGCGCCGGGTGATGGTTTGCTGGTCGAAGGAAGCAGTTCGCCGATGAGACTGAAGGCGGCCAGGACCAAAGCTCCGCCCGCTTCCGACACGCGCGCCGCATTGTTCGCGGCAAGTTCGGATTCCACCCTTTGCTGATCGCTGATGTCGGGTTCGGCCTCCGGTTTGGCTCCCAGGAGGATCTCGACGCGGCGTTTGAGATTCTCGATTCCTGTGGTTAGGGCCACGTCGGCCAGGTTGGAGTCGGGATCGAGAACCGCGGTGGCCAGCTCATGCTTGGCCGAAAGAGTTTGCAGCATGTTTTCCTCGATCGTGCCTTCGGTGATCAGAATATAGACCTGCACCTTGCGTTTCTGGCCCATGCGATAGGCGCGCCCGATCCGTTGCTCGAGGATGGCCGGGTTCCAGGGCAAATCCAGATTGATGACCGTGTCTGCGGCCTGCAGGTTCAGCCCTGTCGACCCCGCATTGGTGGTGAGAAAGGCCCGGCACTCGCTCCGGTTCTGAAAGCTGTTGACCAAGTTTTGTCGCTGCTTGGGCGGGACCTTGCCGTCGAGCCGCACGAAATCGGCGCCCAGATCTCTGAGGACCGGTTCGACGAGGTCCAGCATAGTGGTCCACTCGCTGAAGATGATCATCTTCCGCTGGGGCTCCCCGCAGAGCGTCTCCAGGATCTCCGCCAGACGTTCCAGCTTGCTGGAGTAGCCGGGGGGATTCTTGTCCACGAGGAAAGTGCTGTTGCAGGCCATCCGCGCCATGAGCAGAGTCTTCTGCAAGCGCAGCAGATCCATTTCCGTGAGGAAGTGTTTCTGAATGATGCTCTGGACCACCATCATGGAGGCACGTTCCATCCCGGACTGTTCCTCGGTAGGGAGAATTCGAACGATCTCCGTGCTCCGGGGCGGCAAGTCCAGGGCGACGCCTTGACGGGTGCGGCGCAGCAAGACCGGTTCGATCCGTTCGCGCACGTGGTCGAGGTTCCGGTAGCCGGTAACCCGTCCCGTATCGCTGGCCTGCCGGTGCTGGTGAATGAAGCGGTAGGCGGGACCGAGACGGCGATCGTCGATGAATTCCATGATCGAATAAAGGTCCTCGAGGCGGTTCTCGAGTGGTGTGCCGGTCAGGACGAGAGCAAAAGTCGAACGTAAGTTCTTGATCACCCGGCTGGTTTTGGCTTCCCAGTTCTTGATCCGCTGGGCCTCGTCGAGAATGATGAGGTCCCAACGGACATTCTCGATGACGAGGTGATCCCGGAGGATCTGTTCGTAGTTGCACACGGTGAAGAACGCTCCGTCCTCATATTGGGCGTGCCGTTCGGACGCCTTTCCCATCACCACCGCCACGGTGCGATGCGAGAAGCGCTGCACCTCGAGACGCCATTGCGATTTGACGGAAGCGGGACAGACCACCAGCACTCGCTGGATGCCGGTGAAACGCGCCAGCAACTCGGCCATGCCGATACCTTGGACCGTTTTCCCCAGCCCCATATCGTCGGCGAGTATGGCGCGCCCAGCACCCGCGGCGAAAGCGATGCCGTCGAGTTGATAAGGCAGCAGCTCGACGCGCAGCAGTTCCCGGCGAAGCGGATGGCCGGCAGGGTTCGAGCGGATCGCGGCCACCAGCCTTTCGAAGCGCTTCCGGTGCGCAACCCCGTTCAGGATCTCCTCCGCATCTGGGTAAACCGCAAAGTCGATGTTGCGCCGAACGAGTTCACCGATGAGTCCGACGATCTCGAGCATCTCCTCGGGGCTGCGGGCGCAACGCTGCCGCCAAGGTTTCAGAAGACCTTGAAGCTCTGAGGGGAGCCCGGCGGGGATCTCGATTCCGATGCGCGTTTCGCCCTCGTAGAGAGCGTAGACGGCGATGCGCTGCGGCGTCCATGGCGTCTGGAGCGCTCTGGCCGGAAAGGACTTCGCGACCCGCTCCTGGACGCGCAAAATATGCTTGCAAACCCCCAACAGGTTTCTCCGGAAATCCGGGCAGGAGCAGTAGGATTGTCCGCGCTGCATTCCACGCAGGGCGACCCGGTAGGCGCGTCCCGACTCCGCGCTCGTCACGGTGTAGTCGGTCCAGGGGATCGCCGGATCGGTCGCGCGCACCCCCATTCTCTCCTCTTGGCTGCGCTGCCGGCGTTCGGCTAAGGCCCGGGCTTCCAATTCGCCGGCGCTCATATGTTCCCAAGGGATGTCGTGATTCGGCATGGAAGAGAGGCCGAGTTGGTGCTTTTCTTCGAGGACCATCGACAGCGTGGCCGCCCGAAGGTAGGAAGCCTCTTCGCCGCGGGCCGTAGTGGTGATGCGCAGGCGATGGCGCGCAGCGGGATCGAGCCGGACCACGACGGCAGCGGAAGCGCTCTCTCCTCCAGCTCCAGGGAAACTCACCCGAAGCTGGCGCGAGGAGAACCGGACTTGAGTGTCGAAGTCGATGTCCTCCGCTCCAGCGCGATCCAGGTGGGTCGAGCCCTTGGGCCCGAGAATCTTGCGAACGGTGGGCAGGTCGAGGCGAGAAAGGATGTCGTGGAGCGTGAGCTTGGAAGACGGCCGGGAGGGCATGCTCATGCCCTAACGGAAAGGAAGGCGGGAGGCAATCCGGAACTCCCGGATCGTGATGGAAGATTCCCGGATCCTGCGAATCGGATCCGCGGGTAAGGCGAATCGCGGCTCCAGGAGACGGCCGCGAGCCCGAGCTTACCCCGGCGCCGCCCTGTTGAAGGCGGCGCCGGGGAAGCCGGGGGTCCGTCCGCAGCTTTCTACTCGATGATTTTTCCGCTCAGCGGATCCCTGGTCTGGCTCGCCGGAGAAAAGGCCGCCGCCCGAAGGCCGGGGCTGCAGCGCCCAGCTCGGCAACTGCCCTGGGCGAGACGGAAACTGCCTACGGGCATCGCCGGCAGCTCTTGGGCGGGGCCCTCTCCGCGGGCGGATGGCGGCCGCCTCCGCCGCAGCAGGCCCAGGAAGCCGGCCCAGCTCAGCAAGGCGGCGGTCCCAGGCTCGGGCGCCACACTGAAGCCTGGCGCGGCGTCGAAGGGCAGGATCGAGTCAGACTGGTCGCCCGACCCGTCCGCCGTCGCCCAGTTCGCCGCGTCACCTATCATCGACACATAGGCTTCGTAAGACAACTCGCCGGTCCGCGGCCCGATGTATTCGGCCACGTCGATCGATGAGGGCAAGCCTACCGCAGTGTGGCCTGCGGTGAGACCAGTGCCGTCCAGACCGAGGGCGAACCCGTCGGTCGAAATGGCGGCGAGGAAGGCGGCGGGAGCATTACTGGAGCCCTGGAAAGCCCACAGCGTCTCCCCGCTCCCCGACAAATCGATGGCATTGGCCCCCGTCGGAGTCGCCTCCAGAGTCCCGTGCGAGACGTGGAAAGGATCGACCAACGCATCGATAGCCTGGTTCGTGAAGGTGAACAGGACCACCGTCCCCGCGGACAGCGACGGCGTGATCCACTTGACCTCTCCTTCCCCGGCGCCGACAAAGGCGTCCAGGCCGTTCCATTCCTCGTCCCTCAGGTAGATTTCTTCTCCCGCGGGAATGTCCGCCAAAGCCGCCAAAGCGAAGGAATCTTCCCCATCGGAATCGAAACCGACAAAGGCCAAACTGCCCAAGCTCAACGCCGCACCCGCCGGTGCGAGGCTTGCCGCCGCCGCACCTGCCGCCATCCATAGCATCATCATTTTCATAGTTTAAGTTTCCCGTCAGGGAACAAGCGTAAACTAGCAGAATAGCCTATGCCTGACAAGACAAAAATACGAGACACGGCGAGAATTTTCGCGCGGCTGCGCAGAGCAAGGCTGCGATTCGCCCTTGGGTCCCCGTGGCCTGCGAAGCCGGCCGGCGGCGCTATAGTGCAAGCGCGAGCGGGGCGGGCGTTCTCGTCGCGATCCCGCCGAAGCGCTCCCGCTTGCGCAAAAAATCTCCTTCAGCGATGCTCCGCTCTCGTCAGATATGAAACTTCGCCCTCTCCGTCCCGAAGAAGCCCGGGTCATATTGGACAAAGGAACCGAGACGCCCTTCACCGGGGAATATTGCGACCACGAGGCGGCCGGGACCTATGTCTGCCGGCAGTGCGACGCGCCGTTGTACCGTTCTCAGGACAAGTTCCATTCCGGCTGCGGGTGGCCGAGCTTCGACGACGAGATCCCCGGGGCAGTGCGGCGGGAACCGGATCCGGACGGACGCCGGGTCGAGATCCTCTGCAACCACTGCGGCGGTCATCTCGGTCACGTCTTCCAGGGAGAGCAATTCACGGGGAAAGACACCCGGCACTGCGTGAACTCCGTTTCCCTCCGCTTTATTCCGGCCGGCGAAACGCCGCCGGGCGAGGAGCCGCAGTAGACGGACAAACCTTGCAGGCGCCCGGGGAGCCGGCTGAGGACAGCCAGGCCGCCGGGTTCGCCCGTTTTTCTGACGCCCCTGACGCAAAAAAAACGGCCGATTCCTTCAGTGACCACGCTCCCAGCGGGGGCGGCCGTCCTTTCCCGCCGCCGGCCGAGGATCCGGGCAACGGCCTGAAGCACTCGAGGAGCTGGGTGAAGACCGCCAGGCCGGCGGCTACCTGAGGCCAGCGTGTCCCAGGGCTGGTTCCGAAGGCCGGTGTGAAGCGGGAACGGGGTGCGGCTATCCGCCGCTGTCGTTTCGACCGGAATGCTCGTGTTCCGCCCAGCGGAGCCGGAGCGCCTGAGCCCAGTCCGCCAGCCTTTCCGGAAAGTCGCAGGCTCCACAGCCTTCCCGTCCAGCGAGACAGACGTCGCGATCGAGTTGGAGAAGAGCCTGCTGGGTATGGAGAAAGCTGGTGAAGCGGCGGCGGCGCGCGGCATCGCTCCCAAAGAATCGCAGGGCGGCGCGGCGGACCGGTTCGCTCACGGTCCCGCCTCGCAGCCGAAGGTAGGCGGGCCATTCCTGAGGACTCTTGGACAGGATGCGCGGGAAGACGCAGTTAGCGAGGATATCGAGGATGCGATCGCCACCGAGAAGCGCCAGGGGTTTGGGGGACGGCTCGGCGTGCAGGCTGTAATGGATGTTCCAGAAGGGATGGGAGAGGCCGGTCAGGATCTGGTGGATGCGTTTCTGGTCGAAGGGCCGGGCGTCGATGACGCCGCGCAGCTCGTCCCAGACCCTGACCAAGGCGCAGAGGGCGCCCAACCGGCGCTGGGGATGGTTGAGAGGCCGGACCCCTGCGGTCGACCAGCGCAAGGCGGTTCGGGCATCGCGCAGGGCGCCGCAGTCCTTCCACCAAGCGGACCACAATCGGCGTTGCCAAGCCCGTTTGGCGGGGTCGTCCGTCTCGAGGTGGCGCAACCCTTCGAGAAAACCGGCCCGCCCGAACAAGGCGGCCTCGGCTTCCACTTCGTCGAGACCGCGCAACATCTGAAGGGGAAGCTCCTGGGCGAGGACCCGCATGGGGATGCGGTTACGCCGGTAGCCGAGCGCCTCGCCGAGGCAGAGGAAGAGAGCTTGATCGGCTCCGTGCACGCGCTCGACCCGGCTGAGCCGTTCCATACGCTGGCGCATCCGGAATTGGGCCGCTGATTGCAACAGAGCGCCGGCGGCTTCGTCGGAAAGTCCGGCAAAGACAGGAGCGCAGAGCCCGGCGTGCACCTCCGGCGGGGTGGGAGCGGGCGCGCCGCCCACCAGTTGTTGGAGATCGAGTTTCACCTGACAAACCTCCCGGTTGCGGGAAGTGCGCGTGAACCAGGTCCCGCCCGCGTGATGCTCTAAAAAGACGTGGAGCACGACGCCATCGAAGGCGGGGTTCTCGAGGTGGCCGTGCCGCTCCCAATCGCGGGCGGCGGGATCGAGTTCGACATCGCCGTGGTGCAGTTCCGATCCGATCCGGATCACGGCTCCGTGAAAATCCGGTCCGGCCCCGCGGTTCCAGGCGCCGAACTCGACGATCTCGACCCGCTGGCCCCGGGTGGATTGGAAACAGCGGCCGAATTCACCGGCGTGCCAGCGGCTTTGCAGTTCGAGTTCCGAGGGCGGAGGGGGGAACCACTGCTCCGACACCGCGGGCAAGCTCCCCAAGCGCGCCCGGAAGCTCGCGTAGTCCCCGTTTTCTACCTTGTCACCCGCGCTTTCCGGCGCCACAAAAACCCTGTCACTCCGCTCCATCCGCGTCTTCCTCCTCCGGCGCCTCATCCTTTAGCGCATTGGAAGGGGGCGGGTCCAGCAAATTCAGCAAAGCGGTGATGCTTCGCCCTTCGGGAATCTTGGCGAAATCCTGGGACGCTTCCCGCAATAAGGCCACCGCCTTGTCGGTGTTGCCGGTTTCCCGGAAGAGATCGGCGGCCAGAAGGCGAGCCCGGAGCTGGTCTTTGGGTTGCCGCCAGCCCTTCTCCGCCTCTTCGAGGTAACGCGCCGCGGCGGGGTAATCCCTCCGCTGACGGGCCAGGAGGGCCAGAGTTTCTTCGAAGTAGCCGGTATCGAGGTTTTGTCCGGCGCGAACGAAGTTCTCGGCGAGGCGGTCCGGATCTTGTCCCCAACGCTGCAAACCCTGACGATGCGCCACAAAGACCCTGTGTTCCCCATCCGCCGGGGGTTCGACACCGGCGTTCTGCGCGGCGAATGGCCGGTAGAGCGGATCGCCCACGACGATGTTCATCCAGGAGAGATACGGGGTGGCCAGCCAGGCGGCTTCGACGACGGTCATACCTTCCAGGAGCCGTTCGTGAAAGACGTCGAGCCAGGCCGTGCCGCGCAGAAACGGTTCATACACATTGCCGAGGGCCACGGCTGCTCCACGAGCAAGCAGGGGGCCGGTCCAACGCTGGTTGGCGTTGCGCAGGGTCGTTGCGCTAAAAGAATGGATGTGACACGCGACCGCGCCTTTGCGGAAGCGAAACTGGGGATTGCGGAAGGGACCGTTCACATTTCCGGCATACCAGCCGAAGTAGAGCGCGGCGTCGCTCATCGGATAGAAATTGGGAAACGTGTTCGAGTTAGGATCGAGGACCACGGCCATACCTTGTCGCCAGCATTGTTCCGACACCGCGAGCAACCAGGCGTCACCCTGCTCATAGCCGGTCCCTTTCCGCGCCAGATCGACGTAGGCTTTGCCCCATAAACCCTGCGGCTCCGTCTCGACCGCGTCGACGACCAGGCGCCGGGCCACCTCGTCCGACGGTCCATCCACGCGCCCGACGAAAAGGAGCCACGGCAATGCGAGCCTGGGAGCGGTCAGGTGGCTGCGAAAACAGGGGTTGCGGACCCAACCTCCCGGGGAGGCTGGAGGATTGCCGAGCAAGGTCAGCTCGGAGTCCACGCTGGCCGCCGAGGCGTCGGGAGGGCCGGAGTTGAAGGGGAACGCGTCGTTTTGAGGGGCGCCGCTCTTTCCCACGACGCGGAGAGGGATGCCCCGCATGAGAGCCAGGAAATGCACTTGCGTGTCCACCACCCGCTCGGATTCCTCGCCGAGAGCCCGGCTTGTCCACCACCCACGCTGGCGAAAGACGGTGCGAAGCGGACCGGCGATCGTGTTTTCGAAGGCATTGCGGTCAATGGTTTCCTCGAGGGGGCAATCCAGAGCGACCAACCGCTCTTCGGGAATGCCCCGCTTCAAGGCGTAGAACTCGGCCAACTCCTTGGCTCCGTCCGCAGCGCGGTTGTAGACGACCGCGGTCGATCCGGCGTAGGGATGCGGCGGGTTGGCCGCTGCCGCGGCAATTCCCATGGCGGCCGCCACCGCTGCGAACCAGAGAACTCGCCAATGCCTTGTCCCCTTCACGATAACAATCTCAGTCCGTCATACGCCAGTCGCACCCCGCGGGGCAAGCTTTCCTCGCAGGGTCCGTGGTCGACATTACAGGTGAAATGCGTCAACCAAGTCTCTTTCGCCCCGACTTCCGCGGCATAGCGCACAGCTTCCGCGATGCTCATATGCGTGGGATGAGCCGTGGGACGGAGCCCGTCGAGCACGAGCAAGTCGATTCCCTGCAACGCGTCCGTGCTTTCCGGTTCGATCGTCTTGCAATCGGGTATGTAGGCCATGCGGCGACCATTCTGAAAGGCGAAGAGATAGCCGATCGTCTCGACCGCTCCGTGCTGCACCGCGAGGGGCAGGACCTGCGTCGTCCCGAGCGAGAAGGGGCCGCTCACCGGCCGGGGATCGGGTTTGACGTAGGCGTAGTAGGCGTTCTTGCCGTTGAAAGCGTAATCGAAAACCCGCCGCAGATCCTCCAGACACGCGGGCGTGGCGTGGATCGGCAACAGCCGGTCCCGGCCCAAGCAGAAGCGCCGCAAATCGTCGAATCCAGCGATGTGATCAATATGAGAATGGGTGTAGAGCACCGCGTCCACGCGGCGGATGTCCTCGCGCAAGCATTGAGTTCGGAAATCGGGCCCGGTATCGACCACCCAAGCCAAGTCCGGCCCTTCGATGTAGATGGACGAGCGCAGCCGTTTGTTGCGCGGGTCGCTCGATCGACAGACCGCGCAATCGCAGCCGATCGCGGGGACGCCGATCGACGTCCCGGTTCCCAGGAAGATGATTTCCGCGCAGGCCATCCGGTTGCAAAGGATCTCTGCTCTAGGTAAGCTCGGGCGCCGGGAATGCAACCGGGCCGCGCTTCTGTTTTGTGTATGTTAGCGGTGCTGCAAATCAAAAACCTCGCTTTGGTCGACACGTTGTCCTGGGAACCCGGCCCCGGTCTGGTCGGCGTCACCGGTGAGACAGGAGCGGGAAAATCCATGATCGTCGGCGCCCTCAAGCTGGTCTTGGGCGACCGTGCCGACCGTTCCCTGGTGCGCGCCGGTTCCGGCCAATGCACGGTGGAAGCGCTCTTTGAGATTCCCAACGCCCTCGAGGTCAACGCCGTTCTCACCGAAGCGGGGCTCGATTCCTGCGAGGACGATCAGCTCGTGGTGCGGCGGATCGTCGCCGCCGCGGGAACTGGAGGGAACCGGCAGTTCGTCAATGGATCTCCCGTTCCGCTGGCTGTGTTGCGGCGTCTGGGGACGCTGTTGGTGGATCTCCATGGCCCGCACGAACACCAGTCGCTCTTTTCCCAGGACCGGCAGTTGCACATGATCGACGCTTTCGGCGCCTGCCAGGACGCTCTCGAGACCTACCGCCGCGCTTACCGGACCTGGCGGCGCCTCCAGCGAGAGCGCGACGAACTCCGCCGAAGCGACGGTCTCTCCGAACAGGAACTGGAACTGCTGCGTTTCCAAATCCGCGAGATCGACGAAGCCGAGTTGCGCCTGGATGAGGAGGAGCCCTTGGAACAGCGCTTCCGGATCCTCCGCAACCACACCCGGCTGCTGGACACCACGAGGCAGCTTGTCGATTTGTTCTCGGAAAACGAAGTGTCAGTGACATCGCGGTTGCACGAAGCCGGCCGCGCGCTGCGCGAACTGGAATCGGTGGATCCCGCCGCGCGGGCATTCACCGCAGGTTTCGACACCGCGCGCGTGGAGTTGGAAGAGTTGTCCGCATCTTTGACGCGCTACTTGGACGGACTCGAGTTCGATCCCGCGGAGCAACAAGCCATCGAGGCGCGGCTCGACATCCTGTCGGGATTGAAACGCAAATACGGTCCTTCCTTGGAAGAGGTGCTGGCCCATCGCGAGGAAGCGGCGCTGCGTCTCGGGCGGGTGGAAGGCCGTGGCCAGGCTCTCGAGCGTCTCGAGGCCGAATTGGCCTCGGCGGAAAAGAACCTGCACACGGCCGGGGCAGCGCTGCGCGATCAGCGCCGCCGGGCTGCTTCCCGGTTGGCGAAACAGATCGCCGCCCAACTGGTTCAAGTCGGTTTCCGCCAATCCCGCATCGAGATCCGGCTTGAGGACGCCTCGGGCCCCGGACCCAACGGATTGGACACGGCCGATTTCATTTTTGCTCCGAATCCAGGAGAACCCGAGCAACCGCTTCGGTTGACCGCCTCTTCCGGAGAAATGTCCCGGGTCATGTTGGCCCTCAAATCGGCCCTGGCGGACGAGGACCGGATCCCCCTGCTTGTCTTCGATGAAATCGACGCGAATGTCGGGGGCGAGATCGCTCGTGCGGTGGGCGGCAAGATGGCGGAGTTGAGCCGGAGTCATCAGGTCATTGCAATCACTCATTTGCCCCAGGTGGCGGCGCAAGCCGGCAGTCACTTCGTGGTGCGCAAGGAGGTGCGGGAGGGCCGGACCCGGTCATTGTTGCGGCGAGTCGAAGGGGCCGAACGGGTGGTGGAATTGGCCCGGATGCTGGGGGGAGACACAGCTTCCGCGCGCGCCCACGCTCAGACCCTGCTCAGCGGGTAGAACGGCGCGCCGGAATGGTCAGGTAAAATTGACGACCACCGATTTGATTTGGGTGAACAAATCGAGGCCATAGGGCCCTTTCTCTCGGCCCCAACCGCTCTGCTTGAAGCCGCCCCAGGGCGAGGCGTTGTCGAAGGCATTGTAACAATTGACCCAAACGGTGCCCGCTTCCAAGGCGGCGGCCGCTTGGTGAGCCTTGCGCAGATCGCGCGTCCATACCCCGGCGGCGAGACCGTAAGAGCTGTCGTTTCCCTTCTGGATCGCATCTGGAAGATCCCGGAACGGCAAGGCGCATACGACGGGACCAAAGATCTCTTCGCGCGCAATTCGCATGTCGTTGGTCACGCCGGCGAACACCGTGGGCTCGATGAAGCATCCTCCAGCCAACTCGCCGCCGGGCGCCTTGCCGCCCGCCGCCAGGCTGGCCTTCGCATCCATGCCGATCTGGATGTAGTCGAGCACCCGCTCCTGCTGGTCGCGCGAAACCAGCGGTCCCATTTTGGTCGCCGGATCCAATCCGTGCCCGAGGCGAACCGTCTTGGCCATGTCCGCGAGCTGGGCGACGAACTCGTCGTAAATGGTCTCCTCGACGAACAAGCGGGAACCGGCCGAGCAGATCTCGCCCTGGCAGAAGAAGATCCCCATGAAGACGCCCTTGAGCGCGGCTTCGAGATCAGCATCGGCAAAGACGATATTCGGAGACTTTCCGCCCAGTTCGAGCGAGACCTTCTTCAGGTTCCCCGCGGCGGCCCGGAGCAGGAAACGGCCGACTTCGGTGGAACCGGTGAAAGTGATTTTATCCACGTCAGGGTGTTCTGCCAGGGCCGCGCCCGCGGTCTCTCCGTAGCCGGTGACCACGTTGAAGACTCCCTCGGGAAATCCCGCTTCCTGGAAGAGCCCAGCCAGGCGCAGGGCCACAAGGGAGGTGTCCTCAGAGGGCTTCAGAATGACGGTGTTGGCGGTAGCCAAGGCGGGCCCGGCTTTGTAGAGGGGCATCGTCAGCGGATAATTCGGCGGGGTAACGCCTGCGACCACGCCGAGCGGCTCGCGGATCGTGTAATTGAGGAACTGTCCCGGCAACGAGAGGGGGATGGTTTCGCCGGTGAGCTTCGTGGTCCAGCCGGCGTAGTACTCCATCCAGCTCACCGCGGTGGCGACCTCCTTCTGCGCTTCCCACAGAGGCTTTCCGTTCTCAAGGGTAATGAGTTGGGCCAGTTCATCTCCATGTTTTTCAATGAGGGAGGCCGTCGCTTGCAGGAGGCGGCCCCGGTCGTAGGGAGAAAGCTTGCGCCAAGGACCATGGAAGGCGCGGGCAGCGGCGTCCACGGCCCGATCGACGTCCGCCTTTCCGCCGGCCGGAATCGAACCGAGAATCTGACCGGTCGCGGGATCGGGAGACGCGATCCATTCCCCGTTCTCGGCTTCCAGCCATTGAGCGCCGATGAACATCCTAGCGGGCGCGTCAAGAAAGGATTTCACGGCGGGGAGAATTGCGGGCGTAGGCATGACGGGGAAGACTGTGGGTTGAGGTTGATCGAAATCGGGATAACCACCGGATTCGGTGGAGGGACCCGGAAAACCGATGCGGCGCCAGATGCCGGGGTCGCTGAGATAGGCGGCGCTCACATCCGCGCGCAGTTGTTTCAAAAAGGGAAGCGCTTGTTCCTCCAGCAATCCCAGCAGTTCAGCAATCTGGCCCGGCCCCAAGTCGCCGACCGGAGATCCGAACCTCGCTTGAGCAAGGAACGAGGCCGTTTTCAACCCTTCGGTGTAGACGTCAGGCTGGAGGCCCAGGCGAAACTTGGCGGCGGCGCCGAGCCCGGCGAAGACCATGGCCGCGCCCCCGTCCGTTTCGTCTGAGGGAATGATGCCATTCGCCAATGCGTTGAGGGCGGCGATGTCTTCGAGGCGGATGCGCGGTTCTTTCATGGAGAAGCTCGTCGATGCCGCAGGTTAGGGCCGCCGCCGGCGGAACTCAGGCGGCGCCATACGACGGTTCCTGATCGGCGCCGAGGTCATTGGCCGAATTCACCGCGGCTGGCGGCAGTCGCCATGTGATCCGCCGCCCGGGTGGCGATGGCCATCGCGGTCAAGGTCGGATTCACGCCGGACCCGGTGACAAACACACTCGTGTCGCAGATGAAGAGATTGGGAACGTCGTGCGACCGGCAGTAGGCGTCGACGACCGACTTGGCGGGATCGTTCCCCATCCGGCATGAACCCATGGCGTGCGCGCCGTAGCGCAATCCGATGCGGACTTTCCGGGCGCCGGATGCCGACATCATTTCCGAGGCCTTGTCGCGGGCGGCGGCGGCGAGTTTGACGTCGTTTTCACCCCATTCGCATGTCAGGCGAGCGGCGGGCAGCCCCCGGCCATCCTTCACGGCGGGGTCAAGCGTAACCGCATTGTGTTCGTGGGGCAGGCCTTCGGCGTGAGCCCACCACGCGGCGGTGTGGGCATACTCGTGAAGGAATTCCTTGAAGTCTGCCCCGCAGAAAGAACCGCTGAGATTGGCGTAGGTGATGGGCGTCATCATGTAAGAAATGAGGATGTAACCGCGTGCAAATTCGTTCCTCGGATGGGGTGGGTAGTAATCCTGAACCATGACGTGACCCATCTGCATCCCTTTGAAGGCGTTGAGCGGATGGTCAAATGCGCCGAAGACTTGCCAGGTGGGATGGCTCATGAAATTCCTGCCGACCAGACCGCTCGAATTGGCCAGACCCTCCGGAAAAGTAGAGTTGGCCGAGAGCAGCAAAAGCCGCGGAGTTTCCAGGGCGTGTGCGGCGAGGACGACCAGCCGGGCGCGGACGCGGTGTTCTTTCAGACGGCTGTCCAGATAGTCGACGCCGGTGACCCTTCCTCGCCCGGCATCGTAGTTCACGCGGTGGACAAAAACCTCGCTGATCACCAACGTCCGGCGCTTGGCGGCTTCTGTGAGATAAACCGCCGAAGCGGTGGCTTTGGCTCCGGTGGGGCATCCGGAACCGCACCAGCCGCAGTAGATACACGCGGGTCTTCCACGGTATTCCACGGAATTGATGCCCACGGGCGGCGAGAAGGGATGAGCGCCCAACTTGCGGGCTCCGCGCGCCAGCACTTGAGCGTGCCAGTTCATCCGGTGCGGCGGCATGGGCAACTGGTAGGGTTCGGGCGAATAGGGACCGCATTCTCCAGCCACGCCAAACTCATGTTCCACCTTCTCGTAATAGGGCCGAAGGTCATCGTAGGAGACCGGCCAATCCGCTCCCACCCCCTCGGTGGAATAAGTCCGGAAATCGGCGGGATGAAAACGCGGCGCCACGCCCAGCCAGACGAGAGTGCCGCCTCCGACACCGGCTCCGGCTTTGGGAACGATGGCGTCTTTGCCGGCATAGACGCGCGGCTCGGTCCACATGATCTTTCCCGCGTTGGCTTCCGTGTTGGGAAGGTCGACTGCCGGAGTCAAGCTTCGGCCGGCTTCCAATACGACCACGGAGAATCCGCGAGCGGCAAGTTCCTTGGCGACGAGGCTGCCGCAGGCTCCAGCGCCCACGATCAGGACATCAGTCGAGAGGGTTGCCATGGCGATGCTGCGTTGCGCTCCGGGAATCTGGACGCAGCCATCGCAAAATGCCAGCGAACCGCCGGGCGAACCCTGCGAACGCGGCGATCGCGTTCTCAGGGGCGACCGGCGGATCCCAGAGAATTCACGCTGGAGTTTCCGGCCCGCTAACCCTAGGAAGGGGCCATGAGCATCCTCCGTTTCCACCGGGCTGGCAACCGTTTCGGCTGGCTGATTCCCCTGGCGCTGGCGATTGTTCTCTCTACCCCCGCGGAATCCGCGCCGGATCGCGCGAACGTGATCCTGATTTTGGCAGACGATCTGGGTTACGGGGAACTCGGTTGCTTCGGCCAAGAAATGATCAGCACCCCGCGGTTGGACCGGATGGCGGCGGAAGGGATGCGTTTCACCTCCTTTTATGCGGGTTCGACGGTGTGCGCGCCTTCGCGCTGTGTGCTCATGACCGGCAAGCACGCCGGCCGGGCCCGGATCCGGGGCAACGCGAGGCTGCCTTTGCACCCCGATGACCTCACCGTGGCGGAAGTGTTCCGGGCTGCGGGATACCGGACGGCGCTCTGCGGGAAATGGGGTTTGGGCGAGGAGGGATCCACTGGAATGCCCACCAAGCAGGGATTCGATCTGTTTTTCGGATACCTGAATCAGCATCACGCTCACAATTATTATCCGACGTTTTTGATCCGGAATGAAGACCGAGTCGCGCTGCCGAACATTCCCGAGCAAGAGGACGCCCAAGGAGGGGGCTGGGCGGCGGAGCCAAGAGTCTGGTCCCACGACTTGATAATGGAGGAAGCGCTCGACTTCATTCGCCAGGCCCAGGACGGACCCTTTTTCCTCTACTTGGCCCTGACTGTGCCTCACGCCAACAATGAGCGGACCCGAGGCGTGGGAAACGGTCAGGAAGTGCCGGACTACGGGATCTACATGGAGCGCGATTGGCCGGAGCCTGACAAGGGACAAGCGGCTATGATTACCCGGATGGACCGTGACGTGGGCAGAGTGCTCGATCTCTTGCAAGAGCTTGCTGTGGCGGAACGGACCCTGGTTTTGTTCAGTTCCGACAACGGACCACACCGCGAAGGAGGGAACCGTCCGGAGTTCTTCGACGCCAACGGTCCGCTGCGGGGGATGAAACGCGATCTGTACGAGGGCGGCATTCGCGTGCCGACAATCGCTTGGTGGCCCGGAAGCGTGCCTGCAGGTCGAGCCTCTGATCACCCGGCATACCAGGGAGATTTCTTTGCCACGGTCTGCGAGCTGACGGGAACGGCCATGCCAGGCGGAGTCCAGTCCATCAGCTTGCTGCCTGAGTTGTTAGGACGTCCCTCCGGTCAGCAGCACCATGAGTATCTCTATTGGGAGTTCTACGAACGGGGAGGCAGGCAGGCCGTGCGTTTCGGCGAATGGAAAGCGCTGCGGGGCCCCGGTTTCGACGGGAATGTCGAGCTTTACAATTTGGATGCGGACCCGGGAGAGACGCTGGACCTGGCCTCCGGCCATTCCGAACTGATCGACAGAGCGATAGGGATGATGGATGAAGCCCACCGTCCAGATCCCGAATGGCGTGTGCGGTGACGGCTGTGGAAGGAATGAAGAACTTTCTTTCGCCCAGCCGGTGGGGAATGACGCTGACTCTGCGACGTTCCGTTCTCTTGCTGGTGTTGGGACTGCTCGTGGGTTCCGTGACGATCATTGGAGGGATCGCCTGGATTACGGCGACCTCCTCGATCGAGGCTCTGAGCCGGCAGTTGCTGGAGGCCAAGAGCCAGTCCGTGCGCGCCAGACTGGCGAGCTTCTTTGGAGAGGTCCCGCCGGCGCTCGAATACCTGGAACGTGCCGTGTTTGCCGGTGCCGGCCAAACTCCCTTTGAGCAGTGGGAGCATACCGGCCGCGAGATCGGTTACAACCTGGCCGTGCGCCCCCACCTGACTTGGCTCTATGCCGGGAGCGCGACGACGGGAGATCTCATCGGTTGCCTCCGGACGGAGGATGGAACGATTATTTTGGCCCACACCCACGGTCAGCCAGATCTGATGCCTGCGACGTTCGAGTTGGGGGAAGACGGTTCCTGGACGGCGGCCGAGTCCGGCGAGGCGCCCGCTGGACGTTATGATTCCCGGACGCGTCCATGGTTTGCGGCGGCTCTGCAATCCGGGGAGATCGTCTGGACGCCCCCATACAGTTTCCTGGGCAGCCGCACGAGGGGAGTGACCGCCGCGCAGGCCGTGCGGGACCAGGACGGCCGCGTCACCGCGGTGCTGGCGGCGGATCTGGTATTGGAGGAGTTGGGGCAGTTTCTGGCCACCTTGCGCGTGGGGCAGAACGGCGGGGCGTTTCTTCTGCTGGACGACGGGAGTTTTCTTGTGGACGAAACGATCCGTGAGACTATCAATCCGGCAAGATTGCGGTTGCAGAAGGCGCTGGAACCGCAGCGCTTTGATCTGTCGAGCTTGGCCGGCAGCGGTTACCTGGAAAGGCGCGCCGTCCAGGACGGCGAGGTCTACCGCGTTCGCTTGGAACAGGTTCAGCTCACCGGGACCGGCGCCTATTTCGCGGCGGTGATCGTTCCCGAAGCCGATTTCTTGGGGACGGTGCACCGCAATGCTTGGGCCGCCGGCGGGGCTTCTCTCTTGATCCTCGGGACCGCCGTGGCTTTGGGTCTGATCTTCGCCCGGCGCGTCACCCAGCCCCTGGAACAGATCAGTAAGGAGTTGGAGAGCATCGGAAATCTTCGGTTTCCCGATACCCAGCGCTTTTTCCACTCATCCATTCGGGAAATCGCGCAATTCAACGATTCGCTAGGAAAAATGTCGCTCAGCCTGCGGTCGTTCTCGCGCTACGTACCGAGCGATCTGGTCCGGGTCCTCTTGCAGCGCGGAGACGAGGCCAAGTTGGGAGGCCGGGTCCAACATGTGACGATACAGTTCACCGATCTCGCCGGGTTCACCACCTTGAGCGAGACGTTAGCCCCGGACGAGGTTTTCGCCGAGTTGCGCGAGTTTCTCGAGATCGTGGCGCGGCACGAACGGGCCAACGGGGGCATCACCAGCAACTTCACCGGCGACGGCACGCTCGCGCTTTACAATGCGCCGGAGTCTCTGGAAGGACATTCCGCCGCAGCTTGCCGGGCGGCGCTCGGCTGCGTAGCAGAGCTGGAGCGGCTCAATGGAGTGCGGCGCCGGGAAGGGCGCCCGGAACTGCGAGCGCGGATCGGCATCAACACCGCGGAAGTGCTTCTCGGCAATCTCGGGACCCGGGAACGTTTTTCTTACACCGCAGTGGGCGACGGAGTGAATCTGGCAAGCCGGCTGGAAGGACTCAACAAGCTCTACGGCTCCTCGATTCTGGTGGGCGATGCTTGCCGCTGGAGCGCCAGCGAGTCCTTCGTATGGAGAAAGGTAGACTGCATTGCGGTGCTGGGCCGGTCCCGGCCCGTGGTCATTTGGGAACCCTTGGGACAGACGGGCGGCGTGTCGCCGCGGCGAATGCTCGGACGGGATCTTTACGAGCGCGCTCTCGAAAATTACTTCCAGGGGAGCTTCGCCGAGGCGCAGGTTCTCTTTGCTCAAGTGGTGTCCGCGTTTCCCCACGACGGTCCGGCAGCAGTGATGTTGCGGCGGACGGAAGAATTTATCCGTGGACGCGTCGACGCGAACTGGAACGGAGTGTTTCTGGCGCCGAGCAAATAGCCCGCATTTCCCATGCCCTATTCGGGACCGTCGTCACCGATCGCCTCGACCGGACAGCCTTCCATCGCCTCCCGGCATTGCTGCTCCTCTTCCTCGTTCTCCGGCTGTTTGTAGACGTAACTGTAACCGTTGTCCTCTTCCCGCGTAAAATTCTTCGGGGCGGTTTCGCGGCAGAGATCGCAGTCGATACACTGTTCATCGACAAAGAAACGGCCTGTGATGTTTTCAGGATGTCTGTTCTCGTAATCAGCCATGGCAAACCCCGTGGTTGTGGGCGGAGACTCGCACACCGCGCCGGGTTGTAAAGGTCAAACTTTCGAAAGAACAGGCTTTCGTTTGTTTTTCTTCCGCAGCAGGTGTACAGAGCCCTGGATCATGAGTGCGGCGGGCCCAGACATCCGGGAGGTTCCTTTCCTCGACCGGGGCCCGCGAGCCTTGTTGGCGCTGCTCAAAACGCGGGGGCCGATGGATGCGCGAAGCCTGGCAGAGGCGCTGGAGATCACCTCGGCAGCCGTGCGCCAGCATCTGGAACTGTTGCGGAACCGCGGCCTGGTGGTCTTCGAACTCGAGGGCCGGGCCATCGGCCGGCCGGCCCGGGTTTGGCGGCTGACCCTGGAAGCAGGCGCCTACTTTTTCGACGGACATGCTCGCCTGGCGGCAGATGTGCTGGCCGCGGTGGAAGCCGAATCGGGACCCGGGGGACTTCGGCGAGTGCTCGAGCGCTGCGAGCAACGGCGCGAGGAAGGCTACAACAAACGGCTTGCGAGTCCGGCCACTCTGGCGGGAAAACTTCGCGCTTTGGCCGGACTGCGCAGCGAAGAGGGCTACGACGCCCGGGTCGAACGAGAGGCGAGCGGGACTTGGACCCTGCGACAGCGGCATTGTCCCGTCGCTGCGGCGGCGCGAAACTGCGAGCTGCTCTGCGAATGCGAACTGGGCTTGTTCAAGCGTCTGTTGGGAAACTTGGCTGAGGTGCGGCGAAGCGAACATCTCTTTGCCGGCGACGCGGCCTGCGCTTACGCCATTGAGCCCAAGGAAATGGCGCCGCAGGATCGAACTCCGGCGCCGCTCACAATAGCGGATTGACCGGTTTGGCGAAGGTTTTCAAGAGTGAAGTCAGAATCGCCTTCATCGTGTCCTCGGCCGTGATCTCGGGGAAGAGGCCCACATCCCGGTAATTTTTATAGAAGTCAGGATGAGAAGGAGGCGCCGGTTCCCGGCCGGGAAGCAGCTCGAAATTCGAGGTGTTGCGCACTGGCCAGATCGAGAGAGGACTGATCTCGGACAGCGACTCGAAGAACGCATTGAGCCTCCGGATCTCCCCGGGAAATTCCCGCTGGGCGACGATCCAACTGTTTCCTGGGCGAACGTTGTAGAGGATTTGGGCTTGCAATTGCGCCGCGAACCGGGGATCGCGGACGAGCAATCCGGCCTCGGTATTGAGGTTCACAGATCGAGGATCGAGGTTGAAGGACCCGATGTAGGATAGGCCGTCATCGACGACGAACGATTTCCCGTGCAGGCACACGTAGGGATAGCGCCCGGGCAGCCCCAGCCTCCGGGCTTCGACTTCGAGAGCGGGAAATCGATCGAGCATCGTGTGGAGATCGTCAGGCCGCGGCCGGAACTCGTGGATCCGGAACCCTAGCTCCTCCACGAAAAGCCGGCGCTGCCGGTAACTCGCGGAGTAGGCCAGGGTATTGTCGGTGGAGGCCAGGCTATTGGTGGTCACAATGATGTCGAGATCGGGATTGTCCCGGCGAAGCTCCCGGAACAACCGCTTTTCACGCGACTCCAACACGAGATAGGGGCTTTCGCAGACGATCGAGCGGCGAGCGGAAACCAACGCGTCGGCGACGATTCGAGACTTGTGCCCGGAACCCCACAAATGCGGGCTGTTGTTCTTGCCAGGTTGATCGGCGACAAACCAGGCCTCGGGAGCGGCTACGAGAGATTGCACGAACGTACGGCCGATCAAGGCGCGATCATCGGCCTGAGCGATAACGGAGGCAAAGCCATGTGGACGATCGAAGAGACCGCGTCCGTATGCATCCAAAGCGGTCGCGTCCGAGCTGGGACCCAGCCAAGGCGCGACATCCGCCAAGTCCGCGGCCGGAATGGATTCCCGGTAATCCCAATAGGCGGCGAAAGAAGCTTCCATGTCTCCCACGACGGGTCCGGCCGCCAGGATGTCGCGGTCGCGGAAGTTCATCTTGGGCGAGCGATTGAAGTAGGAATCCTCGAAGTTGCGCCCGCCCGTCACTCCGATGACCCCATCGCAAAGGATCAGCTTATTGTGCATGCGTTGATTGACGCCGCGGAATTTGACGCCAGCGGCGACGAAGGTGCTGAGGTGATCTTGGGCGAGCCGGTTGGCGATGGGGTTGTAGATCCGGATCTGCAAATTGGGGTGAGCTTGGGAGAGCCAGGCCAATGCGGCGGGATCGTTCTCCAGCCCGACCTGGTCGACGAGGATCCGCACGTCCACACCACGCCGCGCCGCTTCGAGCAACTCGTGCATGAGCAGTCTTCCACAGCGATCAAAGCGCCAGATGAATGTCTGGATGTAAATGCGCTGCCGGCTGTGACGAAAAAGATGAAGCCGGATGAGGAGGGCCTCGTCGGCTTCCTGGAGGATGCCGACCCGGTTCTCGACGTTCGCCGCCACCGCCCGGTTCCGCTGCGCTACGGCTCGAAGAGCCAGGGTATGAAAGGGAGATTCCGGGGAAAGGGCGCGCTCCGCCGGAGGCGCCGAGACTTCGCCGGGTGAAAGCGTAATCTGCTGCGGGACCCGGCCCCTGTCGATATTTGAGCAGGCCGGCAACAGCAGAAGTAGCGCCAGGGCGCGCAGTGCCCATTCCATGGGATACGAGAACCCCGCCTGCCAGAGGCGCAAGGGAAAGCGAAGAGAATCCGGCGGGCAGATCCTGCGCGTGACAGACGAGGTACGGCGAGAGAAAGCTGGAAAGGAAGTTTGAAGTTGGCAGCGTGCGGAAGACGAAGCAGGATCCGGACATCGAATGGTATCGCAAGATCGTGCTGCGGCGCGGATGGTGGTTGCTTCTTGCGCTGACGGCGCTGGCGGTCTGGTGCGGATTGCACCTGCGTCAATTGCGGGTCGAAGCCGGCGCCGACAGCTTGTTGGATGAAAACGATCCCGCGCTGGAGACCTATACGCAAACTCGGGAAGCTTGGGGAACTGACGAATACGCCATCGTGTGCGTCACCGCGGACGATTGGTTCGCGCCGGAAGGGATCGAGAGGTTGGAGGCCATCGCTGAAGACCTCCGGGGCATCCCCCATGTGGATTCCCTGTTGTCCGTTCTCGATGTGCCGTTGATGCGGCAACAGCCGGATCGCAAGCCGAACTTGCTCACCCTGGGCAGCGCGCTTCGGCGTTTGGGCGATGCCGATGTCGACCTGGAACGGGCGCGCGCCGAACTCCTGGAACACGAACTCGCCGTCGGCAACCTCGTATCTCGCGACGGGCGCAGCTTGAGCATCCTCGTCAATCTCGATGCGGATGTGCCGGCGGATGAGGTCGAGAAACGCCGCACAGTCATGGTCGAGGGGATTCGGAAAGTCGCGGCGACCTGGTCCGGCAAACTTTCCGAGCCGGTGCGCTTGTCGGGAGTTCCCATCATCAACGTCAATTTGATCGAGCACGTGCGGCACGACCTTCGGGTTTTCGGGCTGGGTGCGCTGATCCTGTTCACCGTGGCGTTGGCCTTGGTCTACCGAAGTCCCATGGTGGTACTGTGCCTGCTGCTGGCGGCGGCGCTGCCGGTGTTGCTCGTGGTCGGCTTGATGAGCGCCCGCGATCTCGAGTTGACCGTGATCACGGCCAATCTGCCGCTGCTTCTGTTCGTGCTGACATTACCATACGGAATCTACGTGGTGGAACGTTGGCGCGAGCAGGGCGGCTCGGCCGGGTCCCGCGAGGAGTCCGAGAGCCGGATGCTGGCGGCGGTGCGCGGCGCGTGGAAGCCTTGCCTCTTCTCCTGCCTCACCACCCTGGCGGGATTTGCCGCGCTGACCACAAGCGGAATCGTGCCCGTCAAAACCTTTGGAATGATGATGGCGGTGGGGATGGCGACCGGACTCGTCGTCGTCTTCCTCTTCGTTCCCGCCTTCCTGACCCGGTTCCCGTGGCGTCCGGCGCGGAAAGCCCACGGGAAAACCGCAGAGGACGGTCCGCGAGGGCCGGTTGCCCTTTGCGCCCGGCTGGCCTCGGCCATGCCCGGTTGGGTGGTGGTGGCCTCGGCGCTGCTCCTGGTGGCCGGGATTCTCGGAGCGCTGCGGCTCAACGCCGAGAACAAGTTCACCAATTATTTCCGGAAAAGCAGCGAGGTCTACCGGGGTTTGGAACATATCGATCGCCAAATGGGCGGGACCGTGTCGCTCGAGGTCTGCTTGCGCGCGCCCGAGGCGGGTTTCTTCCGTTCCGGCGCCGGTCTGCAAGCGGTGGAATCCGTGGAACGGTATTTCGACAGCGTCCCGGAGACCGGCAACGTGCGCTCCGTGCATGCGGTGTTCCGGGAAGCGCGCAAAACCTTCAGCGCCGAGGCGTTCCCCTCGTTGCAGAGCGGCGCCCTGATTGCGCTCGTGGATTTGGCCGCGCCGGAAATGTTGCGCGACGTCGTGGATCCGGACTACCGCACGGCGCGCGTCTTTGTGCGCTTGAAGGAAACGGCGCCGACGTTGAACCGGGTTCGAATCTTGGAGGGGCTGCAACGGCATTTGGAAGGCAGGCCGGAGCTTGAAGGACTCGAGGTGGAAACCACGGGAATTTTCGTGCTCTACGCGAACATGCTGCGCAGTCTGCTGATCAGCCAGCGGGACACCATCTTGATGGTTGTGGCGGCGGTCTATTTGATGCTGTTGCTTCTCTTTCGCTCACCATGGTTAGCCTTACTGGTCCTCCTGCCTCAGGCCCTGCCGGCTATGGTGGTGTTAGGTCTTATGGGATGGACCGGGATCCCGCTGGACCTGGTCACGGTCATGACCGGCGCCATCGCCATGGGCGTCGGCATCGATGCCGCCATTCAGTTCACCTCGCGCTACCGGACCGAGCTGGCGGTCGACGGCGACCGCCGTGCGGCTCTGCGACGCACCCATGCGACGATCGGACGGGCCATCTGGATCGCCACTTCCGTCATCGTAGCGGGATTCGCCGTTCTCGTGACTTCGGAGTTTTTCCCCTCCGTATGGTTCGGTCTGTTGACCGGTGTGGCCATGCTCATGAGCCAGTTCGCGGCGTTGACGACCCTGCCTGCGGTGTTTCTCTGCGCGGGCGTCCCGCGGGCCGCCGGCACTGGAGTTAGGGGAAAGCGAAACGCTTGAAAGGAACCCCCCGGTCCGTCACGAGCTGAAGGCAATCCACATCAGGGTCACGAGAGCCGCGTTGTGCAAGGCGTGACCGGTCATGGGAGCGATGAGAGAATCGCGCCACTCCCGGAGCAGACCGAAGCCGAAGCCCAGAGCCATGAGCATGGGCACGGCGAGGAGACCCTGTGGGTGAATCACGGCGAAAACGAAACCCGTGAGAAGACCGGCCGCGAGAACGCGATGGCGGGAACGGAGGCCCCGAAACAGAGCGCCGCGAAAGAGCAGCTCCTCGAACAACGGCGCGAAGACAGCGGCGAGAAAGTAAACCTGCAGTACCGTCAGGATGTTGCCGTCCGCGATCCACTCGATGACAGGATGGCTCATCGTGACCTCAGTCGGAGTGGGTGCGTCCTCGCGGAACTGTCCGATGATCCATAGGGCGCCCTGCCGGAGGCTGGAAAGCAACAGGACAAGAAGCAGACCCAGGACGACCAATGGCAGAACGGACAAATAGCCAACCAGCCCGCAGCCGATCTCACGGAAGACTCCTTGTCCGCGATGAAACCCGAGCCCGCGCAAGGAGTCTCTCAATCCGCGGCCGCGAATGACCGGCCAAAAGACGCCAAGCAAGCAGGGCAGCAGCATCGCAGCGAGACCGGCTTCGAGAGATGGCTCGGCGCCGCTGGTCAAGCTATAGACCAGGACCTGGGCCACGCACACAAGGGTCAGGTAGACGGTGAAGGCCTCGAGATAGACCGTGTCGGCTGTGGTCCCCGGCTGGAAGTGGGTCGTGAACCTGCCGGAACGGCGCTGGACCAAGGCGACAATGAGAAGCGTTAGTCCGGCGATGCCGGCGAGGAGCGCGACAAGGAAGGCAGTCACGAAAATCACCGTGAGAATCGACGAGTTCTGGTAGAAGACCTGCCGGGCGGGATCCTCAGGTTCCAGAGATGCGGCCAGCAGCACCTCGCCGAACCAGCCGAGGTCCTCCTGAAGCGTTTCCCGGTCGGCGGATTCCAGAGAAGCAGGTTCATCTATGGCCTGGCGCACGACGGTATGCAGGGCGATGCCGTCTTCGTCGCCAGCTTCAGGCGGGTGCTCGTTCAAGAGATTGTGCGCGGACGCGCGGGCTTCGTCGCTGGAGAGGAAAGCGTAGACGCAGGCCAGAGCCCGGGCGCCGGAAGGCCCGGTCACGGATTTTTCCAACGTGCGGAACTGTTCCAGGGCGGCTTCGGGCTGGGTGGCGGCTGCCGACAGAAGCACCCGGCACTGCAACGATAGGATGGTGGTAGAACTGCGGTCCGAAGCTTCCGGATGCGCGCGTTCGACCATTCCATTAAAGACGATCCATCCGCAGGCAAGCAGGATGAGGATCCAGCACAAGCGCCGGCGAACGGCGTCCCGGCGCACCGGCAGGTCCGGCGGCGAGACTTGGACCGGCGGCGGCGCAGAGGGTGCGGTCATGCCAACAAACTCAGCGGATTCTTCCGGTTCGACAATGGAAAGGTCACGGGCTTGGACAACCGGTGCGACTCAAACACAGCCGCGATCATCTCGACGGCGCTGCGGCCCTCGTAGACGCTGGCCTCGGGCTGGCGGTTCTCTTCGATGGCGGCGAGCAGATCGCGGACCGCGGCGGCGTTTCCAGCATGGGCGCTGCCATCCGCAAGAGGCTCGGAAAGGCCGGGGCCCTCGGACGAGACGGATACCCAGGCGCCGCTATTGCGGGCCGTTGACCAAGAGGACTCCTTCAAGAGGTGGACTTGCGGCAGGTAGCCCGTGCCCATTTCAATAACTCCTTGGCTTCCGTGGATGCGCAAACCGAAGCGGCTGGGATCGCCGGCGGCGGCTCGCACCGAAGAAAACGTGCCGGTGACTCCGGCATCGAAACCGTAGACGGCTTGAATATGATCACCGGTCAGCGGGCCGATGCCTTCGGCTCCGTCCCGGACGTGCCGGGCGGTCGCGGGTTCGCCCTCTTGAAAGACGCGGGCGCTGCACCAACGCGGCTCGCCGGCGATCCGGTGCATGAGATTAAGAACGTGGGAGCCCAGCACCCACAAGTCTTCGCCGCCGCCTCGGGCGTCCTCTTTTCCGCGCGCGTGAATCTCCAAAACGCGGCCGATCTCGCCGGAATCAAGGAGCCGGTCCACGACCTCGAGTCGAGGGCTGTAACGGGTTTGGAAGGCGATCGCCAGACGGGTTCCGGACTTCCGGCAAGCTTCCACGATGGCATCCGCCTCTTCGAGATCCCGGCACATCGGTTTCTCCATGTAGATCCCCTGAACGCCCGCGGCGGCGGCGGCGAGGATCATCTCGGCGTGCCGGTCGATCCAGCGCGGGGCGATGCTCAGCAAGTGAGGTCTCTCCTGCTCCAGCATTTCGCCATAGTCAGCGTACGCCGCAGGGGCTCCGAGGCGGTCCCTGGCTCGGGCGAGGCCTTCGGGATTGTCGTCCGCAACGGCGACAAGCCGGATCCCGGGAAGGTCTTGCCAGACCGTGTCGAGGCCGTGTCCGTAGTCGCCGCGTCCGGTGCTGCCGATGACCGCGGCGCGCAGTGGTTCAGGGTCCATGAATCGAAGATGCAAAGGAGATCACCGGTTTTTCGGGGGAGAGCAAGACAATGGTTCAAGGAATCATCGACCGCGGGATGCTCGCCGTTCAGCGCGATGGACATCCTTCATCGCGACGCGAGGAAAGCCACGAGGTCGCGCAGTTCGCTGACCGTGAGAGCAGCTTCGAGGCCTTCGGGCATCAGCGAGGCGGTTGCGGCGCGCACGCCGGCGATGTCTTCCCCCGCGAAGCGCTCGAAGCGCCCGGCGAGAGTGAACAGGTCGTAGGCGCCGCCGCTCTTGGGATGGAGTTGCAGGCCCTGATGGAGGTCTCCGCCTTTCGTTTCGATGATCCACGCCTGCCATTGCGGGGCGAACTCGTCGGAAGGCCGCAGGATGGAATGGATGATCTTCTCGCGCGTCGCGGACTGGCCGAGGCCGCTGAGGTCGGGACCGTTCTGACCACCGCGCCCTTGGTGCGCGTGACAGGCGCCGCACGAAGCGCGCGCGGAAAAAAAGACGCGCTCACCTGAGAGGGCGTCACCGCCGGCGGCCAACGCGCGTTGCCATTCGTCGAGCGCGCCAGGGCGATTCGCGACTTCGTCCAGCGCGGCATCGAGCGCTTCGCGCAAGGCAGAGGGCGCGTCCGCGGAAAGCCGGTCGCGTTTGGCGCGCAGGATCGTCGTCACCTTCCCATCGCCAGCGAACCGGCCCAGCAGCGCGGCGCACGCGGTGGCGACTGCGGGGTGCGGATCGTCGAGCAACGGCGCGAGCGCCAAAGGCCCGGCGGCCGGCAGCGATTCGAGCGCGGTGAGCGCTTCGGCCCGGACCCACGCGGCTTGGCTCGTGTCCAAAGCCAGCGCCGCCAGCAACGGCGGCGTTTCGTCACCGCCGTGATGCGCGAGGGAACGGATGGCCTCGATCTGCAACGCCGGTTCGTCCGAGTGCGCTGACCGCGCCAAGAGGGCGCGGTTGCTGTTGCTGCCAGGATTCTCGAGCCGCGACACAGCCAGGGCGCGCAGGCGGGCGGGACGCGCGGCATCGCCGAGGAGCCGCTCGATGAATTCCGCCGGCAGACGGCGCGTAAGCTGGCGGGCGCTGCGCGGTTCGCGCTGGCGCAGGGCGCGGACGTAATCTGCGTCCAGGCAGGCGATGGCGGCGAGCCACGCTTGAAAGAGCTTCGGCGGCGGTCTCGCGACTATCGCGCGGTCAAGATCGGCGCGCAGGCCCTCAAGGGTTTCGTCGGCCGTCCAATGCAGTGCGGCCAGGCGCACCTCGGGGTCGGCGTCACCGAGGAATGGGCGCGCCAGTGTTTCGCGGTCGAGCGCGGCGCTCCGTCGCAGCGCAAGGAGAGCGCCGAGGCGGAGGCGCGAGTCTGAACTCTCCGCGAGCCGCCTCGCGTCCGGCAAAAGTTTGGTTTGCGCTAGGCTCATCACGGCGGCGTGCCGGAGGAAGGGGTCGTCTCCGCGCAGCGCCTGCTCGAGTTGGGGCAACTCTTCCCAGCCGGCGGCGAAGTGCGTTTCGAGCGCGCGATTGCCAGAGTTGGATTCCGGCGGCGCGCCGATGGAGCGCGGCTTGACCACGGCCACAGCCGGCTTGGTTCGCAGCCGCCAGATGCGGCCTTGGCCGTGGTTCGGATAGTCCACTTTTACCCAGTCGGTGATGTAGAGATTGCCGCGAGGGTCGGGCGCGAGCGCGACCGGTCGAAAATCTTGCGGCCCGCGCACCAGCACGCTGCGCTCCGCGGCAACCGACGCGCCCCGCGGCCGGGTGCTGTGCCTCTCGATGGTGTGCTCGCTCCACACGGTCACGAGCAAGGCGCCGGCGAAGTCCGCCGGCAACGCGGCGCGACTGGCGTCCAACACGGCACAAGGAGCTTCGCCCGTCCCCGAAAGATAGGGAAGCGTGCCGGGCAGTTCGCCGTCCCACGCCTGGAAAGGATGATTGCCCGCGCCGCCGTAAAGGTGCGTGTGCCCATAATTCCCGCCGTGCACGACGTGAACGAGACGGTTCGGCCCGCGCGCGTCGGGGTCATTGTCCACCGCGATGAGCCGGCCGGCGGAGTCGAACTCGAGACCGAACGGATTCCAAAACCCCGTTGCGAACTCCTCGAGCTGGGCGCCATCGGGCCAGCAGCGAGCAATGCTTCCGCCGTCGCCGTATCCACCGGCGCTGGCGCCGCCGGCGCCGCGCAACGTCCACGCATGACCGCCGGTGTTGCCGCGCCCTACATACAGCCGTCCATCCGGCCCGAACGCCGCGCTCAACAACTTGTTGTGCGGATAGGTCTCCTCCGTCTCTAGCGTGAGCACCTTGGTGCGTTGCTCGGCGCGGCAGTCGTCGTCGCCGTCCTCAAGCCGCCAGACCTCGCCCGCACAAACGACGTAGAGCGCGCCGTCGGGCGCAAAGGCGCAGCCCATCGCGGCTTCGAATCCCTCTGCAAAAATCTCAATGCGCTCGGCTCGGCCGTCATCGTCGGCGTCGGTGAAGACTTTAACCCGGTCGTAACCTGGCCCGGCGTAATCCGCTCGAGCAAGATGCGTGTGTGACTCGATGACAAATAGGCGCCCGCGCGCATCACATGCCGCGCCAACCGGCGTGACGATGTCCGGCGCGGCGGCAAACAAGGCGATCTCCAATCGAGGGTCATCGATGTGAAACTCCGCCGCCGCGAGCGTGGGAGCAGCGGCAATCGCGGAGAGAAATACACCACAGAGTTTCATGTCCGTTCAATCTGAACGTAACGGGACTCAGAAGACCGCCCCAATCAGCGCAGGAATCCACGATCGCGCAACCAGTCGACGCAGGAGGCAGTCCAGGTGGAGTAGGGACGATTGCTGGCGCGAACGCCGAAACCGTGAGCGGTTCCGGCAAAGATGTGCAATTCCGCGGGAATGCCAGCTTGCTTGAGCGCGAGGTAGAGAAGGGCGCTATTCTCCGGCGGGCTAATGATGTCGTCCCCGCCATGCACAAGAAAAACGGGCGGCGTCCCGGCCGGGATGCGCAGGCCGGGAGCCAGCTCGTTCCGATCTTTGGCCTTAAGATAACCCGGATACACCGGAATGGCGAAGTCCGGCCGGCAACTGATTTCGTCCACGTCATCGACCGGCTCATAGACGCGTTCCTCGAAGCTCGTCGCCGTCGCGATGGCGAGATGACCGCCCGCCGAGAAACCCATGATGCCGATCCGTTCCGGATGAAGACCCCACTCCCCGGCCTTGCTGCGGATCAGCCGGACAGCGCGTTGGGAATCTTGTAACGGACGACGTGCCGGCTCTCCTTCCGGTTCATCGGGGCTGCGCGGCACGCGGTACTTGAGGATGATGCCGGTCACGCCAATTGTCTTCAGCCATGCCGCGACTTCTTCGCCTTCCAACTGCCAGTAGAGGTCCCAGTATCCGCCCCCGGGACAAATCAGCATCGCAGTTCCCGTGTTCCTCTCCGCCTCCGGGCGATGGATCGTGATCGCCGGTTTGCTAACGCCGGTAATCAGCCGCGTCGGCTCGGTGACTTCGACCTGCTCGCGGTCAAGCTTCGGGGACATGCGGACCCTTTCCGGGCCGATGTCGCCGCTCTCGCCGGGAACTTCCTCCGGCCACAACTCGACGACCACCGGCTCGGCTGCGGACGCCTCTTGGTTCGACAGGCCGGCCCGAAGCGCGGTCAGCCGTTCTTGCGATCTGCGATCAATCCATGTCGCGGGATACTCCTCGCGCAGTCGCTCGAAGGCGTCAATCGCTTCATCGGTCCTGCCGCTGCCGGCAAGGCTGCTCGCTTGATTGAACTCTTCTTCGCCGGCGGTGAGGGCGCGGGCCATGATCTGTCCGGCTTCCTGCGACGTTAGGCCGATGGGAACCTTGTCGAGCACGGGTGGATTCGTTTCCGTCAGGATTCCGAACGCGCCCGGGTTTCGTTCGCGGAACAGCCGGGCGCGCATGTCGCGCTGCCAGTTCAAGGCGTCGCCGCCCTCGCGTTGGCCACGCGGGTCGATGTCCGCGATGGCGAGACCATCCGGGCCATCCGCCCGGGCGACAATCTTGCCCTGCGGCGAAATAATCATCGCTCCGCTGCCGCGTTGCGCCACAACCAGCCAGATGGAGTTCTCGGCCGCGCGCACCCGCAACGCCTGCACGCCGATATCGCCGTCGCCAATGGCGGCTCCACCCATGGTCGGAAAGAAAATGATGTCCGCGCCCTGCAACGCGAGGCAGCGCGCTGTTTCGGGCACAACCAGATCATAACAAATCAGCATCCCGGCCACGCCCAAATCGGCTGTCGAGAAAACAGGAAACGCATTCCCCCGCCGGCGAGCGCCTGCCTCTCCCCACGTCGGACAGACCTTGTGATACCTGCCCATCTCCTTGCCGTCGCGGCCGAGCAGGAAGGCGGTATTGTAGATCCCGCCATCGCCTTCCGCAAAGTCGCTGCAAACGACCAAATACATCCGGCGCCGCGCGGCGGCGGCGCCCAGTCGTTCGAGCATGCGCTTCACTGCCTGCGGCAACACTTTCTTCGCCTGCGTCTCGTTCGCTCCGAACCAATTCAGGAGGCCCGCCGTATCCTCGGGCAAGACCAGCGCGTCGCACCTTTCCTCGCCCGCGCGATTTACAATATCTTCGAGTTCAACGAGGTTCCTCTCCACCGCAGCGAGCGCCTCGTCCGGATTCAGACGGAAGTCGATGACGCGCGGCGCAGCCTGGGCCGCCGCGATCCGGACCGTGTGGGGCGGCGCTGGGCTTGGTTCCGCCGCAAAGGCCGCTGCTTCATGGAAAACGAGAAGTAAGATCGTCAGCCGGAAAGAACAAGTTTTGGTCTTCATGGCAAAGACTGCAGCCCCGAGGCTGATTCGACAATCCGGGAAATGGGCGGCATCACCGCCTTCCCGGCCCCGGTTCGCCGCCAGACTCGTCTTCGTTCAACACCGCATGCATCGAACCGAAGGGGCGCCCGCTGAGTGGATGGCGCCCCTCTATTGTTGGTCGTCTTGCTTCACACAACGTCCCGAATCTCGAATTCCACCCCTCCCAGAACTTTAGCCAACCCGTTGTAGATGGCCGCGAAGATGACAAAAAAGATGAAGCCAAAAACAGCCATGAGGATGGGCATCAATCAAGAGCAATTCCCGGCGCCGGCCGGAAAATTCGAACAGCCACGGCAGCCCGCTCCTCAGGCGCAGAACTCCTGATCTGGCGGGCAAGTCCATGGAGACCTGCAAAAGTGAGCCTGAAGGGGCCACGCGAGACAGCTCCGGAGGGCGGTCCCGCGCGCCCAAGAGTGTCCTGTGCCACGGCCGCTTGGGCCCTCGAATTGTGCTTCTGAGACTCAATGACGGTCAAAAGTTTCCTGTGGAGATGAGGACTGCGGCCTGATCGGGTCTACTGCTCTCCCGTGGCGCGCGGGGCCACCCGTATGCAAAAACATGCAAGCGCACCCTCTGTCAAGGTGTCGGCAATTCGGTTGCTGAGAGGCCTGATTTGCCGTAAGAAGACCTAAAAGGAAGGAGAACAGACCATGCAGACCATGAGAGACGACGGGCCGCTGGGAGACCTAATGCGCTTATTATATCGCCGGCGGCCATAATAAGTTCTTCTGCACGGCGGCTCAATCAGACTGTTAGGCGCCGCGAATGGGAGGCCGCTTGACCTATCAGCTACTCGCTGACGCAGTGCTTCTCTTGCACTTCGCGATCGTTTTGTTTGTCGTCGGCGGCTTGGTGTTCGTTGTTGTCGGCAACTTTCGTCGTTGGCCTTGGGTCAACAGCTTGTGGTTCCGCTTCGCTCACCTCGCCGCCATTGGAGTCGTGGTTGCGCAGGCTTGGCTCGGCAAGATCTGT
>DATKCT010000131.1:0-41131 GCA_035513055.1 Verrucomicrobiales bacterium | reverse complement strand
CTACGGCCCTAACTTTCGGCACCCCGTCACCGGCCGTTCCTACGCCGACTACACCGACACCGCTTCGCAGGTCGATTACAAGATCTTCCGGGAATGGACTCGCAACTTCGACGGCGGCAGCGCCTTTTTTTATGTGCCGCGCGGCGGGAAACTCACCATGGGCCCGCTCTGGGACTACAACTGGGCCCTCGGCAATGTGAACTACGCCGAGGGCGGCGACCTCCCCGGCTATCGCACGGACGGCTGGAACCGTTCGTTTACCGCCAACGTGAACGGCTGGTCGCCGTGGTGGCTGCGGTTCGAGCAGGATCCGGAATGGCAGCAGCAACTCATCGACCGCTGGCATGCTCTCCGGCAGGGTCCTCTCGCCGATGAGCACGTCCAGGCGCTCATCGCGGAGATGGCTTCCCTGCTCGAACAGGAAGCCGCAGGGCGCAACTTTCAGAAGTGGCCTGTCCTCGGTCAGTTCACGGTCATCAGCCCGCCCGGTTACCAGAACCGGACCACTTACCGATCCGAGGTCGCCTACCTGGAAGACTGGATCCTGGAACGTATGGCTTGGATCGACTCCCAGTTCCTCGAGGCCCCCAGCCTCGCCGTTGCGCCTGGGGACGACAGTTTGGAAGTTACCCTCTCCTCTCCCGACGGCGCCGTCTACTACACAACCGACGGCGCCGATCCTCGCGCTTCCGGCGGCGCGCCGTCGCCCTCCGCGACCCAGTTTGCGGGAGGCCGCATCGACGTCCTTCTGGTTCCCGAGACCGCCGCCTCCCGCTTCCTCGTTCCCGTCAGCGACTCTATCGGAGATGCGTGGCTCGACCCCAACTTCGATGATTCAGGCTGGACGCCGGGCTTGGGCGGGCTCGGTTTCGAGACTCCGGGCGGACCGCTGCTTCCTGCCATCACCACCGACGTGAGCGGAGCCATGCTCGGCATCAACGCCAGTCTCTATGTGCGTTTTACGTTCGACTACGAACACGACCCCAGCCTGCTCCATCGCCTGACCCTGCTCCTGCGTTACGACGACGCCTTCGTCGCCTGGATCAACGGGTCCGAATCCGCCCGCGACGCCGAGCGCAGCCCGGCACAGATCGCCTGGGATTCGGTCGCACTCGGGTCGAGGCCGGATTCCGAGGGGGTGCAGTTCGAGGAGTTCGACCTCACGCCGCATGCTGACCAGCTTCGTCGTGGCCGCAACGTGCTTGCCATTCAGATTATGAACACCTCCGCGGGCAGCTCTGACCTGCTCTTGCACCCGGTGCTCACCGCCAATCAGACCGTGGGCGTTCAGCCGCTTCGCTTGGAGCAGTCCACGCGCCTGATCGCGCGGACGCGTTCCGGCGATGCCTGGAGCGCTCCCTTTTCCGCCTACCTGCCTATCGGGGAGAATCCACCTTCCGCAGCGAACCTCTTGGTCTCGGAAATCATGTATCATCCCGCCGATCCTTCGCCTGAGGAACGCGCCGCTGGTTTCGACGACGCCGAACTCTTCGAGTTTCTGGAGCTGCACAACCCAAGCGCGCGCCCTGTTAGTGTCGGTGAGGTTCGGTTCAGCAACGGCATCCGCTTCGATTTCCTCCGAAGTTCCACGCCGTCGATCCCGCCCGGTGGTTACCTCGTGGTGGTTAGCGATCCCGAGGCCTTCGCGGCCCGTTACGGGGCGAGCCGGCCCATCGCTGGCTCCTACGAGGGCAACCTGCGGAACAGCGGCGAAACCCTCACCATCGAAGCAAGCGGAATCACGCTCATGACCATCGACTTTTCCGACGCCTGGTTTCCCGCCACGGACGGGGAAGGCTACAGCTTGGTCCTTCGCGACCGCCACGCCCCTCCCTCCGACTGGTCCACCGCGACGGCGTGGCGGCAAAGCGGCCTCCTGCACGGCAGTCCGGGATGGGCGGAGGATTCCGGCGGCTATAGCGATTGGCTTGTACAGCATTTCTCCCCCGCGGAACGCGACGACCCCGCCCTCACCGGACCCGCCGCCGACCCCGACGGCGATGGCGGAGCCAACTTCGTTGAGTACGCCCTCGGCCTCGACCCGCGAACGCCCGATCCGGCTAGCCTGCCCACGCTCCACTTTTCGACCGGGAATGGCCTGCGCCTCGCGGAACTCGTCTTCGAGCGGCCGCTCGATCGCACGGATATCCGTTTCGAGCTGCAATCCTCCGCCGATCTCCGCACCTGGGCCGTCGACGCCGGCGCCGTCTTTCAGGTCACCGCGGCTGGAGCCGGATTCGAGCGCGTCCGCGTCAGGCCTTCCGAGCATCCGGAGAAGACCGCCATCCTCTTCCTCCGGCTGCGGGTTGCCGGACTCTAACCTGATCGCCAAGTGCCTTCCGGCCTCCGGGGAGGGCGCCCCCGGAAACCCACGCTGCTTTGGGTGAGAACCTCCCGCGCGCGCTGGTTACATCACCCGCGAGGGATAACGCCGGAATGAACTCACGCTGTGCCCTGGTCGACAAGTGGGGAACCACGCTACGGCGCCCTCGCCGCGCGAAGGAAGCGGGGAATCCCGGCTTTCCCCGCTACCACCCGGGTGGTAGTTTGTGGCCGGGAGTCGCCCGTCCGGTTCCGGCTCAAGATCATGTCCATTAACCACTCCGGCGGCCGCCGCCGCGCTACTCTGCGAACGGGTTTGGTAGCCCGAACCGCGCCAATTGCGGCGATCTTGATCTTGGTGTTGGTCTTGGCGGGCGCCACGGCGCCCGGAGCCGAGTCCTTCGCCCCGGACCGGTCGCCGGTTTTCAAGACCACGCCGCAGGGTGAGCTGAGAATGCACCTTTTCCTTCCTCCGGATCACACCGTGACCAGCCGCCGTGCAGCGGTGGTTTTCTTCTTCGGCGGCGGCTGGCGCAAAGGACGGCCCGAGCAGTTTTATCCGCAGTGCGCCTACCTGGCCTCGCGCGGGATGGTGGCGGCGTCAGCGGAATACCGGGTCCAGGAACGTCACGGCGCCTTGCCGCCGGACTGCGTGCGGGACGGCAAATCGGCAATCCGCTGGATGCGAGTCCACGCTTCCGAGCTGGGAGTGGATCCGCGCCGCGTCGCCGCAGGAGGCGGCTCGGCCGGGGGTCACGTCGCCGCGTCCGCGGCCCTGTTGCGGGGGTTCGACGAGGAAGGCGAAGCGGAGGATCCGGCGCCGGCTCGACCCGATGCGCTTCTGCTATTCAATCCCGTTTTGGACACTGGACCTGGCAGCGCGTCCCACGAGCGAGTGCAGGAGTATTGGAAGGAGTTCTCTCCGCTCCACAACATCCGTCCCGGCGCAGCTCCAACCATCGTCTTCCTCGGCGCGGACGACCACGTTTTGCCGGTGGCGACCGCCGAACGGTTCCGGGACCGGATGAAATCGGCCGGGAGCCGCTGCGATCTTCGTCTTTACGCAGGTCAGCGTCACGGCTTTTTTAACTACGACGGCGGCGGCAACGCGTTCTATTACGCAACTCTGATCGCTTGCGACCGTTTCCTGGGATCTCTCGGTTATGTCGAGGGCGAACCCACCCTGCGGCCACCAGGGGTGGGATCGGGGACGGCGGGAGTTCGGCGCCGCGGCTCGTCCCGCAGCGGTCCGCCTCACCGGACGCGCTGATTTCAAACGGAGCAACGCTTTCAGGAAGGATCGAGAACACATGAGCAAGAGAGGGACGTGAATACCTCTTCGGGTCCAACCCCCAACACGGCCCATACTAACCCATCTGTTCCGCCTCCGTTGTCTCCGCTGTTGACCGGCCCAGTCAGGGAAAGCGTCCGACGGCCACGGCCCAGGTGGACTTGTAGGGCGCCTTCCATTCGTGTTCCTTCGGGTCCAACGGCTCCAGCGCGAGTTCCCGATAGGGTTTGAGCGCATCCACGGCAAGCGCCGGCTGCGTTTCTTCCATTCCACGAAGATCCATTCGCACTGTCTCGGCGTCCTCCGCGTAAAAAAGGAAACACGATGCTTCGGGATCGCCAAAACATGCCCGCACCCGGTTTTCCTCAATGCCAACGCCGCGCTCGTAAGCCGTCCGTTCATTGCAAGGACGCATGCCTCGAACAAAGCGGTTCTGAAAAAACCGGGAGTACGTGAGGATTTCGTCGCGGTTTGGATAGGGACGCGATCCGCCCTCATCTCCGGCGGGAACGAGATAACCCCAGATGTTGGCCACACCGCCGGCCAGCGTCGAATGCCAAAGCCCGCGCCGGGTCATCTCCAGATCATAATCTTTCTCTGGGTAGGGACTCGGATCGCGAACACGAAACCGGTCCTCGGAAAAGGCCGGTTTGCCGGGACGCTCGCCGATGGTCTCGAGGTATTTTTCGTAACTGGGGCGATGCTGTTCGTAGGACGCATAATCCAGCGTCTCTGTGGCCTGAGTCAGACGGTTCTGTTCCCAGCGTCCGCCGAGCAGGTGTGGCCAGCCGAAATGTCCGTGCAGATTCGCCCGCCAGGCCGCCAGTTGCTCGCCGTCGACCCATTCCCAAAGATCGAAGCCGTAGCTCATGGTCCAGCCGGGCAGCGGACCCAAGCGCGCGGCGATGTAGCGTTGCAGCCGCTGGTCGGCAGTTCCATTGATGCCCCACTTGACCGGCGTCATGCGACGCGAATCATCGCCCCACATCCAGATGTGGACCATGCCGCCGGCGCCATGGACGCGGGCGATGATTTGTTCCAGCACCTCGAAGGTTCGCGGGTCAGGATTCGGGTCAGGGCTTGTGATGCGGTCGCTGCTGACCTGGTCGAAATCAAACCAGCGGCACAACACCCCGAGATGGATGCCGTTGAAGCCGTGTTCGATAATCCAGGTCTGAATATCGCTCTCCATCTTCCCGGGATCGTCGCGATAAGCGGACAGATCCCGAGCCATCACCAACTGCGGAACGAACGGCTTCACGTCGCCATCTTCGCCGGTCTGCCAGGCCCATCGAGTCCCATCCACGGAGGTGATGAAGCCGCGACCAGCCGGGACCGGCGTCGCGGCGATGACAATCGAACCGCGCTTTCCATCGAGCGCAGACGCGCCGCTGCGCGTCTCGAAACTCCACGTTCCAGTCCGCGTAGCGGTGAAACGAAACTTCCACTGGTCGCCGCCGTCGTGAAACATTCCCGTCGTCCGGCGTTCACCGCTCTCCGCATGCGTGAACGCAACGGAGGCTTCGAGATCAAAGGGGTTCTCGCCTCGATCCGGATTCCGCAAAATCCATTCCAAATGCGGCGACCAAAGAAATCCGGCGCGGTCCAAAGAGGACTCCTGCGCGGCGGCGGCGTGAATCAGCCAGCCTGTCGCTGCGACGGTCGACAATTTCAAACAGGCGTTCATCAGCATTGCGTTGCCGCCGCTTCTCCGCGGCGTTTCTGAAATGACGGGCGCATCACAATCGCGAACACGAGCGATGAAAAACCGTCGTCCTGGGTCGCAGCCTACTTCGTGGATTCATCGGCGGTTCGACGCCCAGAGCAGCGATCGTCAATCACGCGAGAATCTCCCGCACCACGTTGCCGTGCACATCCGTGAGCCGGAAGTCGCGGCCTTGAAAGGCGTAAGTCAGGCGCTCATGATGGATGCCCAGGCAGTCGAGAATCGTCGCGTTGAGATCGTGAATATGCACCGGCTTATCTGTTACGTTATAGCTGAAGTCGTCCGTCTCGCCATGCACGATGCCGGGCTTGATGCCGCCGCCGGCTAACCACATGGTGAAGCAGCGCGGATGGTGGTCGCGGCCGTAGGTCTCCTTGTTCAACGTTCCCTGGCTATAGACGGTGCGGCCGAATTCGCCTCCCCAAACTACCAGCGTGTCGTCGAGCATGCCGCGCTGCTTGAGGTCTTTGATGAGGGCGGCCGCCGGTTGATCCATGGCCTTGCAGAGCTGGGGGATGCTTTGCGGCAGGCTGCCGTGATGATCCCAGCCGCGGAGGAAGACCTGTGTGAAGCGCACGCCCCGCTCCGCCAAACGGCGGGCCAGCAGACAATTGTAGGCAAATGTGCCCTTGTCCTTGACCTCGGGGCCGTACATTTCGAGCGAGCTCTCGGACTCGCGCGAAATGTCCGTCAGCTCGGGGACCGACATCTGCATGCGAAACGCCATTTCGTACTGGGCAATGCGGGCGGCGATTTCAGGATCACCCTGCTCTTCCAGGCGTTTCTGATTGAGCCTGGCCAAGCCATCGAGCATTTGGCGCCGGTCAGCTTGATCCACACCGTCAGGGTTCGAGAGATAAAGCACCGGATCGCCGACTGATCGCAAGGCGACCCCTTGATGCTTGCTGGGCAAAAAGCCCGCGCCCCATAACCGGGCGAACAAGGCCTGGGTCTGGCTGCCGGCGGCGATGCGCGAGTGCAGCACCACATAAGCCGGCAGATCCTGGTTCGGGCTGCCGATGCCGTAGCTGAGCCAAGCCCCCATGCTGGGCCGGCCCGGAATCTGGCTGCCGGTCTGGATATAGGTGATCGCGGGGTCGTGATTGATCGCCTCGGTGTTCATCGTCTTGACGATGCACAAGTCATCGACGACCCCCGCGAGACTGGGCATCAGCTCGCTCACCCAAGCTCCATGTTGACCATGCTGCTTGAAGGCGAATACCGACGGCGCGACCGGCAGCCGGGACTGGCCGCTGGTCATGGTGGTGATCCGCTGGCCCATGCGGATGCTCTCGGGCAAGTCCTTATCGAAAAACTCGGCCAACGTGGGTTTGTAGTCCCACAGATCGAGTTGCGAAGGCCCGTCCGCCATGAACAGCCAGATCACCCGCTTGGCCTTGGGGGCGTGATGGAGCCGGAGCATCTCCCCCAGGCTGGCAATCTGCTCCTGTTGGGACGGCAGCGCGCCGCCGCCCGCGAGAAGCCGGGGATTGAGCAACGAGGCCAGCGCCGCCGTGCCGATGCCGGCAGACATGCGGCCGAAGAAAAAGCGGCGGGTTTCCTGAAGGACGTGTTGGCGCAGAGGATTCATGACGATTCGTTAGTCACACAGAAGTTAGGACGGTCAGCGGCGGTTCAGCCCGATCGTTGGCCGGAGCTTCGCTATTCCTTCGTCACGACCTCGTCGAGGTTGAGGATCAAATTGCACACCAGCGTATAAGCAGCCAGCTCGACGGGATCGAGCGACTCGTTGCGCTTGGATTCCCCGATGCCGGCAAGCTTCTCGGCCGCGGATTTGTCCCCCTGGTATTTGGCCAAGTGGGATTGAAAGATCTCCTCCAAGATCGCCAGTTCGCCGGGGGCTGGCGGGCGGGCGACAGCAAGGCGAAACGCGTGAGTGAGGCGATCCGCCGGAGAGCGGCCGGCATCGCCGGCCGAGCCCGGAGCGGCGCCCAGCATCACCCTTTCGGCGAGTTTGCGGGCCGCCTCGACATATTGCACGTCGTTCATGAGGGCCAGAGCTTGGAGCGGTGTATTGGTGCGGCTGCGACGGACGACGCAGGCCTCTCGCGTCGGCGCGTCGAAGGTCATCAATCCCGGCGGCGGCGCTGTCCGCTTCCAAAAAATGTAGAGGGTGCGGCGATAGTTCGCCTCACCGCCGTCGGCCTCGTAGTTCAGCGTGTTGCTTCCTTGGAAGCCGACCGATTCCCAGATCCCTTGCGGCTGGTAAGGCTTCACCCCTTTGCCCCCGGGTCGTTCGACCAGAAGACCGCTGACGAACAACGCCGAATCACGAAGCGCCTCGGCATCCAGCCGGAAACGGGCCCCGCGGGCGAGCAGTTGGTTTTCGGGATCGCGAGCCGCCAACTCCTTGCTCACTTTCGAAGCTTGTTGATAGGTTCCTGACATGACGATCAGCTTTTGCAATCGTTTCACATCCCAGCCCGATTCGACAAAGTCCAGAGCCAACCAGTCGAGCAGTTCCGGATGCGTCGGCCAAGAGCCTTGCGCGCCAAAATCTTCGGCCGTTTTGACGATGCCTGCGCCAAAATACTGCTGCCAGAAGCGATTGACGGTAACGCGGGCCATGAGCGGGTGCTGCGGATCGACCAACCACTTGGCCAGCCCCAGGCGATCTGCCGGCGCTCCTTCGGGCAAAGGCGGCAGGACGCCCGGCACGGCGGCAGTCACCTTCTCGCCAGGCTTGTCGTAGGCGCCGCGGACGAGGACGAACGTTTCCCGCTCCTCGGGCATATTCGCCATGACGAGTGAAATGGGGATCGCCGCGTCGAGTTCCGATTTTTTCTTTTCGAACTCATCGATCTGCCGGCGGAGCGGATCAAACTTCGGCTTTGTCGTCGTGCAGACCTGCTGCAGGAAATAATCGCGAATCCGCTTCTTCTGATCGTCGGTCCGCTTGTCCGGCTCGATCGTGATTGCTTCCTTCACATCGCCCGGAGCCGTCGACTGAGACTGGGTCCTTTCGAAAGCCTCCCAGGCGGCGAGCGAGTCAAAACCTTGACCATCCTGGGGCGTTCGAGTGACGATCCCCGCTTTGTCCCAAAACGTGACGCCGCCATATTGGGTGAAGGCCCAACCGTTGATGACGGAGCCCGCATTCAAACCCACTTTCGCCGCTTCGACCTCCAATCGCGCCCACTCGCCCACTTTGGGAAGCGAGCCCATCGACAAGCGGCTGGCTGTGTTCGGTCCGCCCCAGGCGATCACATCTTCACCCCAGTAGCAGCGATGCTCCCAGGAGCCGTCGTTCCACTGGAGCATAATCTCCTTTGGCGGGTCGGCCGGATCGAGATAAACGTAAGCAAAGAGCCTGTCCCCTTCGCCCACCTCGAGCCCGGGGCTGGCGCCGGTGAAAAAGTGCTGGGAGAGTCCGGCAGCCCTGCGCGTGGTCGCCTTTTCGCCGCTGAACACTTCTCCGTCGTCCTTAGTGACGAACTTCCACTCGCTGTCGCCTTGAAGCTGGGCCCCCGGGGGCGCCGCGTCGTCGATCCAGACGTAGTCTCTCGGCTCTGCGCCGGCGGGGGCAGCCGTGTCGAGTGGGTCTGTGTATTCGATGGCCGCAAGCATGCCGGCCACGTCCTGGTGAAGCGCCGCGATCTGCTCGTCGAATGTCTTGAGCTGTGACTCCTGCTCCGGTGTAGCCAACTTTTTGACCGGCGGCGGGGAGAGGGCGTTGCCGTCCATCGGCGCATCGGCGGCTGAGTTGAAAAACGCGTAGAGTTGATAGAACTCCTTCTGAGTCACCGGATCGAACTTATGCGTGTGGCATGCGGCGCAGCCTAGCGTCAGCCCCAAGAACACTGTGCTCATCGTTTCCGTCCGGTCCACGGCATACCGCACCCGGACTTCTTCGTCGATCGAGCCTCCCTCGCTGGTGGTCACATTGCAGCGATTGAAACCCGAGGCGACAAGCTGATCGAGCGTCGGGCTGGGCAAGAGATCGCCGGCAAGCTGCTCGACCGTAAACCGGTCAAATGGCAGGTTTTCGTTGAAGGCCCGCACAACCCAATCGCGGTACGGCCACATCGACCGCTCGTTGTCCAGGTGCAAGCCGTGGGTGTCGCCATAGCGCGCCGCATCGAGCCAATAGCGGGCCATGTGTTCGCCGTAGCGTGGCGAGCGGAGCAGCCGGTCGACGACTTTCTCGAAAGCTTCGGGCGTGTTGTCGGAGAGGAACTCGCCGGTCTCCTGGGGTGTCGGCGGCAGACCGGTGAGATCGAGCGTTACACGGCGAATCAGCGTCGCCTTGCCGGTCTTCGGAGACTGAGCGAGCCCCTCCTTCTCTAGGCGAGCCAGAACGAAATGATCGATCGGATTCTGCGCTGCGAAGGAATGCTGCCTGGGCTCAGGCAAGGCCGGCCGCTCCGGAGTGACGAACGACCAGTGGGGTTTGAACTCCGCTCCCTGCTCGATCCACTGCTGCAGCAGTTCGATCTCCTGCGCCGTGAGCGATTTGCCGCTCTCTGGCGGCGGCATTCTCTCATCCGCATCTGCCGAAGTGATGCGGCGAAGGAGTTCGCTTTCCGCCGGTTCGCCGGGAACTACCGCGGTCGCTCCCGATTCGAGCTTTCCGGTCGCGCCGGCGAGCGTATCGAGCCGGAGATCGGCCATCCGGATCTTATCGTCGAAGCCGTGGCATTTGTAGCATACGTTTGACAGAATCGGCCGGATATCGCGTCCAAAATCGAGCTTTTGCTCCGCCCCGGCCGGGAAAGCGACCCCAAGCAGGCCGGCATACAGAAGGGAACGACGACGGAGATGCATGGAAACGGACCGGCGATTCAATCGATGGGCAAAGAAAGGGGTCTCGTCGCCGGCGGCCAAAGGACTTTTATCGGAAAGCCCCTATTTCGCCCGCGATCACGCATCTATTACACTACAGCCGCTGGCCGTCATCCAGTCAATTTAGCCGCCAGTGCCGGTGGTCAGGGGTCAGGGGTCAGGTCAGGGGTCAGGTCAGGGGTCAGGGGTCAGGTCAGGGGTCAGGGTCAGGTCAGGGGTCAGGGGTCAGGAGTCACTGGTCACTGGTCAGGGGTCACTGGTCAGCGGTCACCCCCGGTTGGAGGCGTCTTCCATCGAAGGTGGTGCGGGGGGAGACATGCGCGAAATCCCCGGCCGCCGCCGTTGCCCAGTCCTGCTGATCCGTGGTAGGACAAGGACCGTCCGCCCCGTTCCCTCACCACCGGATTCACTTGCTCTCCCTCCTCCTTCTTCTGCTCGGAATGAGCCTTGTCCTGGGCGGCATCCTCGCGCTTCGCCTCCACGCTTTCCCCGCTCTGCTCATCGCCGCATTCGCCGTCGCTGTTCTCACGCCCGGCTCCGCCCTCGTGGATTACGCGGAATCTCAGACGGCGCTCAAGAGGATGACGCCCGAATCCTCCGCCGCCTTCCTCTCCCGCAATCCCGCCGAGCGCGTCGCCGCCGGTTTTGGAGACACTTGCCGCACGGTGGGGCTCCTCATTGCCTTCGCCTCCATCGTCGGCCAAGCCCTGCTCCGGTCCGGAGCCGCCGAACGTATCGTCCGCTCCCTTGTCGCCTTCTGTGGGACCGCCCGCGCTTACCTCGGACTGCTTTTTTCCGCCTTTCTCTTGGCCATTCCGGTCTACTTCGACACGGTCTTCTACCTTCTTGTGCCTATCGCTCGGGCCCTGCGCCGCCGCACCGGCCAACACTATCTTCTCTACATCCTTTCCATCGTCGCCGGCGGCACCATGGCTCATTCCCTGGTGCCGCCCACGCCTGGGCCACTCTTCGTCGCTGGAGATCTCGGCGTCTCTCTGGGCACGATGATGATCTCCGGGTTCATCGTTAGTCTCGTCGCAGCAGTCTTTGGACTTGCTTTCGCCCTTTACGTCAATCGCCGCTACGATCTCCCCCTGCGGCGCCCCGCATCGGATGCCGAAGAGACTCACGCCCCCGATTCCTCCCCGGCCGGCTCGCAGATCGCCGCCCTTCCCTCCCTGGGGTTCTCCTTGCTGCCCATCCTCCTTCCCGTCGCGCTCATCGCCGCCGCCGCCGCCATTGATGCGTTTCCCGTCCTGGCCCGCCTTCCGGGCGCGCCCATTCTGCTCCTGCTCGGCGATAAAAACTTTGCTCTCTTCCTGGCCGCCCTCATCGCTCTGCTCCTGCTCTGGAAAGGCGGTCCCGGACGTTCCCGCGATGCCGTCGCTTCGGAGATACAGACCGCCCTTTCCTCGGGCGCCGTGATTCTCCTGATCACCGCCGCCGGCGGGGCTTTCGGAGCCGTGCTGCGCGAAACCGCCATCGCCAACACCTTCGCCGGACTCGCCGGAGCAGGGTCCGCCTGGGCCCTTCCCGTCGCTTTTCTCGTGACCGCCCTCGTCCGCACCGCACAGGGATCCGCCACCGTAGCCATGATCACCGCCGCCCCCATCGCCCACGGTTTTCTTCCCTACATCGACTTCCATCCCGTTTACCTCGCCCTCGCCATTGGCTGCGGCTCCAAACCTATCCCGTGGATGAACGATTCCGGTTTTTGGATCATCACGCGCATGAGCGGGATGCGCGAATCGGAAACCTTGCGCTTCGTCACCCCCATGATGAGCGGCATGGGCGTCGCCGGTCTGCTGGCGACCATGACCGGGGCCTGGCTTTTTCCCCTGCGCTGAGCCAGACTCTTCGCCCATGAGCCCTTCCCGCCGCGTCGCGCCCGAACAGCTCCGTTCCCGGCGCTGGTTCAGTCCCGATGATCTCCGCTCCTTCGGGCATCGCTCCCGGGCCCGGCAGATGGGTTGGGATTCCGAGGACTGGGCCGGCAAACCCATCATCGCCATCCTCAACACCTGGTCCGACCTGAATTCCTGTCACATGCACTTCCGCATTCTGGCTGATCAGGTCAAGCGCGGCGTCCTGCAAGCCGGCGGAATGCCGGTCGAGATCCCAGTCATGTCCGTCGGCGAGTCTTACACCAAGCCGACCAGCATGCTCTACCGGAATTTTCTGGCGATGGAAACCGAGGAAAGCCTCCGGTCCAACCCCGTCGACGGCTGTGTGTTGTTAGGCGGCTGCGACAAATCCACCCCCGCCCTGCTCATGGGAGCCATCTCGATGGACCTCCCCGCCGTATTCGTTCCCGCCGGGCCCATGCTCCGCGGGAACTGGCGCGGCAAAGTCCTCGGCAGCGGGTCCGACGTGTGGAAATACTGGGACGAACGCCGCGCCGGTCAGCTCTCGGAAGACGCCTGGCGCGAACTCGAGGATGGCATCGCACGTTCCACGGGTCACTGCATGACCATGGGCACCGCCTCGACCATGACCGCCATCGCGGAGACCCTCGGTTTCTCCATCCCCGGCGCGTCCTCCATTCCGGCTCCCGATTCCGCCCACGCCCGCATGGCCACCCGCTCCGGGCGTCTCGCCGTCGAATGCGTATGGGCCGGCCGCCGTCCTTCGACGTTCCTGACAGAACGCTCTTTCGCCAACGCCATCACTGTAGACATGGCCGCCGGCGGTTCGACCAATGCCATCATCCATCTCGCCGCCCTGGCCGGGCGGGCCGGCATCCCCTTGCCTCTCGAGCGCTTTGACGAGATTTCCCGCCGGACTCCGCTCGTGGCCGATCTCCGCCCCTCCGGCCGATTCCTCATGGAGGATTTTTATTATGCCGGCGGGCTTCCCGCTCTTCTCGTCGAGATCTCCAGTCTCCTTCACCGCGAAGAAGGCTCCGTCACCGGCCGCAGTCTCGGCGAGAACATCGAAGGCGCCGTCGTCCACAACCGGGATGTGATCCGTTCCCTAACCAATCCACTCTCTCCCGACGGAGGCGCCGTGGTGCTCCGCGGCAATCTGGCGCCCGATGGAGCTGTCCTCAAGCGCTCCGCCGCCAGCCCACACCTCCTGCGCCACACCGGACCCGCCGTCGTGTTCTCCAACTACAACGATCTCGCCTCCCGCATTGACGATCCGGATCTCGACGTCGCTCCCAACTCCGTTCTCGTCCTCCAAAACGCGGGTCCGGTCGGCGGACCCGGCATGCCCGAGTGGGGTATGCTCCCCATCCCAAAGAAACTTCTCCAGGCCGGCGTCCGCGACATGCTCAGGATGTCCGACGCCCGGATGAGCGGAACGAGTTACGGCGCTTGCGTGCTGCACATTGCGCCAGAATCGGCTGTCGGCGGCCCCCTTGCGCTGGTGGAAAATGGCGATCGCATCACCCTCGACGCCGAAGCCCGCACCCTCTCGGTCGACTTGCCCGAAGAAATACTCCAAAGACGCCGCGCCGCCTGGTCTCCCCCGGCCAACCCCTATCCGCGTGGATTCGGAAAGCTCTACATCGAACACGTCACTCAAGCTCCACAGGGCTGCGATTTCGACTTCTTGGAAGGCGCCGCCGCCGTCCCTGAACCGGAGATTCACTAACGATCAATTATGGATGCTCAACCCGTCACCCCGAAGCGCCTCGCCGCCTCCGTCATCGCTGTCCCTCCCCTGTGCCGCGATCAGGGCCTGGCTCTGGATCCGGCGGAGAACCGGCGCCTCATCCGTCATCTCGAACAAGGCGGCGTGCGCACACTCCTTTACGGAGGCAATGCCAATCTTTACAATATCGCCCCTTCCGAATACCCCGCTCTCCTCGACCTCCTGGAGACCGAAGCGAGTGCGGATACGCTCATCATTCCGTCAGCCGGACCTTTTTTCGGCCCCATGATGGATCAAGCCGCCATCCTCCGGGACCGGAGCTTCCCGGCCGCCATGATCCTGCCTGCCCTCTTCCCGGCCACGCAGTCCGGCGTGCAGAAAGCGGTCCGCCTCTTTGCCGAGCGCGCCGGCATTCCTGTCGTGCTCTATCTCAAAGAGGAACGCTATCTTTCTGCAGCCGCCGCCGCCGAACTCTTCGCCGACGGCATCGTCTCGTGGATCAAATACGCCGTCGTGCGGGAGGATCCAGCCCAAGACGCCTACCTAGAGGAACTCTGCGACCGGGTCGATCCCGCTCACATCGTCAGCGGCATCGGCGAACAGCCTGCCCGGGTCCATACCCAGAAATTTCGCCTCATTTCCTTCACCTCAGGTTGTGTCTGCGTCGCTCCGGGATGTTCCATGGACATGCTCGCCGCGCTGCGAACCGGCGACATCGCGGCCGCGGAAGCGATCCGGACGCGCTTCGAGACCCTCGAACAGCTCCGGAACGCCCACGGACCCATTCCGGTGTTGCACCACGCTGTCGCCGAAGCGGGCATCGCCGCCGCTGGTCCGCTTCTTCCCCTCCTCGACGTTCTCTCGCAGGATCTCGTCGACATCATACGCCCCGTGGCCCGGCGTCTGCTCCAAGAAGAAACCCGCCGCGCCGCAATCCCTGCGGCAGGAGCCGCCGCTCATGGTTAGTCCAGGATCCCTCAGCCGGCCGCGCGCCCAGGTCCCGTCCTCGGCCCTCCTCGACCGCGCCCGTTCCCAACGTCCAGACGACGCCCGACTCGCGCTCGACGCCGTCGAACTCGCCGCCGCTCTTCTAACCGATGCTAACCAAAGGCAGTCCCGCGGCGAACGCCATCAAGCAGTCCTTCTGTCGCGCATGATGGCGGATCCCTTTGGCAAAACCTTCACTCTGGCCCTGGCCGACCGTCTCTTCCGCCCTCCGGACGCCGCGCGGGCCGCCGCTGTCTACCGGCATCTCCTCGACACCTGGGGCGCCCCTCGCTGTTTCCCTGCCTGGCAACGCCTCGCCCTCCGCGCCGCAGCGCTGGGATCTCTCCTTTTTCCGTCCCTGGTCATGTGCGCCGTGACCAGCCGCATCCGCGCCAACAGCCGCCGGGTCGTGCTCCCTGCCGAAGACCGGCTCCTGCGCCGGCGCCTCGAGCGCCGTTCCGCGGAAGGCATGCGCCTGAACCTCAATCTCCTTGGGGAAGCCGTGCTCGGCGAAGACGAAGCCCAACGCCGGCTCGAGGCTAACCGCGAACTCCTTGCCGATCCGCACTGCGACTACGTCTCCGTCAAAGTCTCCTCCATTTTCAGTCAGATCCACCTCGTCGCCTTCGAGGAAACTCTCCTGCGCATCAAAGAACGATTGCGGCCCCTCTACGCCGCCGCCATCGAGCACGGGGTTCGCGATCCCCAGGGCGCCTCCGTTCCCAAGTTCGTCAATCTGGATATGGAGGAATACCGCGATCTCCACCTCACTTGCCGCGCCTTCCGGGAAGTGCTGGACGAACCGCGTTTTCTTGGCCTCTCCGCCGGCATCGTCCTCCAAGCCTACCTGCCCGACGCCTGGACCATGCAGCGCAAACTCACGGACTGGGCCCGCGATCGCGTCGCCCGCGGCGGCGCTCCCGTGAAACTGCGCATCGTCAAAGGAGCAAACCTGGCCATGGAAACCGTGGAAGCGGCGTTGCACGGCTGGAGTCTCGCTCCCTACGCTTCCAAGGAAGAAGTCGACGCGAACTTCAAGCGCATGCTCCACTTTGGCTGCCGCCCGGAGAACGCAGCCGCCGTATGCCTCGGGGTCGCCACCCATAATCTCTTCGACGCCGCTTACGCCCTTCTCCTCCGCGCCCGCGAAGGCGTCGAGAAATGGGTCGAACTCGAAATGCTCGAAGGCATGGCTAACCATCAGGCCCGGTCCGTCCGCGACGCCGCCGGAGATCTCTTGCTCTACGCGCCCATCGTCCACCGGGCCAGTTTCGACAATGCCATCGCCTACCTGATCCGCCGGCTCGACGAGAACACCGCTCCCCAGAACTTTCTCCGGGACCTCTTCAACCTGGCGCCTGGCGACGAGAACTGGCAAAAGCAAAAGCTTCGGTTTCTCACTGCGTGCCGGGATCGTGACTCCGTCGCCGCCAGCCCCCGCCGCATTCAGGATCGCGCCGCGGAACATCCCTCCCCGATTCCGCCCGGCCGGGTTTTCACCAACGAACCCATCACCGATTGGTCCCTGCCGTCCAATGTCCGTTGGATCCGTTCGGTGGTGAGCGGCTTTGCCCCCTCGACGCCAGATCCCATCCCCCTCCAGATTGGGGGCGTATTCGAGACCACCAGCCATTGTGCCGCCAGCAGCGACCCTTCCCGGCCCGGAGTGCAGGCTTACCGCCACGCCTTCGCGGGGCTTCACGAGGTCGACCGGGCCTTGCACTCCGCTGAGAAAGCCGGCCGGTCCTGGGCCCGCACCTCTCCCTTCACGAGGGCTGAGATTCTGCAAAAGGCTGCCGCCTGCATCGCCGCCGCTCGCGGCCAGATCCTCGCCACCATGGTCTTGGACGCAGGTAAAGCCGTCTCGGAAGGCGATCCCGAGGTCAGCGAAGCAATCGATTTCGCCCGCTACTACGCCTGCCAAATCCTTGATCCCTCCTCGTCCGATGGGCTTGTCAGTGAACCTCTCGGAACCGTCGTCGTCGCCCCGCCCTGGAACTTCCCTTTCTCCATCCCCTGCGGCGGAGTCGTCGCCGCGCTGGCGGCGGGCAACGCCGTCATTCTCAAGCCCGCTCCCGACACCGTGCTCACCGCTTGGCTGCTCGCCTCCCTGCTTTGGGAAGCCGGCGTCCCCCGCGACGTTTTGCAGTTCCTCCCCTGTCCAGACGATGGAACCGGGCGCGCCCTGATCACCAGCGCCCGCGTGCGCGGCGTCATCCTTACCGGCGCCTGGGATACAGCCCGGCTCTTCCTCCAATGGAAACCTCACCTCGCCCTTTTCGCGGAGACCAGCGGCAAGAACGCCCTCCTGATCAGCGCCTGCGCCGATCCCGACCTGGCCTTGCGCGACCTCGTCCACAGCGCCTTCGGACATTCCGGCCAGAAATGTTCCGCCGCCTCCCTGGCCATTGTCGAACAGTCGCTCTACGACAGCCCGTCGTTCCGCCGCCAACTGCGCGATGCCGCCTCGAGTCTTCACGTCGGGTCAGCTTGGGATTTTGCCAGCGTCGTCACTCCTCTGATCCGGGAACCGGGACCCGCTCTCCTCCGCGGACTAACTGAACTGGATGATGGCGAGGATTGGCTCCTCGAACCCAAGCGCGCTCCGGACAACCCGCAGCTCTGGTCTCCCGGTATCCGATTGCACGTCCGGCCTGGAAGCTGGTTTCATCGCACCGAGTGCTTCGGGCCCGTCCTCGGCCTCATCCCCGCCCGCGATCTCGAAGATGCGCTCCGCATCCAGAACGATTCCACCTTCGGTCTCACCGGCGGCCTGCATTCCCTCGACGAACGGGAGATCGCGGCTTGGAAAGACCGTGTTCAGGTAGGCAACGCCTACGTCAATCGCACCATCACGGGGGCCGTCGTGCGCCGCCAGCCTTTCGGCGGATGGAAACGCTCCTGCGCCGGACCGGGCGCCAAAGCCGGAGGCCCGGGCTACCTTCACCAACTTGCTCGTTGGCGTTCCGCCCGTCAGCCCGTCAACCGGCAGACCGTCGATCCGCTGCTTCGCCCCTTGCTCGATCGTCTCCGCCAAGCCTTTCCGGCCCACGCCGGCGCGCTCAAGAATGCCGCCCGCAACGACGCCTGGTGGTGGGAGGCCTGTTTTTCCCAGGAGCACGACCCCGACAACCTGTTCTGCGAAACCAACATTTTCCGGTACCGGCCCTTCGCTCGCGCCATCCTGCGCGCGGCTCCGGACACCCCGGACACTGACCTCGCCCGCTGCCTCCTGGCCTCGCTCCGCTGCGGAGTCCCGCCAGAGATCAGTTCTTCCGGAAGCCGCGACGCTTTGCGGGAAGCCCTCGGCTCCGCGGTCGATTGTCGCGATGAATCCGAAGAGGAACTCAGTCAACGCTTGCTCGCAGCCGGCTCCGGCGCGAATTCCTGGGTCATCCGCGCGCCCAACCCCGGCCCGGGTCTGCGGCTTGCCGCCTTCGACGCCGCGGCCCGGCTCGCCTCCGCTCCTGCGGGCTGGCACGCCCGCATCGAGCTTCCCCATTACCTTCGCGAACAAGCCGTCAGCGAAACGAAACATCGCTACGGCAATCCCATCGCGCTGCCCCCTGGCCGCCACGCGTGGAAGGCGGCCGGGAGGAGTTTTCAGGCCTAACTAAACAGGTTGATCGAGATGAGCCCCGCCGATTCCCTCCCTGCCGCCGCCGCGCCGTCGCTTTCCGTCGAACGTCCCGCGGCCGCATGGAGCAATGTCGTCCTCGCCGCCCTGCTCATGCTCGCGACCCTTCCGGGCCGCACCCAGGGTATGGGCCTGATCACCGAGCCGCTGCTCCGCGAACTCCAACTGGACCGCGTCCTCTACGCCAACATCAACCTTTGGGCGACTTTGTTAGGAGCGGCGTTCTGCCTCCCAGCCGGCTGGCTCATCGATCGTTTCGGCCTGCGTTGGACCTCCGCCGGCATCGTTCTCCTGCTGGCCGCCGCCGTTTGGGGCCTGAGCGCCATGCAGGGAGCGCTGTTCCTCCTCTTCGCTCTCGTGCTTCTCACCCGGGCGCTGGGTCAAAGCGCCCTATCCGTCGCCAGCATCACCGCCGTCGGAAAAAGCTTTGGCGGGCGTGTCGGCTGGGCCATGGGCGTGTATTCGGTGCTGCTCAGCGTCTTCTTCGCCGGAGCCTTCGTCGCCGTCGGCGCCGTCGTCCGGAACCAGGGCTGGCGACCCGCCTGGGCTCTCGTGGCTCTGGGCCTCGTGCTCGTAGCCGCGCTCGTCGTCATCCTCTTCCACGAGCCCCTGCGACCAACCCAAACGAGAACCGCGCCCCCGACGGGACTTCCGCTCAGCGCGGCCCTGCGGACACGCCTTTTCTGGGTTTTCGCCGGAGCAACCGCGCTTTTCGGACTCGCTTCCTCCGGCATCGGCCTCTTCAACGAAGCGATCCTGGCCGAGCGCGGGTTCGACCAACAAACCTTCCACACTTTCCTCGCAGTGAGCACACTGTGCGCGCTTGCGGGTCAAATGCTCTGCGGCTGGCTGAGCCGAAGCCGCCCCATGCCCCGGCTGCTGGCCATGGCCATGTTCCTCTACGCGGGGGGGCTCGCCGCTCTGCCGAACCTGCACACCCATACCCAACTCTGGATCTTCGCCGCTGTCTTCGGCGTCGCCGCCGGATTCATCGCGGTCATCTTTTTCGCCGCCTGGAGACAAACCTTCGGACGCGCTCACCTCGGGCGCATTCAAGGAGCCGCGCAGATGCTCACCGTGCTCGCATCGGCCCTCGGACCGCTGCTCTTTGCACAATGTCATGCCGCCGCCGGCTCTTATGCGCCTCTCCTATATACCCTGGCGCCCATCCTCTTCGGCGCGGGCTTCATCGCCTGGCGGATCAAGCCCGTCCCACCGCGCTGTCTCGCGTGAACTTAACCCCGCATGGCTCATAGCATGAGGCACGAGCCGCTCGTCCTGCCTTTTTCGTCGCGCTGACGTCTCTCCTTCTCTCAGTCCTTCGGGTCCGCGTTCTCCCAAGTCGGCGCGCCTTCGGTCGGCGGCAATTCGCGGATGGTGATGTCCTTGAATTGCACGACAAACTTGCCGCCGCCGTGGGCCTGGAGCCCGATCAGTCCGTCGAGAGGGATCTCGGGCTCCGGCTCGGTGTAGTCGATCGCGGCCACCCCGTTGACCCAACCTCGAATGCGAGGGCCTTCGCAGAGGATCCGGTAGTGGTTCCACTCGTCCCAGTCGTGCGCCGCATCCGTCACCGCCGCCGCGTCGGCCGGCTCCGCGATGACCTTGTTTCTCCGGGACTCATCGTAGAGCTTGCCCCACCAACCGATCCCCGCATCCACCTGATAACCACTCATCTCGTGATGATCGGGGACGCGCCGGCTGCGAATCTGCACCCCCGAGTTTTTGAACCCATCACCCTCGCCGCTGATAAGCCGCAAACTGAGTTTCAGCTCGAAATTCTGGAACGGCTCAGGCCACGCGATGAAGGTATTGTGAGGAACCCGCTCTTTCATCGAGCCGCCCTCGATGGCCCCGTCGACGACCCGCCACCACTTCTCTTCGCCCGCGCGAATGTCCCAGCCCTCGAGCGTCTCGCCGTCAAAGAGCGACCGCCATCCGGCCGCTTCTTCGATGTCCAGCGCGCCCCGGGCGTACTTGCCCCAGGCGACCGGCGTACCCGCCTGCGCCAGGTCGAGCGCCTTTTGCAAGGCCTCCTCCGTCCATCCGGGATTGGGCACGCCCATGTTCTCCAGCATCTGCGCCGCAGCCGGCCGCGGAGTGTCGATGCCCTCCTCCGGAACCTCGCCGCCCGCCGTCCACACAAACCCGTTCATCACCATCTTCCGCGCCTCGTCGCGGGCCCAGCTCCAGTGAAAATGACCCCCGGTGAAGCCGAAGGCGCGTCCCCCGTCCGGCCGTTCGAAGGCCCAGGCACAAAACTGCTCCTCCTCCTTTTCGATCGACTCCCGTGCAAAGTCGTTCCCGCGATAGGGCGTGAGTCCCTCTTCGATCGTGCTCGCCGGCGGATGCAACGGCAAGAGGCGCTCGATCTTCCCTTCTTCCACCCCGCACTCGCGCAAATGATAGTAGCACTCGTCGTAGAGTGTGAACGGCGGCACCCCGTTCATAACCGGATGATTCGCGGGTTTCTGAAAATCCGACGTATAGAAATTGCTGATCGAGTAGTAGGCCTCGAAATCCGCGCCCACCAGATTCCGCCACGCGATGCGGTGAGGATCATTCCCCTGCTCCTTCGCTGCGGAGCCGGCCGCTTCGATCCCGGTCGCCCAGTGCAATACTACCACGCCCTTCCCCCCATCCATGAAGTCCTTCAACTCCTCGAGATGTCCGTTGGCCGGATGGGAGCGCCAGCCATCCGCGTAGATCACCAAGGCGTCGGCCTGCGCCAGTTGCTCTGCGTTCGGCCACTCGCGAATCATCTCCGTGGTCACCCCCGGCGCGCCCTTGGGAAGCGCCTCGGAAAGCAGAATGCTTCCCGCGATGTGCTTATGCGACCCCCACCCGTGCGAGTTGGCGCCGGCGAGGAAAAGGACGTGTTTGGAATCGGAGGCCTTGGGCTCCTGAGCCGGGCTCCCAGTGTTCCCCACGAGGAGGACCGTCGCGAAAACGAAAAACAGAGGTTCCTTCATTGCGTGTGGTGAGTTGAACCAATACACGCAGAAAGCAAGCCATTCGCAAGCCAAGGCTGCCCCCGCCAAACGGCTGCAGGGTTGCTGATAACCGGCTTTCCTTCCGCTCGGCCTCCCCTCGCCTGTGCGCTCTTGAAGGCGGCGCTGTGGTCCTTGGTTAGTCCGTTTCGAATTCCGTTCGACAATCCGGGGCTGTGCACGCAGGTTTCTGCGTCTCCTATGAGTCCCGAATGGGTCAACCTCCGCGTCGTGACGAGCGTCTGTGGGCTTCTGCTCGTCAATTGCATGCGGGCGCCCGCTCAGGAGGCGGACCTGATCGTTCATCACGGAAACGTCGTAACGGTCGATGAGGCCTTCACCATCGCGCAGGCCATGGCCGTCAAAGATGGCGTCATCCTGCGCGTGGGGACCAGCGCCGAGGCGCTCGAACTGAAGGGCCCGAGCACGGAACTCCTCAATCTCGACGGCAAGATGGTCCTGCCGGGATTGATCGATTCGCACACGCATCCCGTGAGCGCGGCGATGACGGAGTTCGATCACGAGATCCCGCCGATGGACCGCATCGCCGATGTGCTCGCCTACGTTCAAGGCCGGGCCGAGACACAGCCCGCCGGCGAGTGGATCGTGCTGCAACAAGTGTTCATCACCCGGCTCCGCGAGCAGCGCTACCCAACGCGCGCCGAACTTGACGCCGTGGCCCCCCAGCATCCCGTCGTTTTCCGCACCGGGCCGGACGCATCCTTCAATTCCCTGGCACTTAAACTGACCGGCGTCGACCGCGATTTCAGAATCCCCAGCGGCACGCCGGGCCGCATCGAGAGGGACGCCCGCGGCGAACCTACAGGCATCCTGCGGAATTTTTCGAACTACGTGAAACTGCCGGCCGCCGGTGGCTCGGCGCCGGCTCCCGGCGCCCAGAAGCTGGAACGTCTGAAACTGCTGCTCAAGGATTACAACGCGAACGGCATCACCGCCATAGCCGATCGCAACGCCAGTCCAGAATCCGTCGTGCTCTACCGGAAACTCCGCGCGGATGGCGATCTGAGCGTCCGCGTCGCTATTTCACATCAAATCGACGCCGGTGGCCCGGTGGCGGAGGTTCAGAACAGCATCCGTCAAGTGGCCCTCCATGTGCTTTTCCGGGAGAAGGATCCGCTTCTGCGGATCATCGGCATCAAGACGTTCCTGGATGGCGGGATGCTGACGGGCAGCGCCTACATGCGGGCGCCCTGGGGCGTAAGCGATATTTACGCCATCACCGATCCCGGCTATCGTGGCGTGCTGTTGATTCCGGAGGAGAAGCTGAGGCCGATCGTCGAAACCGCCGTCGAGTCTGGTCTGCAATTCACCGCACACTCGGTCGGCGACGGCGCGGTGCATGCGCTCCTCGATGTCTATGAAGACCTGGCGCGCACACATTCCATCCGGGAAACCCGTCCCTGCCTCACGCACGCCAACTTCATGAGCCTCGAAGCGGTGCGGCAGATCGCGCGCCTGGGCGTGGTGGTGGATATGCAGCCAGCCTGGTTATGGCTCGACACTCGGACACTCCTGAAGCATTTCGGCGCCGAGCGGATGCGGTGGTTCCAGCCGCTGAAGAGCCTTATGGAGAGCGGGGCGATCATCGGCAGCGGCTCGGATCACATGCAGAAGATCGGCGCGCTGCGGGCGGTGAATCCCTACGATCCTTTCCTCGGCATGTGGGTCGCCATCACGCGGCGGCCGAAGGACTCTGACGACGCACTGTATCCGGAGGAAGCTTTGACGCGCGAGCAGGCCATCCGTTTCTACACCTCCAACAACGCGTGGCTGACTTTCCGTGAAACAGACACCGGCTCGCTGGCGCCCGGCAAGCTAGCGGATTTCATCGTGCTGGACAACGACCTGCTCTCCTGTCCGATCGAAGCCATCCCCCGCACGAAGGTGCTTCGCACGTATCTGGGCGGCAAGCTCGTCTATTCCCGAGAGAGCGACCCCTGAGCCGAAGCGCCGCCTGACATCTAACCATCGATCCGCTCATCGGTGATTCCCCCGCCGCCGCCCTTCGCGCTGCCTGAAAGATGCCTTTGATGAAACACTCCTTCAATAGATCGCCACTGGGCTCAGCCCGCGAGGTCATGAACTCGTCCGCCTCGGAATCGACTACCGCCGACAGGGAGATATCCAGTCGGGGCAACCGCGTCGCGGATCCGGTGTGTACAAGAACCGGCGCCAACAAGTCGATTGACGGAACTTCAAACTGAAACCCCGGATTGCTCCCCAACCCCGGTCCAGTCAGCGGCTCTCGTTCCGGATCTCGATCTCCGTTAGGCCCGCGCGCGATGCGCCTCGATGGCGGAACACCACCCGGAGTTTCGTGGTCTGCACCTGCCGAAACCGCACCCCGTTCGAAACCCCGCCCGCCGGCCGCTCCGGATCCCTCGCCCCTTCCTCTACCTCGCGCCAAGCACCCTCCGACCAGTATTCGATCCGGTAATGCTCCGGCGCCTGCACTCCCCCGCCGTCGTCGAAGAAATGGAGATCTACCGCGTCACACGCTGTCTCGCGTCCGAAATCGATCTCGAGCCAGTCCTCCGCCCGCGGCGACTCGTAAGCCGTCCAGCGGTTCCGGGACCGCGCCCCGTACTGGATCTTGCCATCGTGCGCTTCCTCGACCCGGTCGAAGCGCGAGGTGTGGGATGCGCTGGCTTTGGGGAATCCCTCGCCCCGGCCGTTGAACGCGAGGTTGTCCGGAGCGGCCGTCGGCGGATCGAGCGGCAGGCTCCCGGCGCCCCAGGCCTCGAACTCCGACAGACCCGCCACCGCCTCCGCCGGGTGGCGGAGCACCGCCCGCAGTTTCCGGGTCCGGATCTCCGGAAACCGCACGGAATGCGCGACCCGTCCCGCAATCGGTTCCGTTTGGGTTGCCTGGCCCGGGATCGATTCCCAGGCGCCGTCGCGCCAGGCCTCCAGCCAAAGGTCTGCCGGCGGCCGGATCCTCGAACCCGGTCCGTCGTCGAGCAGATAGAGCCGCGCCTCGTCCACCGGACGCTCAATTCCGAAATCCACTCCGCACCAATCTTCCGCCTGGCCCGAGCCCACTGGCGTCCATCGGTTAGGCGGCGACTGCAGATACCAATACTGGCCGTCGTTCACCTGGTGACCCGGCGTCTCCGGGTGCGTATGCGACGCCAGCACCCGCGGGAAGTAGTCGCTGCTGTTGTTCACCGCGTAGTTGAAACGACGCTCACCGGCGCTCTCCCTCTCCTCGACCGCCGCCAGCCGGCAGGTAACCGCTTCCAGATCGTCTGCCCGAGCCAGAAGCAACCCGTCCGCCCAGACCTGAAGTCCCGCGCCCCGGCCATAGCGTTTCCCGTCCCGATCCCAAAAGACCGCTATCTCGCGGCCCCGGAAACGGAGACGGTCCAGCGCGAAGTAATCCCAGTGCCGCGGCGCCAACGGACGCACTGTCAAAACATCGCTTTCACCCGGACGCAATCCCACCAGTCCGCTGATCACCAGATCGATGAATCCCGAGTGGAAATAATGCTCGCTGTGATTGAAGCTGTCGTGCCCTTCCCAGGAACCGGTGTCGGGATCACAGGCCTCGGCAAGGTAGGGTTCGCCGTCCTTGCGATGGGTCAGCGCGTAGATCCGCAGCAGCCGGAAATAGTCCTCAGGCGTGATCCACTCCTGTTCGTAGTCGTGCAACACATTGGCCAGCGCCACCAGCGTCTGCGTGGTGGCGTAAGGCCAGGAATTGCCGCTCCACACGCAGCAGGCCGGCGAGATGAAAAAAAGCGGGTCGTTCCGCTCCACCGTCGCCGGCCCGCGCGCCGCGAAGAAATAGGCGGGGTCCATGAGGAACTTCCACGCTTCCTCGAATCCTTTTCCTTTCTCCGGAAGCCCGAACTGCCACGGCACATAACCGATCAGTTCCCGCCCATGCGGCGATCCCGCGAACTGCCCGCTGCGGTGGGTCCAGGTCAGCGGTTCTACCCGGAACCCATCCTTCTCCTCCGCCTGCCGCGACAGAGGAAAAAAGAAGGTCCGCTCCGGATCCCACAGGCGCGACTGCACCAGGACCCGCAGCCGGTCCGCCGCGGCATCGAAGGCTTCCGCCTCCTCTGTTTTGCCGGCCAACCGCGCGATCCGCGCGAGTGCCCGCGCGTCGGCGAACAGGTAACTGTTGAGCGTCGGCCGGTAACCAGGAGCGCCGCGAAACGCGTCCTGCGTCTGGCGGCTGTTGATGTTCGTCTCCATCCCATCGTCGTGGCCGATCTGCCAGAACATTTCCTGCTCCGCATCCCAGCGAAGACGTTTCCACTCCGCAAAGCACGCGGTGAGATCGGGATAAAGATCGACGATGAAGTCGTCGTCGGGATGCACGGTGTGCGCCGCCCAAGCCGAATCCGCGAGCCAGCAACTGTAGCGGTGCGGCTCCGCCCCCGGCGTGCGAAACCAGTAGCGCGTGTAATCGCGCGCGAATCGCGGCTTGCGAAACCAGCGCAGATCGTAGAGCTGCAAGCCCGACGGACAACTGATCGCCCCATACGTTCCCGACCAGAAAGGCCGGTCGATGAACTCTGTGAAGGCATAGCCGTGCTCGGGCGACCCGTAGACCAGGTGCTTGGTCATCAGGTCCCACCGATAGTAGTAGGTGGTGTCCAACTCGGCGTCCGGGCTCTCGAAGAGCGGAATTTCTTCGGCGTACCACGCGAAATCCCGGTTGTCCCAGAACGTCTGCCGTCCCAACTGTTCTTGCGGATCAAGAACCACGGCCCCGGCCCCGCCGCTTCCCAGCAGCAACGTCGCCACCGCCAATCGCATCCAGCGCTTCGCCTCCATCGGACTCCAATTTGAGAAAAGCAACCGCCCGCGTCAATCCGCCAGCGGGCAAATCCTCCTGGGAAAACTTGCGAACTCTCTATTTGAACAGGAGGCGACAGAAGAAACAGAGCATTGAAGGCCTCCCGATGAAACAGACCGGGCGATGCGGAATGGGCGCTTCCAGCCCTGTGGCGGCATGGCGCCAGGACGAGGAATTCCGGCCCTCTTGCTGCGCCCCAGTCTTAAGCGCCATCTGTGAGCGCAAGAAGAATGTCTGCATACCAAGCGCAGTTCAACCCGAGCGCTTCGTCCAGTTGCTGGTCGCGGGACCCCATATCAAAAGTGCCCGAATGCACACCCAAAAGGACCCAGGGAAGTTCGCCTTGCTCTTTGGAAGGTTCCAAGCTTCGCATCACGACCGGAGCGCCGCTTGATCCCCGATGGGTGCGCGCATCGGTCAGAAAGTAGCCCCCGCCTTGAAAACGAAACCCAAATGACGATGCAACCCCGGCTTGGCGGGCCACAGGAGTGCGATGCAGCGTGTCGAGAAACCCGAGAGGAAATCCAATGACCAGCAACGAGGTCCCCACTCCCACGAAAGCCGGAGGCGATAGCAGGTGATCCTTGGTGAATGCGTAGTATACGCTTCGCTTCGGCAGCGCGGACCGCCGCACTTCAATAACCGCAACATCGATCGCCCCGCCGGAGTCCTCTCCCTGACGCCAAGCGCTCTTTCCTTCGTAATAGAGTGGAATAGAGAAAGCAACCGATTCAGCCAGATTCTCGGCGTTGGTGTGAAGCTCGATCTCAATCCGGTCGGGATGGTGTCGCGCCGGCTCGTCGAGCATCACGTGCCGGCAGGTCACAAGGAACAGCCGCTCGTCCCTTTCGAAGAAAAACCCGGTTGCATTCGTCAACCGCAGTTGTTGCTGAAAGGTTGTGATAGGCGAAACCGTCAACAGAATTGTCTCGATCACAGGCCAATGTCGCGTGATTCCCGGGTGCGAATACCCCCCGCTTTGTTTGCCTGCAAACGCTACGCCTCACTGAGCCGCGTTTCAACCGCCGAAGGCCGAGGGGAGGCGCAAAAGCCTCTCACGCGCTTTCTGGATCTGCTGATCCGGTGGTGTCGCTGCGCTCACCGGCCATATGCTGCGACGCCTCCGGCGGCGGCCTTGAACGCCGAACCCCGGGCTGCTGGCCCAACGCGGTCCTCTTCCCGGTCCAGCCCCGCCTTCCTTCCTCACGGCACAATTCTCATCCGCAAAAAATGCGCATTGGCATCGGCAGGCACGGGGAATTCGAAGCGCATCCGCCTGGTTCCAATCGAAGTCTCGCCCAGCACGTCCACCCGGGACGGCGCGACACCCGTCCAATTCCCTCCTAACCAAGCGGAAAGTTCTCCGGTCAATTCGGAATAGACGGCGGAGCGCGAGACGCTCAATTCCATGCTCAGAAAGCGCTGGCCGCCGGACTCCGTGAGTTCCGGCTCGCTCCGGGCAGCCTCCTGCTCTGCCGCGGTGGCCGGGATGAGAGGATTCGTCCCGGACAAATACTCGATGATGTTGATGAGCCCGTCGAAGTCCGGATCGGCCCCCGGATCGAGATCGCTCAAGCCAAAACTCCCGGCCCACTCCGCATACAAAACCGGTTGGTCGCCGAGGTTGGCGGAACCCGGCGTTGGGATCATCAAAGCGAACACTTCGCCGCCGTCGGGCAGGCGTCCTTCCGACTGATCCACGCCTGACAATCGTCCATAGCCCTGAGCGTCGATGATCTGAGAGCCGTTGTCTCCCGCCCCCAACCGGACGTGCTCCCCTCCGCGGGCGAGATCGAAGGGGAACCAGTTAGGACGGGCGCTTCCGGAGCCCGAGAAAAACACGGCGTGACCGCCCGCCGCGATGAAGGTCAAGGGTGGAATCCGCCATTTGACGCGTCCGGCTTCACTTGGCTCGTCGCTCAGCCACAGACCTTCCAGGGAAACGGGGAGGGGTCCGCTGTTGTAGATCTCGATGAAGGAAGCGTCCGGGACGGATTCGGGGCCGGCTGGAAACCATTCGTTGATCCGCAGACCGCTCGTATCCCCGAGAGCAACCGGAGGGGCATTGGCCGATCCCCGGCTTGCAGATTCCAGCAGACCCCAGGCGCCGTCACCTAACCGTCCGATGGGCCATCCCCTCACTTGCAGGCCCCAGGTCGCCCGGTCCACAATCCGGCCCGCGGGATTGACCAGTTCCATGCCCCAGTGCGCATAACTGGCGTCCAGCGGCAAGCCGCTGTTCAGATCCGGCCCGGCTTCCGCGCTGGCCGGCGCGGCTGGATCACACGCGATGGCGAGGTATCCTTCGCCCGGCAGAATGACTCCGTCCGGAATCGTCCAGGACTGCGGAGAATTTCCGATGCTGCGCAGACTCCAACCAGAAAGATCGGCCTCCGCCGGTTCCGGAGCGTAGAGTTCGATCCAGGCGGGCTGCCCAGCGCCGTTCAACAGAGCGACCTCATGGAGTCGCAGGTCAGGACCCGCCTCCGGTTGATTGGAGATTCCGGGGCTGGGATACTTCAGCGGGACGATTTCACCAGAAGCATCCGGCAGCCGGCCTTCGGAGATCTCCTCCGCCTGGAGCCCATAGGTCACGGAGTCAAACTCCACCCCGGCTCCGTCGCTGAGGGCCAGGCTCGCGCCAGCCGCCGGCAACTGAAAGAGGAGAGCGTCCGCCCGGCGCGCGCCACGGTCGCAGTAAAGCCGGGCGAACCCGCCGGGCCCCACCGCCGAGGGCGCCATGATCTGGAAAACCTCGCCGCCGGCGCGGGCGTGAAGGCCCTTCAAAGAAACGGGCAAGCTCTCGTTGGAATTCACCAGCTCGATCCAGTCGTCGGCTCCTGGGGACGGATTGGCCAGCCACTCGTTGATGCGCAAGGAGGCAAGGGGAGCCATGGCTGCGGCCGCGTTCTCGGCGCCGGGTGTGGGACTGCAGAGCGCCCAGCCCTCGGCGGTCCGGCCAAAAGAAAAACCTTCCGCTTGCACTCCATAACGAATTCCGTCGACGATCGCGCCGGAATCATCCCTAACCGACACTTCCCCCCAAGATCCGGCCAGCGGAATTTCGATGGCCGCCATTTCTGACGGGCCCAAGGTCAAATCTTCGCCCAACGGGACGGGTTCCTCGCCCCGGACCGCCAGGGTCCAACCCCCAAGATGCGCCGCCGCAGAACTCCGGTTCCAGATTTCCACAAAGTCCCTCTGCTCCGGACCGCTGCGCGCCAGAAACTCGTTGATCACGACCGCGGGACTGGGAGGAGCCGCGTTGGGCAATCCCGGGCTGCCGTTGGTCTGCATGCTCGCGCGCCAGTTAAAGGGCGACTGGAGATCCCCGTGGGGATCGACCACCTCGAGCGACGGACCGCCATTGTCCGGCTCAGACGGCCATGGGTCAACGTCGTCATACTCTACGCTGCTCACCACGTTGCCCTTGGCGTCGACCAGCGTGAGGCGCTCCCCGCCGTTGTCGAGTCTGCCGCCGAAATAGCCTGCCACCACAACCCCAGGGTAACGTGCGTGAAAAACGCCGGGAGCATCGTTGCTGGCGATCACCAGGCGACCGCCGCCGGCGAGCACGGTGTCCCATGGGAAAACAAAGTTCACTCCGCGAAATGACCAGCCGCCAAGTCGAACAGGCAGCGCGCCCGTATTGATCAGCTCGATGAACTCCAATAGCGAACCGCCGAGCCCACCGCTGGGGTTGTAATGGATCTCCGAGATCCGAACTGTCTCCGCGGGCGAGCCCACCATGAAGACGGCCTCGTTAAGGGCGCTCCATTCCCCGTTTCGCAAGCCCCGGGCCCGGAGCACGGTGGACTCTGTGATTAGCACCGGCCCTTCATAGGCCTGAGCGCCCGGCCCAGGCGCGCCCGATGTATCGTAATAAACGCGGGGATCGGAGCCGTCCGTGGTGTAATAAATGTCCGCCGCTGCGAAGATCGAGGGAGGCACGATCTTCACTTCGAACCCAGCCGTCACATGCCGCGATCCGGTCAAGGCGTCCTGAGCATTCTTGAACTGAGGCGCCTCGACCCCGGGGTACAGTCCTCGAGTCCTGAGCTGACGCAGCAAGAGATCGGGGCGCCTGGGGAACCATGTCCCCGTGATCCGCTCCTGTTCGACGATCCATTGGTCCGCCCAGGTGAAGAGTGGATAGGGCCCGGATTCGTGGCGATGAACGTCTCTCCGGTAATCTCCCCAACGGGCCGATTCGCAAGCAATCGCGTTCTGGATGACGGAACGCCAGCGGTTCCAGCGGGCGATCCCGGCGGCGGGCTGCAGCGCTCCGCCCGGCGCCACCAGGTGTTTGTGAACACGGTCGGCAAAGTCGAGCCGGTACTGCGCGTTGGAAGTCAGCTTGGTGTGCAAGCCGGACGGCGGACCCCCGACTCCGGTACGGTCGACGGTTTCCTCCCACATGAGGTTTTCCATGTCCCAGGGCAAATACCGGAACTGCCCGCCGTCCTTGTGCCGCACGGCGTACCAATTCTTGTTGATGTCGTCGCCCCAGTCCTGATGCCCCAGGTAAAAATGCATCAGCATGTAATCGGCATACCAAAAAACGTCGAGTACCTCCTTCATGGCCTCGTACTTCTCATTGGTGATGGGAGCGGTGATCGCCAACATCGAGTCGTACGCGGCTCGCGAACCGCTCTTGAGGATTCCCTGCTCGACTACATCATAGTCGTCTTTGGACCCGCCGAAGGTATTGGCCGCGAAACCGTTGTTCTCCTGCTCGGTGGCGTCGTAGAGACCCCAGTAAATGCCGTTGATGAACAGGTGCACGTAAAGGTGATGACCCGCGGCGCGGCCCATGTCGCGGAAGGTCTCCTTGCAAAAAGCGTCGCGCATTCGCGTGCCCTTGGGTCGCTGCACGCCGCCGTCCCAATGCAACCAACTCGAGTTGAAGTCGGCGCGCAGAATGATGTCGTCATACTCGCGTGACGGCGAGCCGGGAAAGAGAGCATAGTCCAAACGGGAAACTCCGTAGACGTTTCTGAAATTGAGTTTAAAGGAGTGTTTGGGAGATTTGCGCGGTTCTCGACTGGCATTGCCGTGCAACCGAATCCCGCACGTGGTGTCGAATCCTGTCGTGCCGTCAGGCAGAAGCAATTCGAGGGAACAAGCCATCTCGAACCGGTCGCCCTTCTGCATGGAGTTGGGGTGAAGCCCAGCCGCCCCGAACATGTCCTCGTTTTCCATCACCACCGAGAGCAGGGGCAGCTCCCGGAATGCCCTGTCGATGCGCTCACGATTGGTGAGCCCTCCAGCGGGATCCTCTTCGCCGTCGTCGTTGTAGCGTGTGGGATCATTCACAATTTCAGGGTCCATGCCGTAGTCCGCGGGCACCTGGTTCGGCTGCAAGTTCCCGATGACGCCCGGAAAACCCGCGCCGTTCTGGCTTCCCCAGTATATCGGAAACACGGAATCGCCGACTGCGGGCAAAGCCGGGTTGTCGTCGTCATCGTCGCGGCCGGGATCGTCGTAGGGCGGCTCCGGTTGCGAGAGAGCCTGCTCCAAAAAGAGGTAGGAGTGAGTCACCGTCGCGCTGCGCACCTTCCCAGGAGCGAAGGCGGCCAGGCGCAGGATGGTCGTCGCTGAAATCTCCAAGGGCGCCGCGTAAAGCGGGCTCTCGGCCAACGGTTCGCTGCCATCGAGGGTGTAGCGAATAGCGGCCGCCGGATCGAGACAACTGATGATCAAGGTAAACGGCTGGTCAAAGAATCCGCGACTCACGCTGACGTCCGGGGCTGCGGTGATCTCGGTCCAGCCGGTCTCCGGGTTCGGTTCGCCGGGGGACGGAACCTCGAAGTAGCGCTCATCCCCGTCAGCGGTGAGGCCATAACTGACATCGACCCGCTGCTCGGGATAGGCCGTGAAGGCGCATACCTCTTCCCGCGGCGACTCGGGGCTGAAAAGCCCGAGATAACCCCCATTCAGAGCGAGCCTGAAGTTGGTGTGTGGCCTGCCGAAAATGGAGTTGGTATCTTTGCCCGACGCGAAGATGACCAGCCGCTGACCGGCCGCCAGAGTCTTCGAGGAAATGACCCAGAGACCCGGACGAGCCGGATCGGAGGTGAGGGACCAGCCAGCCAGATTGACGGTCCCCGGCCCCGGATTGTAGAGTTCCAACCAGTCCGGACTGTCCTGATCGCTGTCGAGGAGTCCGCTGGCGTTGGATGCCACGAATTCCGCGATGATCGCTTCCCCCCGCTCACCCGGCGCCAGCGTCACGCTCCATGTTTCAGCTTGAAAAGCGTTTCCCGCCGCATCGACGATTCCGTTTTCCTCCGCCCAGCCGAATCGAATGTTGCCCGCCTCCGGAGGAACAATGGTAAAAAGATAGGGTCCCGCGCCCGCTCCCTCGACCTCAGTCGCCGGAGTCCCTCCCTGCCCCTGTTCGTCAGGCTGGATGATCAGATCCGCCGCGTCGACTCCGGTCACGGCTTCGCTGAACCGGACCTCGACCTGGGTCAAGTGATCGACCGTCGAGCCTGGCAGAGGCACAATGGCCTTGAGAGCATGGCCCTCTCGCTCTCTCCCAATCGAGGGCGGAACTGTATCTTGGAGCTGATAGGTCCAGCCGTCCTCAGGAACGAAGGCTCCGCTTCCCGACGTCCCGGCGATTCCGTGGTCGAAGTCCCAGGAAACCGAGACCTCGCCCGCGATGGGTTGCGTGAAGGTAAACACGTAAGGACCAGCTCCCGAACCTGACGCCAAGGCGGCAGCCTCGGCGTTGATAACCAGATCGCTCCGGTCGACCCCAGAAACCGGCTCGCTGAAGAGGATCTCAATCGCATTGAGACTCGGCACGACGGCTCCGGGCGGCGGGGAGATGGAACTGACCGTTGGCTGGGACCGGGCCGAAGTCGCGGCCAAGAGGATCAGGACTCCGCAAACAGCAGTGGTGGAGGACTTCATGACTTGGGGGGAGGAGGGAGGCCGGCCTTCGCCTAAGGGTGGCCGTCCAGTCCCAGGGAAGAACGGAGTAGACGGAGAGTCGCCACCGCGCATCCCTGGTTTAGCGGACGGTCCAGGACGCCAGACGCAAGCGCTTCAATGTAACAGGATCGTGGCGAAGCGAAACAAGGGAGTCAACGGCGAAGCGCCGCGGAATTCCATCGCCGCCAAAGTGCCCCTCGGCCAAGAAATGCCGGAGGCTCTTCGCCGGAGGCCGTCTTGGACCGCGTCGAGAATCGCCGCTCTTTTGACACTGCAGCGCAGCGCCTGAACGTGTCTCCCCGCAACGAATCCGCTCCGCGACAGGCCGGTTCAATGCGCCAGCGGTTCGCTCACCTCCGCAACTCTGAGCTGGGGATCCACGAGCCGGTAAATCTCCAAGGTCCGGCTCACCCCCTTCATCGAAGGGGTCCCGGTCCGCTCCGCCGCGATCTCCGAGCCTCCCTGAATCCGCGTCTCTTCGTCGATGAGGATCTCCATGGGGCCAGCCGCGTCGCAAAGCCGCGAAGCCAGGTTCACTTTCTCTCCCACCACGGTGTAATTCAGCCGGTCTTCCGATCCCATACACCCCGCCACCATCTTCCCGGTGGCGATTCCAAGCCCGATCCGCAACTCTCGGCGGGAATTCTCCGATCGCGCCGCCCTCAGGCAGGCGTCGACCATGGCCAGAGCGCAACGGCAAGCGTTCAAGGAATCGTTGCCGTAGGACTTCGGCACCCCGAACAAAGCCATGACCAAATCTCCCACAAACTTGTCCACCACCCCGCCGTGCTCATAAACGAGCCGCGTCATTACCGTCATGTGATCGTTCAATAAACGCACGACTTCTTGCGGAGTCATCGCCTCCGTCATCGCGGTGAACCCGCGAATGTCGCAGAACAACACCGTCACCATCCGCATCTCGCCCCCGAGCCCCAAGTCGCCGGTCAACAGCGATTCCGCCACATCCCGGTCGGCCACCTTGTCCAACACACTGCGATACTTCTCTTTCAGCGCCAGATCCTCTGCCATGGCGTTGAATGAGCGCGCCAACACGCCAAGCTCATCGGTTCCACGTTCCGGCACCCGGGCGCCGTAGTCGCCCTGCCGGATCCGGTCCGTAGCCCTAGCAAGTTCCCGCACCGGTTTCCCGAATCCCCTCGAAAGCAGCATGGCCAGGACCGCAGCAAGGCTCAACCCCAATACCCCCGCGCCGACGATCCGCCGCTGCAGCGCTCTCAAATCCCGGTGCAAGGGCTCGGCCGATTGAAGGGATACCTGGTAGGCGGCCGGAAAGCCGCCGACCGCCGGCAACGCCCGCGAGAAGATCTCATACACCGTTTCTCCCAATCGAGCTTCAAAGCCGTCGCCGGTTCCGCTTTCACTCTTCGCACTCGTGGCGCCTTCCAGAACGCGCGAAATCTCTTCCGCTTCGTTCCGGGTGAAATCGCGCCCAAAAAACCGGCCGGCGACAAGAATACCGCTCCGGCCGCCCGCGGCGCCCTCGATATCCCGGCTGAAGCGTTGATACATAACTTCCACCGGATCATCGGGACGAAAACCAACGACCAGCATTCCGAGCAAAGAACCATCGGCGGGATCGAGCACAGGCCTCGCCGCCGCTTCTCTCACCTCGCTTCTCCCGTTGGCCAACTCGATCACCACATAACCAAATCCTCCTTCCTTCGCATCCTCATCACGCGCCAAGGGCCGGAGGGCGGCCAATCGCTCTTCGGGTTGTTCATTCCCCATTCCGGCTAACGGAATCACAACGCCCTCTCGATCCACGATACAAGCCATCAATCCTTCAGGCCCACGCCGGTCCCTCGGTCCACTCTGCCTTTCCCCACGGCCGGAATCTCTTTCGCCGCGCCGTCCGCCCTCGCGTCTTTCCGGTTGGCCGGGAACGCCTTCAAGCTCGATCCGCTCGCCTCTTCCCCGCTCCCTCGGGAAATCCGGGGGAGGCGTCCGATCCAATCCACGCGCCGGGGCTCCTGGACCGGTCAGGGCTCCCGGGCCGCCCGGCCCACGCGCTTCGCCTCTCCCCGAGTTAGTCCGCTGCGCAAAGGGCAGGGTCCGGACTCCCGCATTGAAGAGAACCCGCAAAGCCTCATTCCGTCCGGCGCCCGGATCCAAACGCATCGCCTCAATCACATCGGGCGCCTCCGCCACTCGTTGACAGGCCTCCTCCAGCATCACCACCCGGTCCTCGCGCCGTTCCGCGAAATAGTCCACCTGCGCGCGGAACCTCTCTTGAAACAATTGAGCGTAGGCGGAGGTCACGCCGCGCCCGGTCAACATCAAAACCACCGAGGTCACCGCGGCAATTGCTGCGGTCATCGCCAACATCAACTTGGTCTGAAATCCCGGACGGCGCATACGAATCCCCAAGCGACGGATGAACCCGCTCTCGCGAGGGAGCCGGGTCGCTTTAATCGAAACTTGATTCTATCCCATTGAACCCGGCCCAGGGCCACCAGTTTCACGCGGATTCAACCTCTTTTGTCTTTCTCTTTCCTCAGATCATCCTTCATTGCCCTCATGAAGGCTCAGGCTGCTTTCATCGCCCTCACGGCCGCCGCCCTCGCAGCGCCCGGAATCACGCCCCCAGCCGGCGCCGCCCCGGGCGCCAAGATCGACTTCAATCGCGATATCCGGCCGGTGCTCTCCCGAAATTGCTTTTTCTGTCATGGCCCCGACGAAGCGCAACGCAAAGCCGGGCTCCGGCTCGACCAAGCCGCCTCGGCGAGGGCTGACCTCGGAGGCTATCGCGCCATCACGCCCGGCGAGCCCCAAGAAAGTGAAATTCTGTCCCGCATCACTGCCCACGACCCTGAGGAGCGCATGCCTCCGCCCGAATCCGGAAAGGAGTTGACGCCCCAGGAGATCGCACGGATTCGCGACTGGATCCAAGACGGAGCGGCCTATGCCCAGCACTGGGCCTACACGCCGCCCCACAAGCATCCCGTTCCGGCTGTGGGAGATCCCGGCTGGCCCCGTGGCTGGATCGACCGCTTCCTCCTCGCCCGGCTCGACGCGGAAACGCTTTCCCCGTCGCCGCAAGCCGATCCAGTCACTCTCGTCCGCAGGCTGTATTTCGATCTAACCGGCCTGCCGCCCAGCCCGCAGGAGATCGAAGACTTTCTCGGAGATGCGCGGCCCGACGCCTGGGAACGCCTCGCCGATCGCCTCCTGGCCTCCCCCGCCTTCGGAGAGCATCTGGCCGTCTTCTGGCTCGACCTGGTCCGGTTCGCCGACACCGTCGGCTATCATGGAGATCAGGATCATAACATATCACCCTACCGGGACTATGTCATCGAGGCCTTCAATTCCGGCATGCCTTTCGACCGGTTCACCCGGGAACAGTTAGCTGGAGATCTCCTCCCCGGAGCCGGTCTCGACCAGAAGATCGCTTCCGGCTACAACCGTCTCCTCCAGACCTCGCACGAAGGCGGCGTTCAACCGAAGGAATACCTGGCGATTTACGCCGCCGACCGCGTCCGCAATGTGTCTCAGGTCTGGCTGGCCGCGACCGCGGGTTGCGCCCAGTGCCACGACCACAAATACGACCCCATCTCCTCGCGAGACTTCTACGCCCTGGCGGCGTTCTTCGCCGACATCGACGAGGCTCGCCATTTTTCGGAAGGATCAAACGAACTTCCCACCGCGCGGCCCCCCGAACTGGACGTTCTGAGCGCCAGGGATCGCCGCATTCTCGAGCAGTTGGATCTGGAAATCGCCAGGTTGAGCCTAACGGAAAGCGAGTCTAACTCGACCGGGCCGGACCGGGACCGGCTTCGGCGCCTTGAGGCGCGCCGCGCCGCTCTCGCCGCCTCGACCCGCCGCACCATGGTTTCCGTGTCCACCAGCCCCCGGCCCGTTCGCCTTCTTCCCCGGGGAGATTGGCTCGACGAGAGCGGAGCGCTGATCGAGCCAGCTCTTCCGTCCTTCCTCGACGCCGCCCCTTCCGCATCCGCGCTCGACGCTCCGGATTCTTCGGCGCCGCGGCTGACCCGGCTCGACCTCGCCGAATGGATCACGCTCCCAGAGAAGGGCGCCGGTCTCTTTACAGCTCGCGTCTTCGCCAACCGCTTCTGGAATCTCGGCTTTGGCAACGGACTCTCGAAAACGCTCGATGATTTCGGCGGCCAAGGCGAAGCGCCGGTTCATCCCGGGCTTCTCGATCGGCTCGCTCTCGAGTTCGTCGAATGCGGCTGGGACACCAAACACCTGCTTCGGCTCATCGTCACCAGCCAAGCCTACCGCCAGTCTTCACTGGAACCTAGCTCGCTCCGGACGCGCGATCCTGAAAACAGGCTCTACGCCCGCCAATCCCGTTATCGCCTTCCCGCCGAAGCGCTGCGCGACAATGCGCTCGCCGTCTCCGGCCTTCTCCGGCGGGAGATTGGAGGCGCCAGCGTCAAACCCTATCAACCCGCTGGTTACTACCGGCATTTGAACTTTCCGGAGCGGGAATACCGGCATCACGCCGATCTCCGCCAATGGCGGCGCGGCCTCTATGCGCATTGGCAACGGCAGTTTCTCCACCCCATGCTCAAGGCTTTCGATGCTCCCAGCAGGGAGGAATGCGCGGCGCAGCGGCCCCGCTCGAACACGCCCACCGCCGCAATGGTTCTTCTCAACGATCCCACCTTTGTCGAAGCCTCACGCTGTTTCGCCGAGCGCGTGCTTCGGGAGGCCCCTTCCCATTTCGGCGCACGCATCGAATTTGCCTTTCGTCTCGCCGTGTCGCGATCACCGGACCCTGCAGAGGCGAAAACATTGCGGGAACTCCTCGAGTTCCATCTCCAAGGTTACCGCGACGCTCCGGAAGAAGCGGAGGCCTTATTGCAGGTCGGCTCCGCTCCGCCCCGGCCCGGCCTCAGCGCCATCGAAGTCGCCGCCTGGACCTCAGTCGCTCGCGCGCTGCTCAACCTCAGCGAAACCGTTACCCGGAACTGACCGATGAATGGCCTTGCTCCACGTGCCGTTGTTCCCTCCGAACCCGTTCTGCGCCTGCAGCGACGCGCCTTTCTCGCCTGCGGCGGCGCCGGTATCGGGTTCGCCGCCCTTCAAACCTTGCTCGCCCGCGCCAGCGGCGCCGAGCCCAGTCCGCTCGAGGTCCGAGGGCGCCCGGGATTCCCGCAGCATGCTCCCCGGGCCCGGCGCGTCATTTTCCTGTGCATGGCCGGCGGTCCTTCCCACCTCGAAACCTTTGATTACAAGCCGGAACTGGCGCGCCTGCACGGTCAGCCCATGCCCGAGTCCTACACTCGCGGTCAACCCATCGCACAGCTCCAGGGTCAAGAGCTGCATTGTCAGGGTCCCATGACTCAGTTCCGGCGCCACGGAGCTTCCGGTCAATGGATCAGCGATTTCCTGCCCTGGCAAGCCCGCCTGGCCGACCAGATCTGCGTCGTCCGCTCGATGGTCACTGAACAGATCAATCATGATCCTGCCCACACTTTCATGAATACAGGGTCGGCCATCAGCGGCCGGCCTTCCATGGGCTCCTGGGTCACCTACGGTCTCGGCGCGGAAACCGATGAACTGCCCGCCTTTGTCGTCCTCACCAGCACCGGCGGGCGCGACCCCCAACCCATCGCCTCGCGCCAGTGGTCCGCCGGCTTCCTTCCTAGCCGGTTCCAAGGCGTCGAGTTCCATTCCGCGGGCGACCCCATCCACTACCTCCGGAATCCCGCCGGAATCAGCGCCGCCCAACAACGCGCAGTGGTCGACGCCCTCCATCAGCTCGACCGCCGCCGTCACGCGGCCATAGCCAATCCCGAGATCGAGACCCGGATCGCCGCCTACGAAATGGCTTATCGCATGCAAACCTCTGTTCCGGAGCTAACCAGCATCTCCCGCGAACCCGCTTCGATACTCGAACTCTACGGAGCCCAACCCGGCGACGGGTCCTACGCCTCGAACTGCCTTCTGGCGCGCCGTCTCATCGAGCGCGGCGTTCGCTTCGTCCACCTCTATCACCGGGGCTGGGATCACCACGGAGATCTGAAACGTTACATGGGGATTTGCTGCGGCCTCACCGACCGGCCTACCTGGGCTCTCCTCACCGATCTCCAAGCCCGGGGTCTCCTCGACGATACCCTCGTGATTTGGGGTGGAGAGTTTGGCCGGACCCCGATGTTTCAGGGCAAAGGCGGACCGGGACGCGATCACCACATCAAAGGCTTCTCGATGTGGCTGGCTGGGGGAGGCATCCGCGGAGGGACGCGTTACGGGGCCACCGACGAACTCGGCTACCACGCCGTCGAGAACCCCGTCCACATCCGCGATCTCCACGCCACCATGCTCCACCAGCTCGGGATCGACCATTCGCGTTTCAGCGTGCCTTTCCAGGGCCTGGATATGCGCCTTACCGGAGTGGAACATGCCCGCGTCGTCCGCGACATCCTCGCCTAACGGATTTCTCGCGACTACAACCCAAAAACTTTGGTCACTCCGTTCCAAAGCCCGGCCCAAAAACGGCCCTGGCGCCGGAATTCCTCGGCTCGAGAGATCTGCTGGCATAAAAACACGCCCACGCCGGAGAACAGATCGTCAAACAACGGATTCTGATTGCGCACGTAGGAGAAAAATGTCTCGGCCCGCCGGCTGCGGTAGCGCAAAGAAGGCGTGAACCCGATTGTCGCTAACTGATTGGTCCGCCTTTCGTTGCTTTCCTCGACGTTTTGGCGCGTCAATCGTTCCGCCCGCACCCCGCGATACGCCCACAAGACCAAACGGACCGGGCCCCGAAACTCGAAATACCGGAACTGGAGCGTGATCCAAGCGTGCAACGAGAAGATCCGCCAGTGGGAACGGATCACCGGCGGTTGACTGCCCGGAACGATGAGGGCGGCAAGGAAACTCGGCCGGCATACCAAAGACCCGTCCTTAGGAATCTCGACCACGGTCATCTCGATCTGCGCCTCGTCCTGACTCGACAAGGTGAGCCGCCGGGAATGCTCCCGGGCGCGATTGGTGACCCGGGTCAGCAGGATGAGCCAGCAGCCCAGACTGGTGAAGGGATAACGCCAGTCGAGAAAGAACTGCGTTCGCTTCGCCAAATCCTCGTCGGAGGCCTGATAAAAGCGGTGTTGGATGACGGCGGCCTCTCCCGGTCCCAATACGATTTCCTGGGCTACCGCCGTTTCCGAAACCCGGATGGGCGCCTCCGCTTCCGAAGTGATGATTACGGGACGGCCCCGGGAGGCCAAGGGCGCCCACATATAGTAGAGGACGGCCTTGCCCACCAGCGGGAAGAGCACGATCGCCAGCGTCGCCACGATCAAGGGCTTGCCCACCCGCCGGAATGCCTCGGACAGGTGCGCCAATGCCGCCGCCTTCCGCGATTCCCAACGGCTGATCTCGACGTTCAGCCGGGAAACTTCGCTTTCTGCGGCCGATGCCCGCCCTTCTGCCGCAGCTCGTTGCGCGGCCAGATTGCGGGACTCTTCACCCATGTTCGCATCCAGCCGGCGCCGGTTGTCGATAAGTTCCACCAACCCTTTCTCCTCCGCCTCCCGGGTCGCGCGCTGTTGTTCCAACTGCCGGGCCAACTCGTCGCGCCGCTTTTCCGGGTCTTCCCCTGTCAAACGCAGCCATACGTCCCGCGCCCGCTCCAAAAAGCCTTGCAGTTGTTTCAACTGCTTCTGCAATTCCTGAATTTGATTCGTCCTCTCCGTCAAAAGCGCCCTCCGCTCCCGCAATTGCTCGTCGGCTTCCCGCAGCCTTTCCTTCAGGGTCTCGTCCAAGTCCGCCAACCTGCGGTCCAGATCGCCCATCTCGGACCGGTAGCGATCCAGATCGCGCTCCAAAGCGGCGCGCCGCTCGGGAAGCCGGTTGAAATGATACTCCGCCGCGACGTAGACCGCCGTGACCCCCAAGACGATCACCCACAAAATGACCACCGCCGCAGTCCGCGAAAAAAACCAGCGCCCGATCGTGGCCAGTAGACGAATCATCGCTTCTAGCCCGGATTTCCCATGCCGTTTCGTCGCGAGGC